>DATJWZ010000603.1:0-18430 GCA_035500795.1 Candidatus Eiseniibacteriota bacterium | reverse complement strand
CGCGACGTAGATGCAGTAGAGCGGTCGGTAGTCCTTGTCACCAGCCAATTCGGCGGCTTTATTCAGCCGAGCTTGACTAATCATTGTGTCGATGCAAATTGTGGTCTTGCCAGTCCCACGATCACCGATGATCAATTCGCGCTGGCCGCGACCAATCGGAATCATTGCATCAATCGGCATGATGCCGGTCTGTACGGGTTGGTTGACGGAGCGGCGGCGAATAATGCCTGGCGCTGTTTTTTCGACAGGATAAGTTTTGTCGCTCTTGATTGGCCCTTTGCCATCGATAGGCTCGCCCAGCAGGTTTACAACGCGGCCCAGGAGACCCTTGCCCACGGGCACTTGCAAAAGCTTGCCGGTGGTGCGCGCTTCACCACCCTCTTTGAGTTGCGTGTAGTCCCCGAGAATCACGACGCCGACTTCGGTCTCATCAAGATTCAATGCCAGACCGGTGACGCCATTGCCGAGGTCGATCATCTCGTTCAGCATGGCGTCGCTCAAACCTTCGATCTTTGCAACGCCGTCGCCAACTTCCCGGATGACCCCAACGTTTTGCTTTGCCGCCGTAGATTTTGCGGTAGCGATTTGATCCTGAATTTCCTTGAGTAAGTCAGTCATAGTCACCTTGCTTCAGAAACTTTTTTCCAAGGCCGCGAGCCCGGCACGCACACTGCCATCATAGACATCGCATCCCACTTGAATGCGCATGCCGCCAATCAACTCCGGGCGTTGGGCGAACGTGGTGGTCAATCCTTGTCCGTATCGACGCTCCAAGCTGCTTTGCACAGCCTTCTGTAAATCAACTGATAGTGGGGTGGTGCTCTCGACGGTGGCTGTGTGTTGGGCGCGGTCGAGTTTTACCAACCGCAGAAAATGGGCAAGAAGGGGAATGCAATCCCGTTCACCAGTTGCGACTACGCGGTGCACGACTTGCCGGGCACGGTTTTCGTCGAGCAAGCCGTTCACCAAGCAAAAGCGGTACAGCTGCTTGGCTTCGCGTTTCGCTTTTTTGGTGATTTTCATGGTTAGACCGCAATCTGTTTGGACGTTTCCTCGACCAGGCGCTGCTGGTCCTCTGAGGTCAGAATCTTTCCTGTCACGGTGGCCGTTGCCTGCACCACAAGTTTGCCCACCTCACGTTTAAGTTCGGCAAGCATACGGTCGTGATCCAGCGCCGCGGCTTCGTGGGCCTTGGTCATGATCTGTGCGGCAGCGGCAATCGCTTTGCTGGTTTCCTCTTGCTGGACGCGGGCTGCTGCGGCGCGGGCTTCTTCGATGAATTTAGACCCCTGGATGTGGGCTTGGGCCATGACTTCCAGGCGCTGGCTTTCGGTCTTGTCTAACTCCGCTTTGATTTTTTCCGCGTTAGCGATCCCGAGTGCGATTTGTTGACGCCGCTGTTCCAGCATTGCGAGAATGCGGCGATAAGCGAACTTGTAGAGGATGGCGCACACGATCGAGAAACTGATGATTTGCGCACCCAAATGCGGCCAGTCTACGCCGAAGGTACGGGCGATCTGCGCGATCTGGCCATCGCTCTCAGCACTCTGGGCGGCGATCAAGAAAATACAAGCATTCATGCCTCTACCCCCTGCCGGTCATCACTGTTTCACTAGGAACAAGGCGTAGAACACAATGGCTTCGGCGAAGGCAATGGCCAGGATTGCCTGGACCATAATCTTCGTTGATGCGCCGGGATTCCTTCCCACTGCTTCGGAAGCTTTCATGCCGATGAGTCCCACAGCCAGTGCTGCTCCCAACGCCGCCAAGCCAACATGGAGACTTCCGGTTATTTCTCCTAACAACATGAGTGCAAACATATTCCGTACCTTCCTTTGCTATCTCGCTGGCTCCCGCGATTAAACACGGTCAAGCTGGCGGAAATTCCTTATTCAACCTTAGGCTCTGCCGCCGGTGTCGCTTCCTCGTGCTGACAAATCAACAGCGTGAATACAGCGCACAACAACATGAAAACCAAGGCTTGCACCAAGCCCACCAACAATTCCATAAAGTAAAAGGGAATGGGCAGCAACCAGCCAAAACCGGGCTTGAGTTTTGCCATGGTTTCCAGCATGGTCTCTCCCGCAAAGACGTTGCCGTAGAGACGAAAGCTGAGGGAGATCGGCCGAAACAGGATGGAAATAATTTCCAGACAGCCGGACGCAAAAAAGACGACGACCATCAGCACTTTCAAGAAACCAGATGTCTCGCCCTTGGGCGCAAATAATTCCTTCAGGAATCCAATGAAACCATCTTCCTGTATCGCCCAAACGATCCAACAGCCGAAGAAAATCAGGGCCATGGCGAAGGTAAGATTCAGATCGGCATTCGCTCCGCGGAGCAGCGGTTGTTCCACCACGAAGCCGTTGGGAGTCTGATGTCCCCACCCAATCGAGCCGACTCCAGGAATGAGACCAAACCAATTTGCAGACAAAATGAAAATGAAAATGGTCGCCAGAAACCAAAACGTGCGCTTTACCAGCTGTGGGCCAATAATGCTTTCCAAGAAATCGTAGAGACCTTCGATAAGCCATTCCAGGAAGTTCTGAGCCCCGCTTGGGACACCGGTCATGTTCCGAGTCGCGATTCTGGCGAAAACGATCAGGGCGATCGCGACAATCCAACTGACCACCATAGAGTTGGTTACGAAGCCGCCCCAATGTTCGATTTTGACGGCGGACTGCGGCAGGCCGTGTTCCTGCACTGCGGCGAGGACGTTGCCGGCTGGCATGACTATCCCCAACAAGACCCCGCGTTGGAGCATGAATTTCATCTCACCTAAGTTCTAGATGAGGCGCACGCTCACAACAACTGGGAATTACCCTAGTCCTACACCAACCGCTCCCTGGAACCCTGCTTTATGTTTCTCCGCAAATGTCGTCTTAATTGTTGTGGACGGAACCTCTTCCGGCTTGCCCACTAGGGCTTTTCCTAGTTGTCGCCGGTGTCGGATCGGGGTAAATGGTAAGGGTATGGGGCACACTCCACCAAAAAAGCTGGAACATCCCATGATTCACATTGTGGGACGACGTTAAGTCTCTATTCACGTTTAAGGAGTCACTTCAATGGCCAAAAAGGCTGCGTCAGAGGAAGAAAAACCTCTGAAGGGGAAAAAATACGAAAAGGAGCTGCGGCGGCTCCAAGCCGAACTTTGCAAATTGCAGGCCTGGGTCAAATACAAAGGGTTGCGGGTAATTGTAATTTTCGAAGGCCGCGATGCCGCCGGCAAAGGTGGCACGATCCGCGCCCTCACAGAGCGGGTAAGTCCACGAGTATTCCGGTTGGTAGCGCTGCCAGCCCCTTCGGACCGCGAGAAAACACAGATGTATATCCAGCGCTTTATGAATCATTTCCCGGCCGCCGGCGAGATCGTGATCTTCGACCGCAGCTGGTATAACCGCGCCGGAGTCGAGCACGTGATGGGGTTTTGTTCCAAGGATGAATATCAAATTTTCCTTAGACTCTGCCCGACGGTGGAACACTACATCGTCAATGCCGGGATCGTCCTGATCAAATACTGGCTGGAAGTTGGTCAGAAGGAGCAGCAACGCCGGTTCGAAGCGCGCATCAAGGATCCCCTCCGCCAGTGGAAGTTGAGCCCGATGGACCTCGAATCTTTTAGCCACTGGTACGACTATTCGCGGGCGCGGGACAAAATGCTACAGGCTACTGATACGGAGCACGCTCCGTGGTACCTGGTCCGCTCCGACGACAAGCGCAAGGCCCGTCTGAATTGTATCTCCCATTTGCTCAGCTTGATTCCCTATAAGAAGGTTCCTCACGAGAAGATCAAATTGCCGAAACGCAAGGAAAAAGAAAGCTATAACGATCAGGCAACGCTTAAGGGCCGTCGATTTGTCCCGGAGGAATACTAAAGCGGGTCTGTTCAGGGCCTCCGCAAGAATTGTCTCGACGGGGAAATAGGCATCGACGGAGTCCGCGATGTAACCCGAGTCCGTCGCGCCGGTGTGATCCGTGGCAGTTTTGATGATGCCGGCACAACGAAGCAGAGAGGGGAGGGGAAGCCGCCTCCGCGCTGGGTGTACTTTGCGCCGCCGCGCATCGTCGTAGTGCCATCGGGCAATTGAAAAACTCCGCGCTGTTGTTGTCCCTCCTCCCAATTGGCCCCTTAAATCAAAAACTCGATAGTGATTGCCTGATTACGGCGTGGATAACAAATCCCCCGGGGGAAGGGGACCTTCCCTAAAGGGCAGTAGACTGCCTCACTGTTCCATTCCTATAGTGCTCTTAGGCGAAGGACCTGAAGCATCCAGCGGGATTCAGGTCCACTGGTACGCCCTTGCCAAAAATAAATCGGAGAAATTCACCTAAGATGCATCCCTCTATCCATTCTCAACGACATGCGCGAACCACTCGTTATCGGGAGCGCAGATTGGCTTCGGAAAGCGTGTTTTTGAACGAAACACGTCCACGCATCCTGATCGCAGACGACCAGGCTGTATTCGCTGACGCCCTGGGCGGCTATCTGGAGAAGACCTATGCCGTCATTGGGATAGTGAACGAAGGCCATTCTCTAGTGTCGGAGGCTGTCCGGTTGCGGCCTGACGCAATCGTACTGGAAGTTGCCATGCCCATGCTAAATGGACTGGATGCTGCCCGACGAATCAAACAGCAAGTCCCCCACGTCAAGTTCATCTTTTTGACCATACAGGACGACCCGAACCTTGCCGCCGCGGCCCTGGAAATGGGTCCCATCGGATTTGTCCTGAAGCACTCTACCGGGCAGGAACTGCTGAATGCAATTGATCAGGTATTGATGGGCAAGTCCTATTTGACCCCGAAGCTCAGAACGGGCGACTGGGCGTTAACGAAGGCAAGAGCCAAACAGTACTCCAGACCGATGACCTCGCGACAAAGAGAAGTTCTCCAATTGACTGCCGAGGGGCGGCCTGCGAAGGAAGTCGCCGATCTCTTAGATTTGAGTAAGAAGACGGTGGAGTTCCACAAACAGCGCATTCGTGAATCGTTCAACCTCACGAGCAGCGCCGACATGGTCTTATTTGCATTGAAGAATGGGTTGATCGTGCTGAAGGCATGAACGTCGCGAGTGAGTTCTGTCCATTGGGCAGGAATTCCTGATTGGCGGGGAACCGATAATCTGGAACGCCTGGACCTGCTCGTCCGGTAAGTATGCGTTGATGAGGAGTTGACGCTCAAGGCACCCTCTCTTCGTTGACTCGCTCTATTTCGCCAACCTAAGATGAGTCCCCAATGACGGAATCTCCGGTCGGAAGAACCTTTTCGCACTATCGCGTTCTTAGACAGCTCGGCGCCGGCGGTATGGGTGTGGTGTTCGAAGGCGAGGACTTGAACCTTGGCCGGCACGTTGCCATGAAGTTCTTGCCGGCGGATCTAGCGCAAGACCCCCAGATGCTCGAGCGATTTCGCCGTGAGGCGCGAGCCGCCTCGGCACTCAATCATCCCAACATCTGCACGATTCATGAAATTGGCGATGCGGAAGGCCAAACATTTATCGTCATGGAACTCCTGGAAGGCCTGACGCTGAAACAATTGATTGGCGGGAAGCCTCTGAAAGCGGATGTGCTTCTGGACATCGGCTGCCAGATCACAGACGCGTTGCGTGCCGCGCATACCAAAGGCATTATTCATCGCGACATCAAGCCGGCAAACATCTTCATCACGAGTGACGCGCAAGCCAAGCTGCTGGATTTCGGATTGGCAAAGGTGGCCAGGCCAGCGGATGAAGAAAGTCCCGATGCGACTCTGGATCCTTCTCTGACTACGGTTGGATCGACTGTAGGAACCATTGCTTATATGTCTCCGGAGCAGGCGCGTGGCAAGCCACTGGACGCGCGAACCGATATTTTCAGCTTCGGTGCCGTGTTATACGAGATGGCGACCGGGCTTCAGCCATTCCGTGGAGACTCCGCTGCCGATATTTTTGACGGTGTTCTGAATCGCGCTCCTGAAACGCCGGTGCAACTGAATCCAGCTTTGCCGGTTGGGTTAGAGCGCGTTGTGAACAAAGCGCTTCAAAAGGACCGGGAACAGCGCTACCGGGACGCTGCGGAAATGCGGGCTGATCTTCAGCGACTGAAAATCTCCACAGAATCGCTTCAGGTTGATGAAACAGAGACATTAAAGAAGTTGGGAGTTCCGTCCAAGGTAGCCCCTCCTCAGGCTAGCGGGGTTTCCTCTCCGTTGCGGGTCGAGCAGACCGTCGGAAAACCTAAGAACCGGAGATATGTTTGGATCGCTTCCGGGACGATGGCGGCATTTTGTCTTGCGATTGGCGGCTGGTTCCTATTTGGAAGGCATCGTGGACCGGCCCTCACGGAAAAAGACAGCGTGGTGCTCGCCGATTTCACGAACACCACGGGAGATTCAGTTTTCGACGATGCACTGAAACAAGCCCTGGCGGTGGACCTCGGACAATCCCCATTTCTCAACATCGTTTCGGACAGCAAAATCCGGACGGCCTTGAAAGAGATGACCCGTCAGCCCAGCCAACGATTGACGGACGACATTGCGCGCGAAGTATGCCAGAGGACCGGAAGCAAAGCAGTCATCGGAGGATCGATCGCTGGGCTTGGGAGGCAATATGTTGTTGGGCTGAATGCCATCAACTGCGCCACCGATGACCCCATCGCCAGGGAACAGGCTGTGGCAGCCAGTAAGGAGCAGGTCCTCGATGCGTTGGGGAGTGCGTCAGCGAAGTTGCGCGGCGAGTTGGGAGAATCCCTGCACTCAATCCAACAATTCGATGTCTCGCTTGATCAGGCGATGACGCCCTCGCTCGAAGCATTGAAGGCCTACAGCCTAGGAAGAAAGCAGAACAGCGCGGCAGCGATTCCTTTTTACGAGCACGCAATTCAATTGGACCCCAATTTCGCCGCAGCTTACGCGCGTCTTGGAACAATGTATCGGAATATTGGTCAGCCAGCGAAGGCGGGCGAATACATTACCAAAGCCTTCGAGCTCCGCGAGCATGCAAGCGAACGAGACAAGCTGCGCATCACCGCGTCCTACTATGGGTTTGTCACCGGAGAGCAAGAGAAGACCATACAGACTTATCAATTGTGGATGCAATCGTATCCCCGAGACTGGCTACCTTTTCTAAACATAGGCGTTGCGTATGGCAGCATCGGGCAGTACGAAAAGGCGGTGGAGGCAACCCGTAAGTCGCTGGAATCGTACCCAGAGAACGTCACTGCTTACGAGAATCTCGGGACTTATTCTCTCGCTGTCAATCATCTGGCCGAGGCGAAGGACGCCACGTATCAGGCATTCGCGAGGAAAATGGACGAAGAAGCCCTGCACACGAACCTCTACAGTCTGGCATTTTTGCAGGGCGATACCCTGGAAATGGCCAAGCAGACAGAATGGTTCGAGGACAAGCTCGATGTGGAGAATGAGATCCTTGGGTTGGAAGCAGGCACGGAAGGCTACTATGGCCGGCTCAAGAAAGCACGGGAACTCACGCAGCGAACGGTTGTGTCTGCCGAAAGCGCAAAAAACCAGGAAGCGGCGGCTTTCTGGATGGCGGATGGGGCGCTCCGCGAAGCCTTGTTCGGTAATTTCGGCTTGGCAAAGCAGAAAGTGGATGCGGCGCTGAAGCTCGCCTCGGGAAGCCGCGACGCGGTCAGTGAGGCAGGACTAGCGCTGGCATTGATGGGGGACGCCTCTCGAGCGCAGGCTACTTCGGATGATTTGAACAAGCGCTTTGCCCTGAATACTCTTACGCAATCGGTCTGGCTGCCAACCATCCGGGCACAGATCGCGCTTCATCGCAAAGCCCCGACTGCCGCGATCGAGACTCTGCAGAGGGCAGTTCCATTCGAATTGAGCACCGGAGTTGAACAACCGAACTATTCCTGCATCTACCCGGCTTACATCCGTGGACAAGCGTACATGGCCGCTGGGCAAGGTACCCTGGCAGCGGAAGAGTTCCAGAAAATCTTGGATCACCGCAGTCTCGTTCAAAATTGTGCTACGGGTGCACTCGCACATCTTGGACTTGCACGTGCATTAGTCATTCAGGGAGAGAAGGTCAAAGCTAAGGCTGCGTATCAGGACTTCCTGACACTCTGGAAAGACGCCGATCCGGACATTCCCATCCTGGTCGCTGCCAAAGCTGAATATGCAAAGCTGTAATCAGTGGCAGCTTGGGCTGGTTTTGTGCCAGAGCCGAGCCTTTCAGCTTATTGCACGCCCATCAGAGCCTTCAGTTTTGTGTAGGCCTGGCGATATTCGAGCTCGGCCCGAAACATGTCTGCTTCCATTTTTGCGCGCGCTGATGCGACTGCCGGGTCGTCTGTTTTGTAACTTGCCTCAACCACTTGAGTCGCGGATGCCATCCGACGTGCCAATCGAGAGAGTTGGCGCGATCGGTCCAGTTCCAAATAGCTGCTCTTGACAGTTGCTGCCACTTTAGCCTTGGTCAATTGCACTCCCAGATCTGCCATTTCGGCTTGTGCCTTGACCTCTTTCACTCCATGCTCGCGCTTAAAGCCATCGAAGAGGGTGAACGAGGCCATGAAGCCGATATAGCCGAAATCTTTGGGGAGAATAGCGTTGCTGACCAAGTTTTGGTTCGCGTAACCCCCGACAATCGCGACCGTAGGAACATACTGCAATTTTGTCAGTATTAAGCCTGCATGTGCTTTTACGGCGGTCTGCTCTGCCTCGATCACCTCGGGATTCACGGCCGCTTTCGCGGTAGCTTCCGCTAGCGAGACATTTTCGACGAGAGGTTCGGGGGGAACGAGCTCTAGCTTTGTTCCTTCCGGTAGCCCAATCATTTGGTTGAGTGATGCGGTCAGCTCCTGCACCTTGCTGGTGGAGAGCAGGACTGCCTTTTGGGCACCTATCATTTCCGTTTCCTGTGCCGTCGAGACAATCGGGGTCCCCGAGTTGCTCGCCGTCAGCCATCTGGCTTGGACTATTCTGGCGTCTGCTTCAGCACCAGCAAGTTCCCGTTGGGCAACGAGCAAATCGAAGAAATTCTTCTCGACACTCCTTGCCGTTTCCGCCACCGGCATCCCGGCCTTTGCCTTGGCAATATTCTCGTCGGCCCGCGCGATCTTCACGAGTTGATAGACGGAAAAAAGCGGTGTGACTGGTTGAGCCGCCATAACGTTGAAGATCGTATTGTCTTTGTGGAAGACGTTCACGGGCACAGTCGCACCCAGGCGCGGCAACGAAAGCACTTGGCCCGTCGCCTTGTTGAGATGAAGATTTTCAAGCTGCGTACCAAGGTTCGGATAGTAAAGTGCCTGAACGCCCTGGCGGTGTTGCTTTGCGACTTCTACGCTTAATTGGCCGAGCCTCACGAGAGGATTGTTCGCTCCTCCTGCCGCCTGCTGCGCTTCATCCAGCGTGAGTCTGTAAACTCCCTCAGGGCTTGGCGTCAAGGTCGTCGTTCCCAGCACGATTCCTCGATCGGAAAAACTCACGTTTCCGACGGAACCCGTTTTGAAGCTCAAATCCACTGTGTGAGGTGCGCTCGGCAGCACTGCAACTTGAAGAGGCGACTGAATTCCGTGTGGGGCCTTATCGGCGGTATCTTGAGCGGAAGCCCCAATGCAAGCGAAGAGTATCCCTAAAAGCAGAGCTGCACTCCGATACCATGCGTGGGTGTGACGTGTCATACCTCGCCTCCAAAATTAAATAGGTTCACAATTCCGAATCTCTTGGTCGAGCCAACCTGCAGCTTGTCTGCGGCAGCGGTCCATTCATGTGTCGCCCCCGCCCTCGGCGAAAGCTTATTGGTTCTTTTCCAAAGCGTCCTTGATAGCCATAAGAGACTTCTCTAGAGAGGACGCCGACCGACCCACCGCGACCTTACGGACGATAGAGCCCTTAAAACCGGTCAACCCGGCCTGCTCCGATCCCATAAACTTGATGAGGTAAAAGCCAGGTTGCTTCGGATCGTCGCCGTTGACGCAAAAAGTGAGATCCAAGGCTGTCTCAAAGTAGTGGCTTGCGTAGAGTTGCTTCTCCGCAATTGTGTAGGCCGGCTCATGCGGATTGTTGCCCGGCATAGTCACTACTTGCACCACTCGAAGCGTCGGCTTCAAACCAAACTTCACTTTGTCCCAATAGAACATGTCCTCTGCGTTAGCAGGCTTGGCTTTGGGATAGTCGAGAAGGTAGTTATACAAATCCGGTATTATCTTCGGTAAAAGCTGGCTGTAGCTGAGCATGTACTTGAATTGCTCTGGCACGTTCGTGGGGTTTTTCTTGTCGTTGTAAACCCCCAAGGCTTGGTTGCCTTCCTGCTGATAAGTGAGCAGACGCTGGATTACAATCCCGTGGAGATACTGATTCACTATTTCTTCCGCGTCGGGAGCAGCGAAATCAACGGATTTCTGAAGCGCTTCGATGCTGCTGGCGGGCACCTGGAGCTGACAGTCGTCGGCCTTGCAATTCTTCAGCGCCTTTATGTCGTCGCTGTCATAGGTGTAGCCTTTTAAGTCAGAGAGTTGCGGAGGATTGCCGAATTTCTCGATGGCTTCGTATCCCGGGATCTGGCGAAGGCGGTCAAAATCATAGGCGAGCTTGAGATATCGTTCCGGAGGGGCGTTGACATAGACCGCTCCGAATACGAAAATTTCATCGGGAATGCGCGACTTCGCGACCTTCGCAACCGCGTGTCCGCCCCGTATGGCTGCAATCTGATCCTGAGTTAGCCCGACATTTTGTTGGAAATAGGTATTCAGTTCTGAAGTTGTCTGAGCACCACAGTGCATCGCGGCCCCAACAAGTAGAGCCATAAGCACAGCAATTCGTACCGCCCTTCGGCTCATTGCATGACCCACGTTTTCTTGCCGGCCTTGCTCACGCTTCTTCACCGACTTCATTTCTCCCTCTTGTATTTGCCACCTGGCCGCCTGCGATTGTTCTGCAAGCTTTCTCTTGTTACTTGGGCTTTGGGAATAAGAGTGTGAAACTCATCCTAAATGTCCAGGATGCTGCACCCGGCGGATGGACGGCGTTGCCGAAAAAGAAAGTTTGGACGTTCACCGCCTGGTGTCCGAGCTTCCAGACGCGCCCGGGACCACCGCCGAGAGGCACGACCCATCGGCCCCCGTTGGTCATTTCCCAGTTGGCCGTCATGATAGGACTGAAGCTGAGATACCAGGCGCGTTTTAGGTTGAAATTGATGAAAGGCTCAATCAGGAACTGGTTTACGTCGGCCCGGTCGGCATGACCCGCTACAGACCAGATGTTATTGGCAAGCACGCCGACGGTCCATCTGCCAGGCTGTGCCAGTACAACAAAAGTGGGACCTATGCCGAATTTGCCTTGGCCCAGCAAGCTCGTTTGCGTCGCCGTGGGCACGAGAAAAATCGGTCCGACCCCCCAGGTCACCTTACTTTCTGTTTTAGGGGAGAAGAAAAATTGGGGTTGTATGTCTCCAAATCCGTAGGCGCCGGTTTGCAATAGCACCGGGGGGCCAGATGGCTGCGATATGGGAACGGCGTAAGGTTGGTAGACGACAGGGGTGACCCAGCGCGTGATGAGGTTCCAGTGCTCTCCGAGGCTAATCGGAATTACCGGCTGGATGTTCATTACATTCTGAACACGATCAGCTGGGCCGATGCCGAAATTCCAATTTTCCTGAATGGGTAAGCTAATCATGCTTGCAATCGGGTTCTGAGCGGCTTTCCGTGCTTTTTCCAGGGCTTCCGCGTCGGACGTGGGCTGGGGTTGCGCAACCTGAGCGGGTTGCGGAGTCGTCTGCCCGGTCGGTACTTCCTCTACAGCTTGCAGGTTCTGTGCGGTCTGCACTGGCTGTACGTCCTGCGCTCTGGATGAAGGTGCCGGAGCACCTTGCAAGACACAGATAAGCATTGCGGAGAGAATGGATCGTTTGCGCGTCCCTGCTATCATCCTCAGGGTGTGAGCAACCAATGTGGAAATCCTCCCGACACCGATCCGGGAATGGCATGCAGTCATGGCCATGAGCACACGGGGAACCGCGGCCGGTTTGGTTCCGTGCCCCCAATTCGTGAATGAAGCTTGTGCTCCGTCCATAATCATTTTTCTCCCACTCGTTGCCCTCAAGGGCTGAAGGTCCTTGGTCCTCACAGCACGACAAGATAAACGCAGTACTTCACGTGACCACGAGTTACTAGTTATGCTGCTTACGCGGCGACCTGTGTTGATCACCACTATAGGCATCGGCCGAAAATGCCGTCTACTGCCCTTTGGGGAAGGTCCATCCCGATTCCGCAAAGATGGCGGCGACTTTCGTGATTGTGCTAGCGGGTGAATTGTTGTTGAATCGCAGCAATTCCACGTTGCCTTCGTTACGAACGATGACAGAATACCTACGGTTTGTGTCGGACGCAGCGCGATGTGGCGTGGTGGGCGTGAGCCTGAATGAGGAGCATTTTCAAATTCAAATGAACCCGACTACGATCATCTGGTCCATGAGCGATTCCGGCCCGGGGGTGCCGGCAGACAAACTGACGGTGATATATCTTTATTCTTGCCGGAAGCTCAACCAAAGTAGTCAGTACACGAATTGAATACGCGTTTGCAGAGCCGTGGTATAACCGACGAGGCCAACGCGGTTGAGGCTGGTAAAGCCACACGCGATAGCGAATCTCCACCAACGATTCGGGTACCAGCTGAAATCAAGAAGACCTTTATCCATCACCCCGCCGTGGACCGACTTGTTCTCTAAATCGAGGTGCGAGTATCGGGCCGCCAGTTCAAATGCTCCCCACCGATGCTCTGGAATGAGGCGTCGCGCGAAGCCGACATTGCGATCGTACGGCCGGTGCTCCCCGGTAATGATCCAGGAGCCGGTAACGTAGGCCCCATAGAACGAAGGGTTGGCGAATGGAGTTGCATTCACCTGGGATCGAACATACTCGGTCAGAACTGAAAAGTTATCATGGTTCCAGAGGCATTCGAGTCCAAACTCCTTCTGATTGGAAGCCGGAATGTTACCCGTATCGACATAGTTACTCGTCACGTCCGATTCGGGCTTCCCGCGCAACTGTACGAAACCGTCGGTCGCCCCTGCATAGCGGACACCCGCTCCCACGTGGAGATACCTGGAGCCCTCCTCACTGATCGAAACCAGTCCGGTTACTCGAGCCGCGAAGTGGTTGCTTGACCCGTCGAACGGCCTCTGTTGCGCCCACCAGTCATTGAACCAGCCGCCCGAATAAGTCATCCGCTTCTCGAATAAGGTGTTGCTCAGAGTGACGCCCACATTTCGGGAAGTAAAGAACGGATTTAATACGCGCTCAAGCGAAGGGAGAAATGCGGCATCACCAACCATTTCATAGATGAACGGTTCCTTGTTCTTGCCAAACGTTAGCGCGCCCAGTTTCCCGACGGGAAACGTAAAGATCAGGTCGCTAAAGTTCCAGGTCGGTTTCTTATTTTGGGGGGCATCAAAACCATTCCATGCGTAGGATGCAAAGTAATGCACCCGATAAGACTCGGGCCCGATTCCCCCGGAGAGCATGAAGCGGGTGGAGCGGTCGTTCCATTGATCGCCTTGGACGCCTACTTGAGTGAAGCTATCTGAATCTTGCCAAAACGCGTTGTAGTCGGCAAGCACGGCTAAACCAAACCTGATCGTGAAATATTCCCCGCTGTAGCTGGTCCAGCGTGTCACTTTTTCTGGGACGTCTGGGGCAACGAACTTTCGCTGCTTCACTTCCGCGGAATCTTGAGTGGGAAACACGGGGGACCCGGAAAGTGCGGCGGCTTTTGATTCGTGCTGTGGAAGATTAGGGTCCGTTCCACCGGCATGGGGCGACTGAGGCGTCTGTCCAGTCCCCGGGTCTTGTTCCGGGAGTTGCTCGTCGCCGGTGGTTTGCACCGTTTGAGAATTATTGTCTTGAGCAGACACTTGCAGGCTCAAGCCCAAAACCAATGCAAGCGCGAATAGAGACTTGCCGATAATGAGTTTCATCGCTCTATGATCATTTTTTGCGATGCGCATCTAAAACACCCGGCCCAACTGGAAGAACCACTTGTAGTGGCCGGTATCACCTGCGCTGGCCCCAATGAACACAGGGCCTATAGCTGTCAGCGCAATCACGCCTGTCGTACCGTCGCCCGAGAGTTTCGGTGCGGGAAATGGATCGCCATACATCTTTCCGACCTCACCGAAGCCCACAAAATAGACACTGCTTCCAACGAATGGGGGCAGCGTGAAGATCTTCCGTTTGTAACCCAGGCGCCCCAAAAAATACTGGTTCCCCATCAATTCGTTCAGTCCATAAGCGCTCAGCTTGCTCACTCCTCCAAGAAAGAACTGCGGCGTTCCAGTCTGCTGATAGCCGAGAGTCGAACCGCCTGTTGCAACTATGAATAGGGAGGCCCGTTGCGACAAAGGCTGGAAATATTGAGCGGTGGCCTCCAAAGTTGGAAAGCCCTCTGGAGCGTTTGGGAAACTGTCATAAAAGTTGAAGTTTGTTTGAACGTAGTAGCCCGCGGTAGGAAGAATCGGATCATTGGTGTGATCCAGAAGGAAACGCGCTCGTAGGTGGCCTATCCGCCCACTGTAGGAAGAAAAGTCTGGAGATCCGAGTCGCAGGTCCGCACCTCCGTAGCCTATTCCATATCCAACACGCACTTCGCTGAATCGGCTGATCGCGTATCCCAAGTCGATCCCACCCGACACGCGATCCAGGCGGTAGACTGCTTGCGGATCCTCACGTTTGTAAATGTCGAAGGTTGAGCGGCTTGCATACATGAAAGGATCAAAGAACCACTTGCCCATCGGTTGGAACGGCCGATAAAGATCCGAAGCGATGCTATACGTTTCACCGAGAGCCAAGTCCGTCCGCCACTCCGAACGGAAACCCGCTATATCCATGAAGGTCAGCCGTGCGCCGAACGTGAAGGTCACATCCTGTGTTTGCGTGCCGTCAATTACGAACGACGGCCGGAGCGTCGGCGGAGCATAAGTCTTCTCGTGGACCCGGACCAACAACCCGGTCTGCCCATCGTCCTGGACGATGTCATAGGTGACGCTATCAAAGCGGCCAACGCCTGCCAGGCGCGTCAAGGCTCCTTCGAGCGACTGCTGATCAATCGGTTTTCCGGCCAGAGGTGCGAGGAACTTCTGGACGTTGACGGCGGACTCACCCTCGATACCTACAACTTTTACAAATTGCGGCACGCCGATCGTTGTCCGTAGCCTGGAATTTTTTGCGTGGAGATACTCCGCCCAAGCTACATCATCCAGTGAATATCCCTTCAGAAGCGCTGCTTTCTGTTCAGCGGCGTCGTATCCTATCTTGACCAGTTCGTCGGACTTCTCGTAGTCCATTGTCGTATATTTCTGCACGTCGGCTTTTACGATCAGATCCGCTCCCGCCATGCCGCGGATTTCCGTTTCTGCAATGACCAGTTCCACTGACCGTCCCAGAACGCTAAATGCCGACTGAATCTCCTTTGCCGATACAGGAGAGATTTGCAGGTGTACGGCGATGACGATGTCCGCGCCCATTTCGCGGACCACGTCCGTGGGCAAGTTGTCCACAAGACCGCCGTCTACAAAAACCTGATTGCCTTCCCGCACTGGGGCAAACACACCTGGGATAGACATGGTGGCGCGCATGGCGTCCGACAAGGAGCCGCTCCGAAAGACGTGTGCCTTGCCGGAAACGAGTTCCGTCGAGACGCAGCGGAAAGGGATGGGCAAGTCATCGAAGGAGCGAACACTAGAATAGGGAAGAGTTTCCCGGTCGATGAGGAGGTTCACTTGGTGGCCCGAGTTTAATCCGGGTGGGAGAGCAGGGCCATGCTTCAAGCCAATCGTGAGTGCGCTCGGGACTTGCCGCGCATCCTCCTTGCGGCGGAAGGAGAGATCTTCATAAGGGGTTTGGCCGCCGAGCAGCAGGGGCCAATCGGCATTCTTCACCACCTCCTGCATTTGATCGGCAGATTTTCCCGTGGCATACAAACCGCCAATCAGGCCACCCATACTCGTTCCAGCGATGTAATCCACTGGAATATGATGTTCCTCGAGCCACTTCAACACGCCAATATGAGCTTCCCCAAGCGCTCCCCCGCCTTCCAGTGCCACGCCGATCGTGCGACGGCCCTCGGCTTTGGCTTGTGTGTCCCTCGGTGCAGGGTTTTGCTTCTCCTGCCCCAAGCAGCAAATTGGCGTCATGCAAAGCATAATGGAAGCGAAGATAAAGGCGGATCGAGGATTCCGGCAGTGGTTCAAAGCATCTTGTTTCGCCGAAGCCGTTTGTCCACCTTTGGAGAGTTGGGGCTCATGTGTTCGCTGTTGAGAATGTGGATCGCGCGGGCAGCAACGACGATGATCGTCACCAATGAATTTATTTCCCGCCTTTAGGTGGCCATTCACAGGAATGCTCTTTAGACACTATTGGCACACGCTGGAAACGTCGTCTACTGCCCTTTGGGGAAGGTCTACACGGATTCCGGGGAGATGCCAGCCTTCTGCGTCAGCCGAGTCAAGGGAGTTGATTCAGAACGACTGTTGCCTCCTCGAACTCAACCGAGCATCTTCAGAACCAAGTGGAGGAGTTCGTTCACTGGAATTGCCAGGAACACAACGGGAACCATGGGTGCATATGGCTGGTTAAGGCGCATGCGGGGTAGTATCCTGCGGGGAAAAAATAAGCTACGCCCTGCTTCAAGCCCTTCAAACGATCCGAAAAAGCTCCTGAGTGATCAATTTTCTTTCGGTTTGGCAGCAACGCCTGCGTCCAACTGCGGTGCGACATCTGTCATCACATAGTGCACAAACTTGTCCCCTACGTCTGTTAAGACTATGCCCGCATCCATCAGCAGCATGCCGATCTTGTTCTTTATCTGCACCATCTGGCGAACCAGAAGGTTGCGGTGACGCAGAGTGCACCACAACTCAGGGGTTAGGAGCTGTGAGTTTCGCTTTTTCACAGGGCTCAGGATGCTGGGAGTGCAGATGGCGCAGGCACATTCCAATGGGGCTTTCGAGCGCTTTCCGCAATTGCTTGCGTCCGTGGAGTACTCTGCCCTTCACTGCTTCTACAGAAATTCCCAAAATCCGAGCGGTTTCAGAGCTAGAACGCTCTTCAAGCTCCCGGAGCTGGATTGCTGATCGTACCTTTGGAGTCAGCGCCTTCAGGGCCAGCAGTAGGATTCGCCTCAGTTCTTGCTCCTGGTAACTTACCTCCAGGTTGTCTTTCGGATTCTGGATCTTCAGACATTCCAATGCGTTGCCGTTTTCGCTTCCCTCAAAGGATACCTCGTGCAATCTGTAGGTATTCCTCAACATGAGCAAGGCCTCATTAATTGCAATCCGGGTCAGCCACGTTGAAAAGGAGGATTTCCCTTGGAATTTGTGCAACTGGGAATATGCTTTTTGAAAGCTCTTTTGTTTTGCATCCTCAGCGTCATGCCAATTACGTGTAATACGCAAAGCGATAACTAGAATCTGCTTCTCGTAACGCTTAGCCAGTAGCTCGAACGAATTGTTGTCTCCGTCCCTGGCAGCAGCGATCATTGCTGTCTCATCTTGCAAATTGGCCTCGCCTAGCCGCCGCAAAAAAGTCGAATGATGCGAACACAGCTTTTAAGAGTTTCATCATATTTGGAGTTCCACCCTACGGAAGACGGTTCCGAACAGTGAGCACTATAGGAATGTTGAGGAGATTCCGTCTACTGCCCTTTGGGGAAGGCTCGCACGGCGACCCGTGCAAAACCGCCGATCATCGCTCCCCCGATTACGGACTCGAGTTGTCCGAGGGGTGGGGCGGTCACTATCCTTCAGAACCTCGAAGTAGTAGCCATGGAAGGGCTTTGCTTTGTCCCGATAGCCTTCTTCAAGAGCTTTCGCTGCCGCTTCTCCGACCGGACCTCCCCAACTCCCGTCTGAGTTCCCGGGAAGATGCCCACCTCCTGCGCCAGTCGGGTCAGGGGAGGGAAGCTGAGGCGTACTTGGGAGAGTGACTTGGATCGTCATTAATTCCTGTGATTTTTGTCATTGCCCTCAACAGGTCGGCCGTTGTTGAATCGTTCAGATTACACGTCTGCGTCGTTACGAGGGATATCAGCAACCCCGGCGATCTTTGTCAGGGGCAGGGTGTCCTGACGTGGCTGGCTTGAGTCTGAATGAAGCGCGTTCTCGATTTCAAATGAGCCTGATTACGATCATCTGGTCCATGAGTGCGTCGGCCTGCCTCACACTGGCGGGTATTAACTTCCTGGTCTGGTGCAGGCACCGCGCGGCTTGGGCCAATCTGATCTTCTCTCTGCTGGCGACAGGGACGGCGGCCTGGACGTTTTGTGAATTGTGGATGATGCGGGCAGTTACGCCGGTTGAATTTGCGACGGTGCTGCGGTGGGGGCACGTGGCGGTGTGGCTAATCATTGTATCCCTCGTCGGGTTTGTGTACTTCTATTTGAAGTCCGGGCGACCATGGCTCGCATGGACGGTCTTCGGGACGCGCAC
>DATJWZ010000602.1:0-3328 GCA_035500795.1 Candidatus Eiseniibacteriota bacterium | reverse complement strand
CGCGCCGGCAGCGTCGATTGCCACAGCTTTGCGTGCACGGACAGTTCCATGGAGACCAGTTTTCTGCTTTCTTTCTCGTTCATGCTTTTCAATGAGAGTCGCACTAGCAGGAAAGATCGCGGGAAAGGCGAGGAAGAGTCCACCGACGGCGGGGCCGTATATTTTCGCGATCAAGCCGGCGGCGGCCGTTACCAGCCCGCCGAATACGAAACGTAGCAGAAGCTGGTGCCAATTCGTTGCCTTCAGCCCGGAAGTGTCGATTTTCACTCTCATGCGTTATTTAATAAAGATGGACCACAATCCAAAGGACACGGTTGCCCAAATGATCAGGAATCCTGCCGATATAGACAGGGCTTTGCACTCCCGATGCATCATGAACCAGCTTATTGCTGAACTGTAGACAAGGAATGCGGCGGCGCCGGCGAGCATAGAGTGTGCTTCAGTTGCGGCGTATTGAGCGCCTTCTTTGCGGACCGTCAGAAGGATGGTAGCCAGAGCGAGTGATGGAGCAGCGCCGAAGAGACCTGCGAAGCTTTTCGGTTTGAACAGATCGCCGATGACGGCGAACATCGAAACGACAACTCCTCCGATCAGGAACCGAATGAGAATGTCTATCATCAGATTTATTGAATGCTTTTCTTCAATAGTTTCAGCGCCTGCTTTGGTCCTCGCATCTGCAGGACGCGAAACTTCTTGCCCTTCTCCTTGTTGTAATTGATGAAGAACTGCTCGATCTGCTTCAGCACGTGCTTGTCAAGATCGTCAAGAGTCTGGACTTCGGAATACTCGTAGCTCTGGGCGGCGATGCCAATCAGACGGTCGTTGCGCTCGCGTGTGCCGTCTCGTTCGGTCTGTTCGGCCTCCATAACTCCGAGGAGTCGACTCGGAACAACGCAGCCCGCGAAAGAGGGCTCATCCATCAGGATGAGAATGTCTTCGGGATCTCCATCAGCCGCTTTGGTCCTGGGTACAAATCCGAAGGCGTGCGGGAAGACCATACCTTCAGGCAGGACGCCAGAAAGGGTGAAGCAACCAAGGCTCTCGTCATACTTGAATTTGTTGCGGCTGCCGCCTGGGGTTTCGACGACCGCATTCACGACACTGTTCTTCTTATCGCTAAAGGGATTGAGTTTTGTCGGGTTGAACTTTTGTGATTTCGGCATTCTTCCTTCAGAGTTCCTCACAATTTGGAGGAGCGAATCCGCAGAAGAGTTGTTAAAGGAGTGTTACGGATTGCTGGCAATGAAATACAGGGAAGACCGGAGTTGGAGGCCTGTGCGAGAGCGTTATAAGAAAAATAGGAAGGTGGGAAAGATGCGTAACGAGGTCGACAAGAATCTGGACGAACGTTCACCGGAGCGGAAGGGCGATCTCGAAGCTCAACTTGACGAACTGGGATCGGATCCGAGCGAAGTGGGGACGAACAGCGCTGGGCAGTCGGCGAGTTCTCTTGGGCTTTCGGACGAACCGGAAGCGACCGAAGACTCGGTGGAAGATTTGGCCGATACGGATCAGGCAGTCGAGGCGTCGGCAGTGGAAGGCGTGGAGGACGCCGCCAATCATCCGGAGCGCCCCACCCACACCCACGAAGAATACGGAAATCCGGAAGAAGTCCCGCCGAGAAGGCGTGACGACGAAGCTGCCTAAGATCCACATCGAAAGCAGCTCCTTTTCATATCCGACCAGCCAGCTCCGGATCGGCCACGTTTTTCAAGTGAATACCCGAGAGCGTCTCAGGTAAGTACGGTATTGGGGTTCTGGGCTGGCCAAAGGACAATTCTGCATGTCGACGTTTTCTCGGAGTGTTCTGCCCTCCAATCCGGGATTTTGAGATCGACAATTTCATCGGAAAATCGATTGGAGGTCGCATCTATGAGACAAGTATTAATGATCGTGTCTGTTCTGCTGCTTGGGCTATCGTGGGCGGTTGCGCAGGACAGCTCAACGCCCTCAAGTTCGGGCTACGGAGCTCAACAGAGCACGGCTCAAAGCCGAACCGGAGCGGGCGGCCAAATGACGGTGGAAGGTTGCCTGAGCGGTTCCAATGGCAACTTTACGCTCACTGACAAAAAAGGCATGGAGTATCAGCTAACCGGCGATGCGGCCACGCTGAGCGAGCATGTCGGTCACGAAGTGAAAATAACCGGTATGTCCAGTTCCGGTGCATCGGGAAGCACCGCTTCCACGAGCGGATCGAGTCAGACGCTACAGGTCAGCTCGGTAAAACACATTTCGAAGACTTGCAAGTCCGCCGGCGGTGGAATGACCCACTGAGGCTGTTGCACAAAAATAATGCGAGCCCAGCGCGGAAGCTGGGCTCTTTTTCTTGCGTGAGAAGCCGTGTCATTACACCTGCAGATTGCGAAGATACGGTACGCTGGCCTGCATCATTTCCAATTTCATCTCGACGAAGTAGTTCTTGATTCCGCCGGTCTTTGCGGCTGAAAAGATATTTTTCCAATCGAGAGTGCCTTCTCCGACAGCGACGATCTTTTTTGTGTCGGCCGACCAACCCTGTACATGCATGGAGACAAACCGTCCCGGGTATTTCTTGAAATACTGGGCGGCGTCGTAGCCTTTGCTGATGGTTGAAACCTGGAACTGGAACTTAACGAACTTGGGATCGAGCAGATCGAACAGAATGTCGTAGGTGCGTTTTCCATCGACCGTGGAAAGCTCGAAGTCTTCGTTGTGTAGCCCTTGCTGGATGCCCGCTTTTGCGGCTTTCTCGCCCATCTTGTTGTATTCGTCGGCGGCGCGCTTTACGTCATCCATCGTGGGATTCTTCGGGCCACCGAGACTCGCGACAAGCATCTGCGTGAGGCCAACATCTTTGGCCCACGCAATGCGCTCGTCTTGATTTTGCCGGAGTTCGTCCATGCCGAAGTGTGAACTCACGCAGGTCAGGCCGGCATCGTTGATGATCTTTTTCAGCTCTGAGCCTTTGTATTTGGCGAGTCCGCCAAATCCGTTGTCGCTATATCCGGCCGGGGAGCAGAGTTCAATACTCTGGAAGCCTGCCGCAGCAAGTGCCTTCAACGTTCCTGGAAAATCCTTTTCAATCATTTCGCGGACCGGCCATGTCTGGCATCCGATCGGCAGGCCGAGTGGATTGGCATGGAGCTTCAACACACCGGAAGAGAGTAAACCTACAACTGCGGCTTGAGTGGAAGCAGCTTTGCAAAAAGTGCGTCGTGTAATTGCGGGCATGAGAGCCTCCTTAAGTATGAGAAATTTTGCTGAAGGGTGATTAAAGCTCCCAGCCTTTCCTGCGATCCGGATGAATGTATTTCTGACCGAGATCCGAGTTGTTTGCTTTAAGACTTGT
>DATJWZ010000601.1:0-5278 GCA_035500795.1 Candidatus Eiseniibacteriota bacterium | reverse complement strand
GTGGACCGGCGAGTGGCGGCGGTGGCGCGAGTTTCGCCTGGTAACGGGCCTGGCGCTATTTTTCGTGATCGCCACGCCATGGCATATCCTTGCGGGCCTGCGCAATACCGGTGGTCAAAACGGTCACGGATTCTTTTGGTTCTATTTCGTAAATGAGCACTTCTTGCGCTTTCTCGGAAA
Source organism: Candidatus Eiseniibacteriota bacterium (assembly GCA_035500795.1). GTDB lineage: Bacteria > Acidobacteriota > Terriglobia > Terriglobales > Acidobacteriaceae > Sulfotelmatobacter. The sequence goes on along the minus strand of DATJWZ010000601.1, from coordinate 5,098 downwards.
GCGCTATCCGCGCGATTACAACAAGCTTCCTTGGGCGCTGTACTGGTCGCTGCACTTGGTGTGGCTCTTTCCGTGGAGCTTTTATTTCCCAAGTGCGATCCGCGCTGCGATTGAAGCGCGCAGGGAACATTCACGGCTCAGCTTTACCGGACGGACCCGCCTGATGTGTTGGATTCTTGCCGGCCTGATTCTCGTCTTTTTCGCGATCTCCACCAATCAGGAGTACTACACGTTTCCTGCGTACTTGCCACTGTTGATGCTGCTCGCTGACGGAATTGCCCAATCCGAGCGCAAAGAGTGCGAGTCTGGGCAGCGCCGAGGATGGCTCAGGGCCTCAGCGGGAATTCTGGCGGCGATCGGAGTCGCCGCAGGGATTACGTTGATAGCTCTCCTATGGAAGTCACGGCATCTACCCTTTGAACCCGACATTGGGAGTATGCTCGCCAAGCACAACATGAGTACCGATACTCTGTCGACGTCGCACATGCTCGATTTGAGTTACGAGTCATTCGCTGCGTTGCGATTGCCGGCGATTATCGCGGCGATCACACTACTAATTTCATTTCCTGCGTCTTTCTTGATGCGCATCCGGCGTCGGCACTTTGCCGCGACCTGGGCCTTGGCCCTTGGTATGAGCGTTTTTCTGATCGCGGCACATATCGCTCTTGGGCGCTTTGGTCCGTATTTGTCTTCCCAAGCGCTGGCTCAGCAGATCGCTGCGCGTGCCCAAACGCAAGACCGCATCATGATTTTTGGAGACCAGGCCTTTGGTTCGTCGCTGCTCTTCTACCTGCAGCGGCCAATCGAACTGGTTGAGGGTCGTACCACTTCAATGTGGTTTGGATCGACCTTCCCGGATGCCCCGAAGATTTATTTGTCGGACGCCGATCTGCGGCAGGATTGGGTTGGTCCGAAGCGGATCTTTCTCTTCGTTCCTCCACACCTTAAGGCGAAAGTCGATGCGCTATTACCTGCACGCTACGTTGTTGCGGAAATCTCCGGAAAATACGTCTACAGCAATCAGCCATAATGAGTTTCTCTGCTAGACTTTGAAATTCTTGCCGAGCCGTTCTGAAGGGAGTTTCGACACATGGACCGAAAGGCGCTAATGATGGTGTCCGCTGTTCTAGTAATACTCTCGTGCGTCACCATCAGTGTGAAGCTGAAAGCCCAGTCCGCACCTCAGTCGGCAGCCCCACCGAAAAAAGCCGAGGAGCAGTTCAAGAATATCCAGGTATTGAAAGGAATTCCGGCAGACCAGCTATTTCCGACGATGCAGTTCATCGCTGCGTCCTTAGGGGTTGAGTGCGACTTTTGCCACGTGCAGAACGCATTTGAAAAAGATGACAAGAAGCCGAAGCAGATGGCACGCAAAATGATGGAAATGATGTTCGCCATCAACAAAGACAATTTTCAGGGCAATCGCGAGGTCACCTGCTACTCCTGTCATCGGGGAAGCGCTCGTCCCATCGCCATCCCTGCGGTCCTGAGCGAGGATACAAAGGAGCCGATGGGCGCACCGCACGGTGCCAACTCGGAGAAAAAGACAGCGGAATCTGCGAAGGAACCAGCAACGCCTACCGCAGATCAACTGCTCGAGAAATATGTGCAGGCAGTCGGTGGAGCGACAGCCGTTGACAAGATCAATTCACGGATCATGAACGGCACGATTGACTTCGGCGGAAAATCATTGCCCATCGATGTGTATGCAAAACTTCCCGAAAAACGAATCTCATACACCCATATGCCTGATGGCGATAGCGTCACGGCATTCAATGGGACGGAGGGCTGGCTTGGAAGTCCCGGCCGCCCTATCCGAGAAATGCACGGGAGTGATCTCGATGGCGCAGCGATCGATGCCGACCTTCATCTTGCGACCCATCTGAAAGGGATGTTTACGGACACGAAGACCCGCGGAAGCGAAAAAATCGGAGATCGGCAAACTTATGTAGTCGTTGGGCGGCGCGAGGGGAAGACTCCCATCGAACTCTATTTCGACGCCGATTCCGGCTTGCTATTGCGCCTTGTGCGATACGGCGAAACCTCTCTGGGATGGATGCCAACTCAAATTGATTACGCCGACTACCGTGAAGCCAACGGAGTGAAGGTTCCATACCAGTGGACGCTCGCCCGACCCAACGGACGGTTCACCATCCGAATCAGTGAGATGCAGCAGAATGTACCTGTTGACGATGCGAAATTCTTGAAGCCTCAAACTCCTGCGGAGCCAGCGAAAGCTTCGGCTCACTAGTTCGAAAGCTTTGCGCGGTCGGCGCAAACGTGTCACGGACGATCAACTGGTACTCTCTGCCGGTTCTGCAGTCGTCAAGAGCGAATCAGCTTCGATTTTGACTTCAACCTCGGCGCCCTGCCTGAGCTTTACTTGGTGTCCCTCATCGTCGATCAGGCTGTTGGGGACGCGAATTTCTTTATAAAGATGGTCGGCGCCCTCTACTTCAATCTGCGCCTTCTCGGCCTCGCCGCTTTTTGGATGTGGCTTAATGATCCTTTCTACTCGCCCAGGCAACGTGGCACTGGCTTTTTTTTCCTTTGACACTGGATGCACCCCCATCGAACTGGTCTCCCAATTTATCTGGAACCCGAATTCTCTCCAAGATTCCCTGTACTCGCCATACAGGAAAGACCGTACCCTCCTCCTTCTCGACATCGGTGCTACGAGTCCATGCTGCCCTTTCCAACACTCCGGCGAAGGTGCCTTTGGGCTGATTGAATAATAAAACCTGATAGCTCTAATAAATAGTTTCAATTTCCGGGAAGCGCGAGCCGACGGTACAGTGATCCATCGTTGCGGAAGTGTGAAGTCTCAATCCACGTCCAGGAGACCGTCGCTCAGTGTCCAATCGAACAAGGCAGATCACATGGCTGATCGCATTTTTTGTGATTCTGGCCTTTGCTCAAATCCTATGCGCGCAAACGGTCGGCTCGACCGCGAGTTCGCCCACCGATACGAGTGCCAGGCTTGCAAAGCTTGAGCAGCAGGCGGCCGATGCCAAAAGCTCTGCCGATAATGCCTGGATGCTCGTCAGCTCCGCATTAGTCCTGATGATGACGGGACCGGGGCTGGCCTTGTTCTATGGCGGGCTGGTTCGCAAGAAAAACGTACTTGCCACCATGATGCAGAGCTTCGCTTTGATGGCTGTCGTCACTGTTTTGTGGGCGTTATTTAGTTACAGCTTCTCTTTCGGCGCTGGCACGAGCTTTTTCGGAGGCTTCCAGAACCTATTTCTGAGGGGCGTCGGTGCCGCCCCTGATCCCGATTACGCGGCAACCATCCCCGCCCAGACCTTCATGGTCTACCAGTTAATGTTCGCGATCATCACGCCTGGGTTGATCGCAGGTGCATTCGCCGAACGCATGAAGTTCAGCGCAATGCTGGCGTTCACCGCCATCTGGTCGATCATCGTCTACGATCCGATGGCGCACATGGTCTGGGGCAAAGGTGGGCTGCTCAATGCTTCGCTCGGAGGTCGCTTCCCGACCCTCGATTTTGCCGGCGGGACCGTAGTCCATGTGACCTCTGGCGTCTCGGCGCTGGTGTGCGCTCTTTATCTCGGCAAGCGTGTGGGCTATCCAAAGGAGCCCATGCCTCCCCACAGCGTAGTGCTCAGCTTTATTGGAGCGTGCCTTCTCTGGGTAGGATGGTTCGGGTTTAACGCAGGCAGCGCTCTCGGGGCTGGGAGTCTCGCGACCAGCGCCTTTGTCGCAACGCATTTCGGCGCCGCCGCAGCTGCCGTGGGTTGGGCCGGAGCAGAGTGGATTCGCAACGGAAAGCCCAGCGTGCTCGGCGGCATCTCCGGGGCAGTCGCAGGGCTGGTGGCGATCACACCCGCTGCCGGGTTTGTAAAACCCATGCCCGCGCTGCTGATCGGCCTGGTCGCGGGTGTCTTCTGCTACTGGATGGTCGCTGTCGTCAAGGCAAAACTTGGCTATGACGACTCGCTCGATGCATTTGGAGTTCATGGGGCAGGCGGCACTCTCGGCGCGATTTTGACCGGAGTCTTTGCGGTAAGCTCCGTCAACCCGATCTTCAAAGATGCGCAGGGGAACACGCTGCCTTCTGGACTGATTGAGGGTCATGCATACCAGTTGGTGAACCAATTGGTCGGTATTGCAATTGCCTGGCTCCTTGCGGTTGTGGGCACCTTAATCATATTGAAACTGGTCGATGTAACAATCGGCCTACGGGTTTCCGAGGAGGAAGAAGTGCAAGGCCTGGATCTCTCCCAACACGGCGAAGAGGGATACTATTGGGAGGCATCAGCTTAACGACAGCGCTCTGGCTGTCAGTGCAGCGTTTATAAACGCAGAACAGGACTTGCAAAGACTATGACGAAGGTGGAAGCAGTCATACAAAATTCCAAGTTGGACGCCGTAAAGTCTGCGCTGCAGGAGATCGGTGTTGAAGGGATGACCGTGCTCGAAGTGCGCGGTCACGGCCGGCAGAAGGGACACACCGAGGTCTATCGCGGTCGCGAGTATAGCGTTGATCTAATTCCGAAGACGAAGCTGGAGATGGTGCTCGCCGACGAGATGGTGGAAAAGGCGGTGCAAGCGATTCTCGGAGCCGCGCGCACAGGCAAGATCGGCGACGGCAAGATTTTCCTTTCTAAGATCGACGAAGCCATCCGGATTCGCAACGACGAGCGTGGAGAGGGCGCTTTGTAGCCAGCGTTCGTATCGAAACGTTTGTAGCGAAGACTGGGGGCTGTAAGCAGCACTGCCGGCAGCAGACGCTGCTGAATCAATCTTTCATCATGGCAGCGTCCACTCTTATCGGAGAACTAAGGGGTTCACTTCACAACGAGTCCGCTCGGATACAGAGAGACTTCGAATCCTCTGGAGAAGGCCGCGCCTGTGTCACGGACCGCACGCGCCTGATTGAAGAAATTCTGTCCCGTCTTTGGCATGACATCGTCTCTCCCGATGAGACCAAGCCTGCCAATCTCGCTCTCATCGCGACCGGCGGCTTCGGGCGCGGCTGGCTCTTTCCGTATTCCGACATAGATGTTCTCTTCCTTTTCGGCGAACGTGACGCCGAGCAGATTTTCAAAGACCCCGTTCGCCGGTTTTCGCAGGA
>DATJWZ010000600.1:0-7032 GCA_035500795.1 Candidatus Eiseniibacteriota bacterium | reverse complement strand
AGCGCCAGCAATGTTTGCCGGTAGGGAAATCGGGCACAGATCGGAACTGTCCTCCAATTCTATTCACACCGGCTTCCGCACCAAGAGTAGGGGCAACGGCACTTTCCGATGTCGGACGTGTGCATCACGAGCTAACTGGAGGTTATTGCGGGCCAGAAGTCTCGATCTGGGAAGTGAGAGATTCGCCGGACTCCCGGGAAACACATCCCTCAATAACTCCGCTGGGTTTCTTGATTTTCGCGAACCAGATTCTCAGTTCTTCCGTTACAGGCGGAAGGCTCAGTGGGGCGAAATAACTTCTTGAAACCATTCGGTCACAGACCGAATGCTCAGCGACCTGAACGAACTGCCCGGACCTTTCGGAAATGACAGCCTTGAAACCAAATTCATCACAACTTGCCGGAGCCGAGACAAATCGAGGGGACCCAACAAGTTCCGACAACACGGGGCAAATCAGATTCACCTCTCTTTTCAGTCTTTGTTCGCTTCTTGCCGCCATTTACCATGAATCGCATGACACTGACATGACACCGGCCGTAAGCGCGTTTGCTTGCAAAGCTAGGGCTACTCCAAACAGTGCTATCTGATTTACTTCGGGCTCTTTATTGGCTCGCAAGTTTTGTGGCTCCCAGCGAGCATTGGCCTTGTGACGACATCTCTTCTCAGTATTTCAAAAGATCTTGGACAGTGCAGTCATTTCGCCATACTGCCAAGTGCGCGAGGAATTTCTTCCAAAAGCTCTTGCTTGCTGCTCCACCCCGCGCTTGCGGGGAGTCACAAGTCTGGCATTTCGCATTCAGAGACCAAACTCCGAACTCTTTACTCTGGATACCGTACGGTTTTGTTGAAAGGACCGCAGAGAGAATCGCACTTTTTCATTACCAGGCCCGTGGGCATAGCGTGAATCTGCGAATTCGGCTCGACGCTACCGCATTCGTTGCCGAAACCTGGTTTGGATCCGGCTCCGCCGACTTTCGCGTCGCGAGTTTGCATGAGTTCAAGCTTGCTCTTAGCAACGAAGCTGATTTAACGACTCCCTGTGTGCGTTTCCCGTAGAGGCGCTACATCTCACGCTAAGCCAATGCATTGCTTCAAGCAGCAATGGATTTTCGTCCGTTTCGCTTCGCTGCCAACTTCTGAGCCAGAGACATCAGGAGTTTCCTGTCGCGTTCTTCCGCACGCCCCAAAAACCTTCGCAGATTCGAGAGAAATCGCGCGTCCTTGCCAGAACTTCCCCACACAAAGTCGTCCGCAGTGGAGGGAGTGGCCAAGAAGGGGAAGGATGATGGCACAATGCCTATATAAACGCTGGCTGGACTTTATCCCACCCGACTGTAATTCGCCTAGGAACCTGGCCCGCGGCTGCGGTCGGCGACGACTGTGACCTGAAGGTCTTGTGCCAGGCGGACGATATCCTCGGTGAAGTTCCTGCCACGTAGCCGCGCCAGAAGTCCGACCACCGAGTGCGCCACGAAGATTTGCGTGACCTGATTGCGGCGGGCGAATTCCACCACCGCCTTGGCGATGCCGTTGCTGCCGCCAACAATCCGGGTTGCGATCTGCAGACTCCGAGCGAAGCGAAGGTGCTTCTCCACTGCCTGTCGTTCCTCGGCTGGGAGTTGCGCGAATTCAGGAGTCTGGTGCACGAAGAGAGCCGTGCAATCGGCATGGAGGTAGTCAGCGACGCGCCGTCCTCGACGAATGAGCATGGCCGTTGAAGGATCGGGGGTGATATGGATGAGAATCCGCTCCTTCGGCTGGTTATGGGTTGTTCCGCTGGCGCGCGCTTCGGAGACCCGAGGGAGCCGAAATCCGCGCATTTCATCGTAAGCGGACTGCCGGAGGTCGACTTCGTGGGCGGCCTGGCGAAGCGTCAACTCGCGGAGTGCGCCTAAATTCGAACCTTTGAAAAATCCTGTCAGCGCCTTCTCCACCATTTCCGGCTTGTAAATCGCTCCCCGTTTCAAGCGATTGAGCAGCGCGTCAGGAGTGACATCGACAGCTACGATCTCTGCGGCCCGCCGGACGATCCCATCCGGGACGGTTTCGCGCACTTGAATGCCCGTGATCTGCCGCACCTGGTCATTGAGGCTTTCGATGTGTTGCACGTTCATTGTGGTCCACACTTCGATGCCAGCATCCAGCAGGACTTGAACATCTTCCCAACGCTTGCTACGAGTCGAGCCAGGAATATTGGTATGCGCTAATTCATCGACCAACGCGATGGTTGGCCGACGACGCAAGACCGCCTCAGTGTCCATTTCCTCAAATATTTTGCCGCGGTATTCGACCTTGCGATGCGGCACGGCCTCGAGCGCCTGCGCTTGCGCCATGGTGTCGGGACGAGAATGGGGCTCAAAGTAAGCGAGGACGACATTCCCTCGCTGTTGCACGGCCGCCTGCCCGTCCGCAAGCATCTGGAAGGTCTTTCCGACGCCTGCCGCATACCCCAAATAAACTTTTAGGCTACCGCGTGAACTGTCCGCAGACATGGGCATAAGCGGAGTTAGTGAGGGAAGACCCGGACATCGATACCTTCTGCCTCGCGAATGAGGCGGAGCACCGGATCGCCGAATACGCGGTCCCGCCACGTGTTGTGGGTGCTGTGCCCGATGAAAATCTGCGTAATACGTTTCTCGCGCGCATATTCGACAATCGCCGATATGGGATCGTCGCTTTCCAGGATTTCGGTTGCGGCACCGGCCTTCTGAGCGGCATCGAAATATTTTCGAATCATTACTCGGTCTCGTTTAGACCGACCGGGTTCGCACACATACACAGTGTAAAGTTCGCCTTGAAATCGCTCTTTGTTTCGTTCACCGCTTTCAATCATGGCCGGTGCGTTGGAATGCGGCGTAAGGCACAAAAGGAAACGCTCGTGAGCCCCAAATACCGGCTCAATTCCGTGCGCATGAACATAGGACTCGAGCTGTGCATCGACCACTTCGGCCGTTAGCAACAGCGCCAGTTCGCGGAGTTCTGAGAGTTGGCGCTCCTGCGAATTGCTGATTCCCGTCGACGTGAGCTTTTCGCCCTGGCGCCACAGGCACAAGTCCGGTGGTACATCGACGATGACGATGTCATCTGCAGCCAGGAGGAAGGATTTTGGAATTGTTTGGGTGGTGTCCTTACCGGTAATCGCTTGAACCTTGTTTTTGTACTCCTCGACATGAAGCAAGTTGACGCTCGACAGGACCGATATCCCGTTCCGCAAAAGTTCCTGGACATCCTGCCAACGATAAGCGTGCCGGCTTCCAGAAGGATTCCGGGCAGCGAGCGGGTCAATGACGCAGACCTGCGGCGCGCGGCCAAGGATAGCATTGAGATCGATGGCTTCTCCCTCGGGCGTCTGGAATGGAGGAATTATCTCCAGTCTGCGCAGAAGTGCCTGAACTTCCTCGGACTGCTGTCCCTGAACAACGCCCACAACAACGTCTTCACCACGCTCGTGTCGGCGCCGCGCTTCATCGAGCATGCGATAGGACTTCCCTACGCCGGGCGCATAGCCTAGAAAAATCTTGAGTTTCGCACCCCAGCGCTTGCTTTCCTCCGCTTGCACCTGCTTGAGGAGCCGTTCAGGACTCGGTCGTGGGAGCTCCGATAAGCGCATTTTCTGGCTGCCAGTGAAAGTGTAGCCCGTCATCGCGACATGACGCAACGCGTGCCTACCTAAAGAGTATGGAAAGAACGACGGCTACTACTGCGGCAAAGGGTGTGTGCGATCCAGTTCGAGATTCAGTTCCAGCAGGTTGACGCGAGGCTCTCCAAAAATCCCGAATTGCCGCCCCTCTGTGAATTTGTGAACGAGTGCACGCAGGTCTGCCTCACCGATTTTTCTTTCCCGCGCCACTCGGGGAATTTGAAATTCGGCGGCAGCCGGTGAAATTTGCGGATCGAGTCCCGAACCGGAAGCAGTAACCAAGTCGATGGGAACCGGAGCAGTTGAGTCTTCCGCCTTGGCCTTTTCTACGTCTGCTTTCACTCGGTCAAGCAATGCCTTGTTTGTAGGGCCAAGGTTAGAGCCGCTGCTCGAAGTTGCATCGTATCCAGTCCCGGCAGCGGATGGCCGCGAATGGAAATAGCCCGGCCCGGTAAACAATTGTCCGATGATTCGCGAGCCAACGAGTTTGCCGTTCCTCTCAATGAGCTGTCCGTTGGCTTTCGAAGGAAACAGCACCTGGGCCAGACCCGTGATAGCGAGCGGATATAGAATGCCAAACATCACTGTCGTAACTAGAGTGAACCACAGAGCGATCAGGAAATTCTTTTTCATAAGCTCCTCAAACAATCCGAAGGTACGTAAGCAATACGTCGATGAACTTGATGCCGATAAACGGCGCGATGATCCCACCGACTCCGTAAATTAGCAGGTTGCGTTTAAGCAGCGCCGCCGCGCCGAGCGGACGATACCTCACTCCACGCAAAGCTAACGGGATCAGGGCGATGATGATCAGGGCGTTGAAAACTACTGCGGAGAGAATTGCCGACTCTGGCGTATGTAAATGCATGACATTGAGAATACCGAGGACGGGAAAGGCACCTGCGAACATCGCGGGAATAATGGCGAAGTATTTGGCGACGTCATTCGCGACGGAGAAGGTCGTTAGCGCGCCCCGAGTGATGAGAAGCTGTTTGCCGATTTCGACGATTTCGATCAGTTTGGTCGGATTTGAGTCGAGGTCCACCATGTTTCCGGCTTCCTTGGCCGCTTGTGTGCCCGTGTTCATTGCTACTCCGACATCAGCCTGAGCGAGGGCGGGAGCATCGTTCGTGCCGTCGCCAGTCATGGCCACCAGCTTTCCCTTCGCCTGTTCACTCTTGATAAGTGCCATCTTGTCTTCCGGCTTGGCTTCTGCGAGGAAATCATCCACTCCGGCTTGGCGGGCTATCGCTGCCGCTGTGAGTGGGTTGTCGCCCGTGATCATCATGGTGCGAATCCCCATAGCCCGAAGGTGATCGAATCGCTCCTTCATGCCTCCCTTGACGATATCCGTAAGAGCGATCGCGCCCAGCACGCGGCCGTTCTCCGCAACTAGCAGTGGGGTGCCGCCGGAATTGGAGATTTCTCGCACGCAAACTTGTAGTTCGACGGGAACGCTGTTACCGCAGCTCGCGGTCAAGCGGCTGATCGCTTCCAGAGAGCCTTTGCGGATTTCCCGATGGTCCATATCAACCCCAGACATCCTTGTTTGCGCAGAAAAGGGGATGAAATTCGCCGTGTGCAAGGCAAGATCCCGCCCACGCAGGTTGTAGCGCTCCTTTGCCAGCACCACGATAGAGCGCCCTTCAGGAGTTTCGTCCGCCAGAGACGAGAGCTGCGCGGCATCGGCGAGATAGGTCTCTTCTATGCCAGGCGCAGGAAAGAATTGGGTGGCGGCGCGGTTTCCGAGCGTGATTGTTCCCGTTTTGTCCAGCAACAAGACATCCACGTCACCTGACGCTTCCACAGCACGCCCGGACATCGCGATTACGTTTCGTTGAATCATCCGATCCATCCCAGCAATGCCGATGGCAGACAGCAGCCCGCCGATCGTCGTCGGGATCAGGCAAACGAGAAGAGAGACTAAAACGAAGATGTTCTGCGGGGCCCCCGAGTAGATCGCAAAGGGCTGAAGTGTAACGACAGCGAGCAGGAAGATGATCGTGAGACCCGCCAATAGAATATTTAGCGCAATCTCGTTCGGTGTCTTTTGACGTGAGGCCCCCTCAACGAGCTTGATCATGCGGTCGAGAAACGTTTCTCCGGGATTCGATGTAATGCGCACTTTAATTTCATCGGATAGAACGCGCGTACCACCGGTTACAGCAGACCGGTCTCCGCCCGATTCGCGGATGACAGGCGCAGACTCACCCGTGATCGCGGATTCGTCGACCGATGCTACGCCCTCGATGACCTCGCCATCTCCAGGAATGAACTCGCCTGCGACGACGACGACGATGTCTCCAGAGCGTAGTTTGGAACTGACGACAACCTCCGTGCTGCCATTACTGCGCAGGCGGTGGGCTTCCGTTTCTGCCCGCGCTTTTCGCAAAGTGTCGGCTTGCGCTTTGCCGCGGCCCTCGGCCATGGCCTCTGCAAAGTTCGCAAACAAAACCGTAAACCACAACCAGACCGTGATCTGCAGTCCGAAGCCGAACTGTCCCGCATGATGCGAGGCGTTCCAAACTAGCTGCATCGTCGTCAGGACCGCCCCCACTTCCACCACGAACATGACCGGGTTCTTGACCATCGTCCGCGGATGCAATTTGCCGACGGAGTCCAGCACTGCTCTCCAAAGAATTCTCTTGTCTGCGAGCGATTTCACTTTCACCGGATGATGAAGTTGTACCTGATCCATACGCATCTCAAAAAACCTTTCCTGCTTGCATGAGCAAGTGTTCGAGAATCGGCCCAAGGCTCAAGGCCGGAAAAAACGTGAGCGAACCCACGATCACAATTGTGGACACCAACAAACCTGCAAAGAGGCCACCGGTTACAGGAAAGGTGCCCGCGGATTCCGGGACGGTCTTCTTTTTGGCCAGGCTGCCGGCGATGGCCATGATCGGAATGATCATGAAGAACCGGCCAAGCAGCTGCGCAACAGCCGTAGTCGTGTTGTACCAGTTAGTATTCGCGTTCAGGCCAGCGAACGCCGAGCCGTTGTTTCCGGTCGACGAAGTGTATGCGTACAAAATCTGGGACAGCCCGTGCGGCCCCGGATTGCTAATGCTAGAGGTCCCATAGGGTTTGACGACCGCGATCGCTGAAAAAGTAAGGATCGTGAAAGTCAGGATGAGCACGGCGAGCATCGCCATCTTCACATCGTAGGCTTCGATTTTCTTGCCGAGGTATTCTGGCGTTCGGCCGACCATGAGCCCGGCGATGAATACGGCCAGGACCACAAAAACGAATATGCCATATAGTCCTGCGCCAACTCCGCCAAAAACGACTTCGCCGAGCATGATGTTGATGAGAGGCACCATTCCGCCGAGCGGTGTAAACGAATCGTGCATGCCATTCACCGCGCCACAACTGGCGTCGGTGGTCACGGT
>DATJWZ010000599.1:0-10373 GCA_035500795.1 Candidatus Eiseniibacteriota bacterium | reverse complement strand
ACATCAAGGTTCCGCTGGATGAGTACACGGCGGAGCAGGCGCTCGAGGCCGAGTTCGCATGAGCTCGAACCCAGCGGCTCCTTCGCGCCCTATCGCGATCATCGGCGGTACCGGTCCAGCAGGGATGGGATTGGCGCTGCGCTGGGCCCGCGCGGGAGAATCGATCATCATTGGCTCCCGTGACGAGCAGAAGGCCCAAGTGGCCGCTGAAGCAATTCAACGCAAGGCTGGAGATCAGGCGCGTGTTTCCGGCATGGGAAATAGCGCTGCGTGCGCCGGAGCAGACATCCTGGTGCTCACCGTTCCCTTCGAGGGCCAAGCTGGAATTCTCAAGCAACTTAAGCCCTCAATCGCCGAAGGTAGCATATTGATCGATGCGACTGTGCCACTTGCTGCCTCCGTTGGGGGAAGAGCTTCTCGACCGCTTGGCGTCTGGCAAGGATCTGCGGCGCAGCAGGCTCAAGAGCTAGTACCGAAAGAGGTCAGCGTCGTCGCAGCATTCCACAATTTATCTGCCGATCTTCTGAATGGGGACGCGCCTCTGGATTGCGATGTCATCGTCTGCAGCGATGATCCCGATGCCGCGCAGCTCACTCGCGACCTGACTGCAAAAATCCCGGGAGTGCGCGCCATCGATGGCGGAAAGTTGGAAAACGCGCGTCTGGTGGAGCAGATCACGGCTTTGTTGATTGGACTGAATATCCGACACAAAGGCCATTCCGGGATCCGCATTACCGGTTTGCCGCCGGCTGCTTATCGTTAAGCGCCTTCGTCCAGGAGTTCTTTTGAGCGAAAACCAGAACATCGATGCTGCGCGCCAGTACCACAGTGGGACGAAGCATTCGTATCTGAGCATCCGCATGCATCCTCACGTTCTCGATTGGGAGAACAAGCCGCTGCTTTTCAAAATTTATCCCACGCTGGAGGTTACGCGGCTGCCACGTGACTTCCACGAAACAGGGCGCGCGACGCTTACGGCGATTGCAGATCCTGGGGCCGCTCCGGAAGAAGACGCAATCCCCGATCTCGACACACTCGCTCAGATGCTTTTCTTCTCCGCCGGAGTAATACGCAGCAAAAAGTATGCGCAAGGCGAGACTTTCTTTCGCGCCGCGTCTTGCACCGGAGCGCTCTACGAGATCGAACTCTATGTTGTTTGTTGCGATCTCCCGGCGAAGGGTCAGAAGGCCGGTGCGGCGCCAGCTCTCCCGGCAGGGGTATACCACTTCGGTGCCGCAGAGTTCGGATTGCGTCAACTCCGGGCTGGAGACTACCGGAAAGTTGTAGTGGACGCGACGAGCGGTGATCCTGCGCTTGCGCGCGCGCCCGTTATCATTATTTGCACGGGGACTTATTGGCGGAATGCCTGGAAGTACCACTCACGAACATATCGTCATTTCGGATGGGATAACGGGACAATTCTCGCGAACCTGCTCGCGATGGCTTCTGCGCAAGACTTTCCGGCGCGTGTCTTAACCGGGTTCTTGGATGCGGATATCAATGCGCTGCTTGGTTTGGACACGAAGCGTGAAGTTGCTTTCTCGATTGTCGGCCTCGGACATATCAACCCTGATCATCCCGCCGCCAGTCCGAGTATTCCTGTGCTCGAACTTCCAACGGTTCCCTACTCTGCACAGGAAGTGGACTATCCGGCGATGCGCAAGATGCATGCAGCATCTTCACTCGATTCTCCAGCCGAAGTCGCATCCTGGCGTGGCAAAACTTACTCGCGAACGGTTCCGGTACCCAAGGGAACGGTAATCCCGCTCGCTCCACTCGACGATTTCAAGACCCCGAAGGACACAATTGAGCAGGTCATCTCCCGCCGTGGATCGACGCGGCACTTTTCGCGTGACCCCATCACCTTCCAGCAGCTTTCCACCATGCTCGATCACAGCACTCACGGCATTCCAGCGGATTTCGTGAATCAATCGGTCGGCCATCTGAATGATCTTTATTTGATCGTTAATAACGTCGTCGGACTAGCGGCAGGAACGTATTTTTATCGCTGGGAAGAAAGGACCCTAGAGCTTCTAAAGACGGGCGAATTCCGCGATAAAGCCGGTTATCTAGGGCTCGAACAACAGATTCCTGCGGATGCGGCGGTTGATATATTTTTTCTGGCAGACCTGAACAAGATCCTCGAGTGCTACGGAAATCGCGGATATCGCGCCGTGCAGCTGGAAGCAGGAATTTTTGGCGGCAAATTCTATCTGGCAGCTTATGCACAAAAACTCGGCTGCAGCGGGCTCACGTTTTACGACGATGATGTAATCAGCTTTTTCTCGCCGCACGCTCGCGGAAAGAGCGCAATCTTTCTGGTAGCTCTGGGACGCAGCGCGCTGCGCATGACACGCTAGTCCTCAGGAATGGGATTCGCCATCTCCTCGGCAGGTTCGCCTCCCGCCATGGCCTGAGCAATGATCAGCTTTCGGGCCTCGGCCCTCACCTTCGGCAATTGCAGGCTGAACCACCAGGCGCCGAATACCGAGGCCAGTCCGCCGATAGCCACGGTCCAAGGGGCTCCCAATCGATCGGAGAGCGCGCCGCCGAGTAGGGCTCCGACGGGAGCCATGCCCATGAACATCATCGAATAGACAGCCATGGTTCTTCCTCGCAGCGCGTCTGGAACCATTACCTGAATCAATGTGTTCGAGGACGCCATCTGCAGCATGATGAAGTATCCGACTGGAAGCAGCAGGAGCACAGAAAGCCAGAATGATTTTGAAAACGCGAAGAGAATTAAGCTGATGCCAAACCCCGCACAGCAGACCGACACCCAGGTTCCAAGTCCCTTTACGCCAGTGCGAACCGCAAGTGTCAGCGCACCGAGCAGCGCGCCCACACCCGCCGAGCCCATCAAGATCCCCAGCCGGACAGCACCGAGATCATGCGAGCCGATCAGCGAAGCAAACTGTTGACCACCGCCGTGCAGGATTTTGTCGGCAAAAATCGGCATTAGCACGACGTATGGCATCCCCGTCACGCTGACCAGACCTAAAAGCATCATGAGTGCACGAATGGGGGCCGTCTGATTTACGAACCGGAACCCTTCCATAACATGCTCGAACGGTGAGGTGTGCAGCGACGCCTTGGGCGGAGCATTCACGTTCATCAGGAACAGTCCGGCGATGACAGCGATATAGCTCACGCCATTCGCAAAGAAGCACCAGCCTTCGCCCAGTCGCGCGACCAGAACACCCGCCACGGCAGGGCCGATCACACGAGCGCCGTTAAACATCGACGAGTTCAGCGCGATAGCATTCATCAAATCTTCCTTGCCGACCATGTCGACGAGGAAGGCCTGGCGTCCGGGGATATCAAAGGCATTTACCACTCCCAAACCAGCAGCGAGAACGAAGATGTGCCAGACCTGCACCTTGTGGGTGAGCGTCAAAACAGCGAGGATGAACGCCAGCACCATGGAAGCCGTTTGTGTCCCGATCACTACTTTTTGCCGGTTCGAGCGATCGGCGGTGATTCCTCCGAGAGGAGCCACCAGAAATACGGGAATCTGACTGGCGAAACCGACCGCGCCCAGGAGCAGTCCCGAGCCGGTGAGCCGGTAAACAAGCCATGACTGGGCGACGGTCTGCATCCATGTGCCGATCAGAGAGATGAGTTGCCCACTGAAGAAGAGCTGGAAATTGCGATGGCGCAATGCTCGTCCGGCGGCCTGCCAGTTCAATTTGCGGCTTGCCGCGTTACCCGGGCCTGGCGACGCGCTCTGTGGAATGGAAGTATTCAATTCAGCTACGTTCGTTTCATTGGATGACGCTGGGCCATCCCTGAGACCACTATATTGCCTGCTCTATCCAAAGCAGAAATCTCAAAAGTTTTCCACAGGCCCGGTCTGGCGATCAACGCCAGCCGAAGTTCGATTCAGCCGCAAATGTAAGCAGGCTATCAGTTTCGGATTGATTGCTGTGCGTAACTAACTTGCAACTTCTCATGGCATCGATCCTGCGCTAGAGTGGCCGATGCGCCTACCCCCGATACGCGCATAGGAAGTGACTCGATGACCACTTCTCCAAATCGTATCGAACGCCGTGTCGGACAACGATTCTCGTATCTCCTCCCAGTGTTCATTCGCGATTCCTCGAGTTCGCTTCAAGGAATGGGCTTCACACAGGATCTGAGCTCGCGAGGCGTCTTTTTCTTTACCGATCTTCCACTTATGGCGGGAATGGAGATTGAAGTCACCTTACGAATGCCTTCGGAGATCACTCTCGGCGAAGGTATGCCGGTGCGGTGCCGTGGGCGCGTGCTCCGAATCACGTCACCGGTAGCGGCTCAGCATGCAGGGACAGGAGCAGGAGCCGAAACCAAAATCGGAGTAGCGGTTCGGCTGGATGGTTATGAATATCTGCCCTCGGATTTGCTGCCCAACTTCAGCCGGGTGTCGAACATCGAGTCGCAGACTGAAGAGCAGCGGAACATGGATCACGCTGCCGTCCGGTCGTAAGCCACAATCCTTCCGAATCGCCCATCCAGCAGGCACTTTCGCGGCATAGCACCATCTTCCCGGCTCTACCACGGATGTGCCTTTTCAAGAGGCCGCACCTGTCATACAATCATTTGCAAGCAACTCAGATTCAAGGGCCCACAAGTTGTGCACCCCCCAGCCACACTTCGAGCAGATGTACGACTCGTTCTCTGGCAGAAAAACGTGCGGGCACGCTTTGGATTGATTACCTAGGTCACTTGGCGGAGGGTACGATCTCTTTCTAACATGCAGACACCGAGAGAAATCGGCGAGCACCGCGCTATGCATGGGATCGCAGTTGCCCTCCTTGCGGAGGACCGGGATCAATTGTCTGCGTTGCAGAACCGGCTGGAGGCAACGCAGCTGGGACGCGCCGCATTCAGCCAGGTTGGTTTTCCCGTTGGACCTACCGACGCTATTCTTCGCCAACTCCAGGATTCACGCGCCGAAGTTGTAATCGTTGATATTTCAGCTCGAGATCCTCAGCGCGCGATTCGCACCATCGAACTCATTCGCGCCACCACACAGCAAATCGCGATCTTCGCTAACGGCGAGATGAGTCAGCCCGCAAACATTGTTGCCAGCATGCGAGCGGGCGCAGGCGAGTATGTAGACAATTCGGCGGGTTCTGAAGCTCTGCTCGAAGCCTTGACTCGGTTTAGTTCGTCAAGGACGCGTGCCTCGGCGGGAGCCGGGCGTGCACGGGTATTCACCTTTTTAAGCGCAAAAGGCGGTTCTGGTTGCACGACCTCAGCCGTTAATACTGCGCTGGCTTTACAGCAGGCGCACGGTGATGTTGCCCTGCTTGACTTCGCTCCCATTGGACATGCGGCGTTGCATCTGAATCTGCGGCCGCAATTCGGCGTGCTCGATGCCTTGCAGAACCTGCATCGCATGGACGTTTCCCTGCTCGACGGCTTGATGAGCGAGACGAAAGAAGGCCTGCATCTGCTCGCGGGCCCGCAGCAGCCTTATCCGACCGAACCGACACCGGGAGAAATGGCTCGGTTATTCGATCTGGTAGTCAGTCATTACCGCTACGTCGTCGTAGATGCATCGAGCCGGCTCGACTCGAGCACTCGCCTGCTGTCTGATCTATCGAATGCGGTTTTGGTAGTCGCGCAGACCGACGTGGTCTCTCTGTGGAGCGCCGGGCGCATCCACAATTTTCTTGAGGAAGGCACCGGCCGCGATCGTTTGAGGATTGTCCTCAATCGCTACAAGAAGATTCCCGGCTTTACCGACGAGGATGTCGAGCAGGTTACAAACTGCAAGGTGCTCTGGAAGGTGCCGAACGCATATCAGATCATTTCGCCCTCGATCGATCATGGAAATCCGATCGTGCTGCAGGAGGGCTCCGAAATCAGCCGGTCGTATCGTTCCCTGGCCGAGACCCTTGCTGAAGCTTCGTCGAACTCCGATGGCAGTCCCGACCTGGTTTACGCACACGAGGGCGCGCGCAAGAAAGCACCTGCCAGCCTGAATCTTTCACCCGCCCGGGCTGGCCAATAACCTCTAATTATTTTCTTGGCTCGGAAGCAGGCCCGGCTTCCTGCGGGAATGACTTGAAAATCACCTCACGCGAGTGCGATGTCACCTTTTTGCTGACATCCGTAACGTTTTCAGTCAAGGTACCCTTCAGAATGTAAAACGACTCGTCGCCCGGATTCTTGCCCTCACCACGCTCAAAATTCCCGCGGAAATCGAAGGCTACCCCGTGAACAATCTCCGTCGTGAAAGTTAGCTTGTTGCCATCGAGTTTGCCGTTCTTGAAGAACTGGTCCAGGAACGCGCCCTTATCGCTCTCGCCATCTCCAAAGCGCGAGACATATCCGGTCACGGTGCCGCCGTCTTCGACAGTCACCTGCAGGAATTCGCCATCTTTCAGAAAGCTGTACATCCCAGAATAGTTCGGCCCGGAGGATCGAGCAGCAGGATTGCCTTTTGACTTTGAATCCTGAGGAGCGGCGGACTCCTGAGCATTGGCGAATACAGCCAACAGAACGAGTCCGACGACAAGCGCCAGACCCAGAAATGAGTGAGTCGTTTGCAACTGAGATCGGAAACTGCGGAGTTTCATGAAAATTGCCTGCAATTTACCAGTCTCCCCAGTGCGCAGTGGTCATTTGGAGGAACTTCATTTTCCAAGAGTCACCTTTCTTCACCCAGACCGTGCTGAAGTGCTGGTAACGCGGCGGAGGCCCTTGATCTTCCACTGCAGGAACACGCAAAACGACATTGTAAGTGACGATTGCGACGTCATCCGCGGCAGGAACGACCTTCATTTCATAGGGCAGCACATCGAAGCCGCCTCCTGCAAACTGGTCGAGCATGTCCTGACGTCCGTATAACTCGCCATCGAATGCGACGAATGAAAAATCGTCGGTAAGAGTGCTCTTGAAAAAGCCGACATCGCCTTTTTTCGCGGCCGCGAGGAAGCTTTTTTCCGCGTTCATCAGTGTCTGCTCGAACGCCGTCGGTGCGTGTTCAGCGTCTGATTTCGCGCTTCGGGCGAATCCGATCGCACTGCAGAGAAGGACTACAACGATAGCTATGCGGTATTTCATCTTGCCCCCGATTCTTGTCATCTACTCTGCTGACTTCTGCTCGGTCAGCCCTGGCAGACCGTCAATGCTCTGCCGGTTCTTTTCTCGTTTATAGGCCTCGAGACCCTCCAGTCCCTTCTTCTTCGCCCAAGCAAAGGAGTGGTTTCGATCCCCTTCATATTGCATCAGGGGAACACCGAAACCACATGAATTTGCAATTCGAGTCACCTCGACGACAATGATGGCGCGGGTACTCTCATACGTGGGGAACTGCGCCGCTAAATCTGAGAAGTCGTCCGCGCCCGGCTCAACGGCCCTACCCATCCCATGGAGGCGCACAATCGTGGGAGGTCCACTGAAAGCGCAGAACATCAAAATGATTCTGCCATTCTCTCTCAGGTGAGCGATGGTTTCGACGCCGCTGCCAACTAAGTCGAGATACGCGACGGTTGTGGGACTGAGAATTCGAAACGTATCCAGCCCCTTCGGCGAGAGATTTAGATGACCCGCAGGATCGAGCGGAGCCGTTGAGACAAAGAAGACGTGCTGAGACTGGATGAACTTCGTGAGGCTCTCGTCGATTTGTGAGCGAACTCTGCCCAAGAATCTATTCCTCTAATTTCATTAGCTCGGGCGGATTTTGGAAACCAACTCCGCGCGTGGAACGGAAATCTGTTCTCCGCTGGTAAGGTTTTTTAGAGCGAAAGAGTCCGATTTCACCTCATTCTCGCCGACGATGAGGATGAACTTCGCTCCGGCCTTGGTCGCAGCCTCAAATGACTTCTTTAGTCGGAAAGTATCGTCACCTAGCTCTACGACAACGTCTTTGCGGCGTAGTTCTCGAGCGAGACGCGCCGCGTCACCATTCATTCCCGCCATTGGCGCGATATAAACGTCCGGCTTGCGGACGACCGTCTCTGGCTGAAGTTTTTCTTGCACAGTCATGACGAGGCGGTCTTCCCCGATCGCAAAGCCAATACCCGGAGCTGGAGGTCCGCCCAACGCTTCCGACAGTCCGTCGTAGCGGCCGCCGCCGAGAATTGCGTTCTGCGCACCCAATGCGCCATGCGTAAACTCGAATGCCGTTCGCGTGTAGTAATCGAGCCCGCGAACCAGACGGTCATTGAGTGTGAACGGAACTCCAACCTTTGTCAGAATCGATTGCACCGCCTCGAAGTGAGTGCGGCAGCCCTCGTCGAGAAACTGGCTGATGCGCGGAAGTTTCTCGATGATTGGCTGGTCTTCAGGAACCTTGCAGTCGAACACGCGCAAAGGATTTGTCACGGCCCTGCGTTGGCAGTCCACACACATCTTGTCTTTGACAGGCTCAAGAGCCTGACGCAGAGCTTCGTTGAATTTAGCCCGGTCGCTGGCACATCCGACGGAGTTCAATTGCAGGTTCCAGTCTGTGATGCCAAGGCGATCGAGCAACGTCGCAAGCATCTCCAGCAACTCCGCATCGCGCGCAGGGGATTCACTACCAGAAGGCGACGGACCGATCACCTCCGCTCCGATCTGGTAGAACTGGCGATAACGTCCCTTCTGCGGCCGCTCCCTGCGGAACTGCGGGCCGATGTAGTAGAGCTTGCTCAGGCCACGATCCCAAAGCTTGTGCTCGATGTAAGCTCTGACAACCCCGGCTGTGTTCTCGGGACGAAGCGTCAGGGATTGCCCTTTTTCGCTCGCGGCTCGTGACCGGTCTTCCCATGTGTACATCTCTTTGGCGACGATGTCTGTGTCTTCGCCAACACCGCGGGCGAATAGCGCAGTCTCCTCAAAAATCGGCGTGCGGATTTCCTGAAAGTTGTAAGCGCGAAACACATCTCGCACCACCGACTCGACATGGTTCCAGAGCGCCGTGTCGGGCGGTAGAAGGTCTCGCGTTCCTCGGACTGCTTTGATCATTAAAATGGCCTTCAGCTTTCAGCCGTAAGCTCTCAGCTCAATCGACCAAAATTAACCTTAGGATTGGCGCGGATTCTGAGAGCTGATAGCTGACGGCTGAGAGCTTTCTTTTAGATACTCGTCTTTATACCCAAGATAATTCCTGGCGTACCGCATGATCGTCTCTTCCTCTGCCGGCCCAAGCATGCGGCGGAACTTGCCCGGGGATCCCATCCACAACGATCCTGGCTCGACGACCGTCTTCTCAGGAATTAAAGTACCGGCCGCAATAATCGATCCAGCACCGATGCGCGCGCCGTTCAAGATGATCGATCCCATGCCAATCAGGCAGCGGTCTTCGATGACGCATCCATGCAATGTCACGGAGTGCCCGACCGTGACGTAATCGGCCAGGTAGACGCCCCACTGTTGCTTCATCCCGTGCAGCACGCTGTTGTCCTGCACGTTGGAGTAGGCGCCGATGCGGATTTCGTGGACATCTCCTCGAACGACGGCGTTCATCCAGATGGACGCATGCTCGCCGAGCACGACGTCGCCGATGATTTGCGCCGAGTCATCGACGTAACAAGTCTCCGGAATTGTCGGACGCATTCCTTTATAGGATCGAATCACGTCGCCTTCCTGTAAAAGTGAGAACTCCCAAAATAGCAGATTTGACGGGAGATACTCCACGTAGGCACCCGTTGGTCGTGTCCTAAAAGTGCGGTGGGACACCGCCCACCCGTTTGCAGCTCACAAATTCATAAACCACGAAGGACACGAAGATCACGAAGGAAGAACATGCGATGATTTCCTTTGTGACCTCTGTGGTTGATTTTTGGAACGCTGTCCACCATCGACATTCCCCTTCTGGGAACAATGCCGGAGAAATTGATTGAAATCACAGAAATGAAATAGTCAGAAATGCTATACAGGGCTGAGTTTCTCTCGAGCTGCGGACCAGACTCAGAACGTACGCGACAAGAGCAGTTCTGAGTTCCTCCGTGCAAAACCTGTTGCGCGTCCGGTTAACGCGTTTCGGGTCGCCCGTCCGAGCTATCTCGTAGCTTGAGGCGACCTATGTTCCATGCGCGTCCCCGTGCCCTCCTTGTGGTATTCCTGCCCCTCGTGATTTTCACCTTTTGTGTGTGCATCCTATCCGCCCAGGATTCCGCCACCGGATCGATTCGCGGCACCGTTCTGGATCCCGGAGGCGCGCGGCTACCGCAGGCCATGGTTGCTATTGCAAATAGCGCCACGAATGCACGCTATTTTGCAACCAGCGATGCCGAGGGCCGCTTTGCATTCGAGATGCTGCCTCCCGGGGACTATTCGGCACGTGTCGAGGCTGCCGGGATGTCCCCTGAGGTCACCCCATCGCTTCACGTCGATGTCGGAGGAGTTTCGGAGCTCCACTTCCGCCTCTCACTCGCCGGGGCTCAGGAAAGTCTGACGGT
>DATJWZ010000598.1:0-1189 GCA_035500795.1 Candidatus Eiseniibacteriota bacterium | reverse complement strand
CATCTTCCATCTGAGGGAACCGGATTCGACTCTGCTCTGGAATCTCTCCGATGGGGCAATCGGCGTGGTCCCCTATGGCAGCGGCGATGAAATCACGCTTCATCCGATCGGCTCGGGCCCATTCAAATTCGTCAGCGCCGAAACAGACCGCGAAGTCATCCTCGAGCGCAACGATCAGTACTGGGGAGACAAGGCAAAACTGGCCCGCGTTCGCTTTGCCGTAGTCCCGGATGAAACGACGCAAGCCCTTGAACTCCGCAAAGGCAGTGGCGACATCGCCATCAACTCACTTACTCCTGACACAGTCGTAACCCTGGCAAAGAATCCGAACCTCACAGTAATGACTGGTCCGGGAACCCGGCTAGCGTATCTCGGATTCAACCTTCGCGATCCGATCCTGAAAGATGTTCGTGTGCGCCAGGCAGTTGCCTATGCGCTCGACCGTCGTCCGATGATCGAATATCTCTGGCGCAATGAAGCGGAGCCGGCAAAAAGCATCCTGCCCACGCAAAGCTGGGCCTACAACGGAAACGTCCCCGCCTACGATCACGATCCGGAACAAGCCAAGCAGTTGCTCGATGCCGCAGGACTTCGGCCTGGCATCGATGGCATCCGCTTCCACATCACCATGAAAACGTCCACCGACGCCAACACCCGCCTCATGGTCGCCGTGATGCAGCAGCAACTCCGCGATGTCGGGATCGCACTTGATATCCGCAGTTTTGAGTTCGCCACGTTTTTCTCCGACGTGCAGCACGGAGCCTTTCAGTTGTATGGCCTGCGCTGGATCGGCGGAAACGAAGATCCAGATATTTTCGAATACGCCTTCCACTCGTCGAAATTCCCGCCCCACGGTGCGAATCGGGACTACTACTCGAATCCAAAGGTCGACGCTCTGATCGACAAAGCGCGTCAGGAGATCGATCCTAAAGCCCGCAAGGCTCTCTACGATGAAGTACAGAGCATTCTCGCGCAGGACCTGCCCTACATTAATCTTTGGTATCTCGATAACGTGCTGGTACATACCAACCGTGTGCGGAACATCGAGTTGAATCCCGCCGGCAACTACGACTTTCTGCGCAAGGCAGAACTGGTGACGAACGTCAACTAGAGAGAAACAATTTACTTCCCATTGGTTCCACACGGAGCATAATCACTTTGAGGAATATCTCCGCCGAGGAAAGCTGTG
>DATJWZ010000597.1:0-2652 GCA_035500795.1 Candidatus Eiseniibacteriota bacterium | reverse complement strand
CTGGCCGCCGAGTTTGCCTTCAGTACCAACCTCGCGTGCAACACGCGTTACTTCGGCGGTGAAGACTCCCAGCTGCTGAATCATTGTGTTGACAAGATTTGCAGAACGAAGGAATTCGCCTTCTAGCGGACGGCCATCCACATCGAGACGAACGGTCTGGGTCAGATCACCCTGAGCCACAGCAGCAATAGCACGCGTCACTTCAGCAGTTGGTCGAAGCAGGTCTTCCACCAAGGTGTTGACGGAGACCTCCATCTCGCCCCAATCGCCTCGGGATTCATGAAAGCGAGCGCGCTCTCGGGTTTTTCCCTGTTTGCCGACCGCTTGGCCCACGCGCCTTAACTCCTGCGCCATGTGCTGATTCGCCGCGGCGATCTCGTTGAAGGTATCCGCAATCTTTCCCGGAAGACCTACCCACGTGCCCGGCAGACGAACGGAAAAGTCGCCGTTCCTCATGCTCTGCAGGCTCGCCAGAATCACACTAAGGTCAGCGGACTCCTGTTCGTTCCTTACCTTACCGTTAGTTTTCGGCAAGGCAGCCAGGGACTCTGGCTGAGTACTTGAGGCCATTTCATTAGCCGATGATCTCTTCATTGTTTTCTCCCCAGGTGCTCTCCGAGGACACATCGTCATAAACAAGATCCGAGCCATTAAACGCGGATCGTGTAGGCGACGTGTTCGTGCTCGGACGCATTCCGGGCATTGATTAAAGGGAAAAGTGATCGAGCGCCGGCGCGACTAGACGCTCCCCTGCGCTGGGGTTATTGGAGCATCGGCTCGAACGGAATTCCCTAAGGTATTTCCTGTAGTTTGTTGGAGAGATTAGATCTAAAGAAAAACGCCGGATCCGCAGGCGCATCGGCCCATTTGGGCCGGTACGCCCGCTTGACGGTTCAAGGTTGGCCAGAGATCAGACGGCGCGTCGTCCCAAGACGAAGTGCAGGATCAACGAGATGACTGCGAAGATCAGTAGGAGGTGGATCAGCCCTCCCGCGACGTGAAAGACGGTAAAGCCGCACAACCATGCAATCAACAGAATGATGAATAACACTGTCCAAATGCTCATATGCATCTCCTCCGATAGCTCGAGTATTTCGATGTCCGTCGCATGGGGCCTTTTCCCGCCGGCGGTTTCAGCTCCAAAGTTAAGACGGGTACCTTCGCCTGTCATTAGCGAGAATCTTGTACGGAAATCGAAATGTAGCTGTACGAACCGTCGGGCTTTTCACAGGTGATACCTCAAGAATCCTCCTAGTCCGTCGTCCGTACACTCTATCCGGCCAACCTTGTGAGTGCTCCCGCAACTAAGAAAGGCTCGCAAAAATTGTCTCCGAAGGAGAGCAAGGCACGAAGACGGATCGAATGCTGTAACCGCGCACCTTCATGTACGAAGGGCACTTTCGCTATGAAACATTCGCGCCAGCTTACAAAGATATTGCTGGGGATCATTCTGGTTGTTGCTTTGGGGACAACATGCACAGCCTATTCCGTTCTAACTCACGAAGAAGTTGTGGACCTCCTCTGGAAGGATGATATCCAGCCACTTCTGCTCGCGAAGTTCCCCAATTCAAGTCCCGAAGACCTCCGCAAAGCCCACGCATTCGCTTATGGAGGCTCCCTTGTGCAGGACATGGGCTATTACCCATTCGGGAATAAATACTTCAGCGATCTGACGCACTATGTACGCAGCGGTGACTTCATCGTCAATCTGCTCCATGAAGCCTCCGATTTGGATGAATATGCTTTCGCATTGGGAGCTCTTGCCCATTACTCATCTGACAACATGGGACATCCTGCAATCAACCAATCTGTGGCGATATTGTTTCCCAAACTTGGGGAAAAATACGGCTCCCACGTCACCTATGAAGACAATCCGAAGGCGCACATCCGAACAGAATTCGGCTTTGACATGACGCAGGTTGCAAAGAATCGCTACACGTCCGATCGTTACCACGACTTCATTGGTTTCGAAGTGTCAAAGCCCGTGATGGAGCGCGCTTTTCAGGACACTTACGGCATTCCGCTAACTGAAGTCCTCAAGAATGAAGATCTCGCGATCGGAACGTTTCGGCGTGCAATCAGCCGCGTTATCCCCGAGATGACGCGGGTCGCGCTCGTGGCACGAAAAAGCGAGATGGTGAAGGAGACTCCGAACTTTAATTCCAAGAAGTTTCGTTATAACCTGTCTCGGGCAAACTATCAGCGCGAGTGGGGAAAGGGTTATCGAAAGCCCGGATTTGGAACTCGCGTGTTCGCCTTCTTCCTTCGATTCGTTCCCAAAGTCGGACCCTTCAAAGCTTTGGACTTCAAGATTCCGACTCGAAAAACCGAGGATCTGTATGTCGCTAGCGTCAATCACAGCCTGGACAACTACCGCGGATTGTTGAAAGAAGTTCGCGCAAACAACCTCCATCTGGAAAATACCGATTTTGACACGGGCAAGATGACCTATGCTGGCGAATATTCATTGACAGACAGAGCGTATGCGCGACTGTTGGACCAACTAGCGGGTGACGATTTTCGGCAGATTACCCCCGAACTGCAGGAAAACATTCTTGCCTTCTATCGCGATCCGGCGGCAGTAAGTACGAAGAAAGATCCGGACGCGTGGAAAAAAACTCTTGGTGAATTACAAAAGCTGAGGTCAGTCAG
>DATJWZ010000596.1:0-3039 GCA_035500795.1 Candidatus Eiseniibacteriota bacterium | reverse complement strand
AGTTCGCCTTCGCGACATTGCATCACCGTTGTGGTTACCTAAAGTAGTGAAGGTCAACATCAGATTTTACGGGTTAGATTTTAGGAACGAGCATCAATATGCTAATTATCGACAGTATCGTGTGTCCTCCAAGATGATTTTCCCGCACTAACTTCCAGCACGCCGTCGCCCTAGAATCTGCGTGCGAACGGGCAACAGGCACACTCGCTCTTTTCATCCCACCGCGGACAACTGTGATTGACGTAAACAGATGAGATGAGAAGGTCGGTCTCCGACGGGATGCTGTACGCTCCCAAGTTATCAACGTGCTCGAAGCACAAGCGATAAAGGAGACCGGCAATGAAAAAGGTTGCGTTGTTGGCCCTTGGCGATTACAAAGCGAAGCTGACAGAGGACGTACATAAGAACAATTACGAATCCTCACAAACCTACCAGTTCCAATTTTCCGATGGAAAGACGAGGAAGTTCACAGTCTTCGGTCAGACTGAGTAGGACCTGCCCGGGGCCTTTTGAGCGGAATCGAGATTTTTCATCAACCGTGACGAAAGCCTCAAGGGATAGCGATGAGAAGGCCGCCATTTATGCCCAGTGAATGCTCATGCGCAGGTCCAAACTTGAACTCATAACTTGGCTCAAGGTACCAGCCGAATCTGTGCTTGCGGGATGGCCAAAACATAAAATCAGGCACGACTTCGACAGCGGGTGAGTTCGTCTTCAGGCCGTTCGCGTTTGTGTGAATCCATTCGGGACCAACCCCAATCATGAACTCGGCTTTTTCAGACAACGTCCAAGGCTTCTTGAATAGCAGATCAAGGCCCCACTCGGTTGAGTGATGTCGAAAAAGTGGCGTGACGCCAACTTCAATTTCCAGCCACTTTTCGATGGGTGTCACTTCCACAGCGACGGTGGGACCGAAGGATGATTGGCCCTCCGTAAGACTTCGGCTAGCAGCAGGGCCGACTTCAATGACTGCAATCTCCTTTTCTCCCGACTGTGCGAGGGTCCTAGAACAACAGAGAAGGGACCAAGTGATAAGGATTGCTGGGCAGAGACACGCCTTTCCTAGATTGAGCATGGGGGTCGGTCAGCGAACCACTATCGCATATTATTGCTGAGACCGCTCATCGAGGGATTTTGAGCGTAATTAGGATGTTACGTAATTTGGCCAGATTGCTAGAACTTCTGGACCTGCTGCAAGAGCGAATAGAACATCTGGTCGTGGTCTTTGGTGGAGAAAATGTAGGGTTGGAAAGTCACTTCTAGAGCACTCTCGGAGATGTTACAGCAATTGACGTTTAGCGAAACGTTGTTTCCGCCATCTTCCGAGCATCCGCTTCGACTTTGTCCAGTTCCGCTTTCCACTCGGCCCCTGTCGCTGTCCGAGCCTCGGCTACGAAGAAGACCACAGCAGTCGCACCTTCCCAGTAGGAGCAGTCACTGACGCCCTGCGCTGCTACCTCGGTCATCTTCGCCGGATCAATTCCTTCGGGCACATCGACTCTGTAGCCCAAGCCGATCTTGTCCTTGCCCTCCCGATATACCTCAACCCATCCAATCCGATATCCGATAATCGGTACGGTGCTGACATTCCTCAATGTCGCGGATTGAAGGAAATCTTTGCCGTGAAGAGTTCGTACCAGAATTGCGGGACTGTCAGGCTGATTTAGCCGCAGCATCGCTGTGTTCTGTTGTTGTCCCATCAATGATGAAGTCATCACCAGCAGCGTTGAAAGGCATCCAATCCATATCGTGCGGCTCATTGGCAGCCTCCCTTCGTCCCAGTATACTAACCATTTTCCCTGCTAAGAACTGACGATTCCGAACGCTCGTGCAAACGATAACTGTCGTAAGCAGGCTATTTGACTCAGAACACCTTGTCGCTCTACAAAATCGGTGTACAATCGCTCCGGTTTTCCGAAGTCACTAGCAAGCGAGGTACGCCCATGAATTGGAAAAGACTTGCTCTCGGAATATTCACTGCTCTCGCCATGCTCGTCCTAACGTATGTACTGCCAAGAGGAGGCGCGCTGCGCGACGCGTCTTTAGTTCAGTTTCCCATGACAGTCGGAGTGTGGGCGATCTTCGTACTGCTATTCGTGAAACTGAAATAACACGCCGATTGCTCGTTCCGGAGCTACCAACTGACAGGCTGACGAAAACAGACCATTAGACGCTTTGAGCCGCAAAGTGGGTTTTGAGCGTAATCGGGATTTTGCAACAACTGACATTCCGGGCTCGGTATAATCGCTCGGAATGACGCAGAGTTCGGAAGCATCCGGCGACCAAGTGCTGGTCGAATGTTCATCCTTGCCACCACTTCTGCGCAACGATCTGCGAGCCTTCTTGGAGAGACAACCCGAGGTTTGCGCAGTGACTCGAAAGCCGCACTCCATCCTGAATCCCGACACCGTCGGGCTGGTGGCACCGCGTTTTGACCTTGTCGTACACCTTGCGGAACGTGCTCGATCCAGCACTGCCGACGCAACTGACAATAGGGTTGCGACTATTCTCAAGGCGGTTTCTGACTGGACAGTTGCCCATCGGCCTCGCGGAAGCAAATGAGTGTTATTAAGATGTTTCGCCAATTATCAATCCTTCGTGCCATATCCGTAGGGTTTGACTATCAGGTTGTCCGCTCTCTCAACGCATATCTGCATGTAGCCCTGACGTTTAGGCGTAAATGGACACACCTCGAAATCTCCGTACACAACATGCTCCGCTGCACCCAGAGCGTTTAGTAGTTTTGCCGGTGCAATGGGATCGTCGGCGTCATCAGCCTGCGCATGGGCAGTTACGCCCAATATTCTCTTCGTGCCCACTTCCCAAATTCTC
This sequence comes from Candidatus Eiseniibacteriota bacterium, assembly GCA_035500795.1. Classification (GTDB taxonomy): domain Bacteria; phylum Acidobacteriota; class Terriglobia; order Terriglobales; family Acidobacteriaceae; genus Sulfotelmatobacter. Next base: position 207 of record DATJWZ010000596.1, on the reverse strand, counting down.
AAATCAGGTGTGCCATTCGAAGTGAACGCTCTTCCGTGGATTCGAAAGCATTGACCGACCAGTTCGGTATTGTTTTTGCACCCTTTAGTCTTTTCAGGTTTGGATTGTTGCTGCCCTACACATGCACCAGCGCAGAGCACAACGAAAGCGATTCCCGCGATTGTTCGCTGCATACGCGGCATCATACGCCTAGCTGGCGAAACCAGG
>DATJWZ010000595.1:0-2083 GCA_035500795.1 Candidatus Eiseniibacteriota bacterium | reverse complement strand
TAAAGCGGGATTGTATACTTGACTCCACTTCGTCATTCTGTTACCCTTTCTTTGTGCTTGATGCCTTCTCAATTTCGGCGATGTGGCGCTTCAGAATCTTGTGCCCTCTCGGAGTAAACAAGTGCTTCATGGCCTCATCTGTGGTCATGTCCTTGGGATGCTTAGCCGATTTTTTCTTCTTCGTCATGGGAGCTTCCTATGTCCTCTAAACCAATGAATCTCGTTGATTTGATGCACGAATTTTGCAACGAAGCCAAATGCCGCCGCTATATCGAACAGCTACGCTGGCCTCGTGGCGCAGAATGCCCGCGCTGTGAGTCCACCAAAGTCTATCGCCTAGAAAATCGCCCCTTGCTGCTCTGTGCGTCATGCGAGCACCAATTCAGCGCAACCGCTGGCACTATCTTCCACGACACACACCTTCCCTTGACCAAGTGGTTTCTGGCAACGATGCTTCTGTGCGAATCGAAAAAGGGAATGTCCGCCTGTCAGATTCAACGCTCGCTCGGAATCAGCTATAAGACGGCTTGGTACCTGTGCCATCGGATTCGCGCGGCCATGCTCGAAGTAGCGCATGAAAAGCTCGGCGGCGAGGTTGAGATTGACGAAACCTACGTTGCAGGCAAAAAGCGCCGCTGGCGGCAAAAAGGGGATGTAGCAGTCGTTATCGGCATTCGCCAGCGCAATGGAGACTTGCGGCTGATCCGTGCGAAGGACGCGAAATCCAAGACCGTGCGAGACATTATCAACGCCAACGTTGGCGGTCACGTGGAAGTGATTCTGACCGATGAATCGGCCATCTATCCCTACGCGCTTGACCAGATGCAAAAGAGCGTTCACAAGACCATCAATCACACGCGGGAATACGCGCACGGCGACGTTCACACAAACACCGTAGAATCGGCATTCTCCTTGCTCAAGCGCGGCATTATGGGCACATGGCATAAAGTCTCTGCGAAGCATCTCCCAGCCTATCTAGACGAAATGTGTTTCCGCTTCAATAACCGCAAGAATCAGTTCCTTTTCCGTGACACGCTAACCAAACTCATTTTGTCGCCGAACCTCGAATACAAAGACCTTACGGCCAAAGTGCAGGATGCCGCTTAGGGTTTGGATTGTTCCTTGCGAAGTTTCAGTAGATTCGCTTCCATTTTCTTCGTTGAAAGATAGTCCGTACTACGAAAGATCGCTGACAGTCCTTTCTTCTCGTAAAAGCTCGTCAACTTCACAGTCTCTCCCGCCGGAAGATAAGTTTCATGGTAAATATAAATTCGCTTTGAAAATACGGCCTCTTTGGTCGACATAGTGCCAGAATCGCCGGGAATCTTTTGCTCAACCAATAATTGAGGAGCATTGTCTAAAATCCATTGGTAGTGTGTCGCTAGGTACTCACAGATCTCAGCCGTATGTTGATCTTCTCGCGCAACATAGAAAGTAAGGAACTTACTTCTTGTTGAGAGTTCAACGTCAATCGCATATTGGACGCTAATTTTCTTGGCATCGTCCACAAATACGGCACCGTAGGTTTTTTGTTGAACGGCTTTGAAATCGGTAAGAAAAAGATCACGCAACTGTAAATCGTCGGGTTTATTTTGAATACGCCATTCTGCTGGCTTACTATCAAAATCCGATGTTGGTAGGGGTGGGCCAACAACAGCCGTCACAGCGTCGGGAAGTGTTCGGCTTATATCTTCAGTGATGCTCGCGCTATTTGTACTCTTGGGTTGCCCTTGCTCACGTTTGAGCGCCCATTTATTGACGCCTCTAACAGTCTCTACGATTCCGATACCAAGTAGGCCGAACAGGACAAATGTAAAGAGTAGGCGCTGTGGCACGCTATCTTGTGAAATGATCGCAACATGAGCGAACTTTGCAAAAATAAACAGTGACGCGATCACAAAGCACATATTCGCTCCTCCATACTGGTCGAAGAATAGCAAAAGTCCGGCGAGAGTGAGTATCGTTGGCACGGTTACCGCCAACACAAGCCAACTGAGCAGTACCGTCCAATGAAAATGGTCTTTAAATAATCCCATGAGCAGGGCATTATACACTCCTCGTGGAGTGAAGTATATAATCCCGG
>DATJWZ010000594.1:0-3553 GCA_035500795.1 Candidatus Eiseniibacteriota bacterium | reverse complement strand
GTGGTTGTAGTTTGAAAACGATCGAAGGAAATCGAGGCGCGAGGAGAAACGAATGAGCACCGATGTGAATATCGCAAAGCAGATCGTCCACGACAAGCTTGAGTCCCAGATCAAAACCGCTAAGGCGAGGCTGGATGTTCTGGCAGGCCGAGCTGAGGGCAAGGCAGTAAAGGTCGAAGTAAAGGTGTTCGAAGCTCTGATGGTCAAGTTGCAGGCAATTCAGCAGAAGCTGCAGGAACTCAAGAAGGCGGGCGGAGACCGGTGGGAGCAGACGAAAACCGATCTCGAGGCACAGATCGCCGAGTTCGAGAAGTCCGTGCAGGGGATCGAATCGAAGGCGAAGGCAAAGGCAAGCTAATAGGGGGCCGCGCAATGTTCATTACGTCACTGACGCGTTTAGGAGAGGCCCACGAGGAGTTGTCGTGACTTTTCAAAACCAGAAGCGAATCCTTGTCCTTGCGGTCGCTATCGCTGCTTTGCTATCGGCCACTCTGCGGGCATTTTCCGGCGACGATCACGACCAGACAGTGAAAGAAGCGGCTGCGCAGTCCGTCAAAGCCGGGAAGGTGTTTGACGAGATCATGCACACGCCCGACAAGACGATCCCTCGCGACCTCCTGGCGCACGCCAAGGCAATCGCCGTGTTCCCGCAGGTCATCAAGGCCGCATTTTTCATAGGGGGTGAGGGCGGGCGCGGTGTTGTGAGCCGTCGCACGAGTACAGGCTGGAGTAATCCCGTGTTTTTCCGAGCAGGTGGAGGGAGTGTGGGACCGCAGATTGGCGCATCGGCGACGGACATCGTTCTTCTGTTTATGAACGACGATGCCGTGGGAGCGTTGATGAAGGACAAGTTTGAGCTCGGTACGGAAGCCGACGTCTCCGCTGGTCCGGTTGGGCGTGAAGCCGGCGCCGGAACGGACGCGCTAATGCACGCCGAGATTCTGTCCTATTCGCGCAGCCGAGGGTTGTTTGCCGGGATCAACTTGAAGGGCGTAGTCATCAGTCCCGAAGACGATCTGAACCAGGCCGTTTACAACAAGAACGCGCACGAGTTGCTGGTGGACGATCGCCGAGTGGCTGATGATGGCACAAGCATCCCCGCGTTCCCGCAGTCAGTTTCTCGCTATACAGCAAACGGCAGCACTAATCGCTAGGAGTCACCCAGAGGAAAGAACATGGCCGGACGAAGCACGACCGAACTTATTCATTCAAGCGAATGGGCCATCATGGGTGCGGTCCTTATGATCGGTCTGGGATCGGTCGGCATCTTTTTGGCGATCGCAATAGGCTCCGCTCCCAATACCACGTTATCCGCTTGGATCTTTGTCGCCGGCGGCTTGGCATACCTGCTTTATGCATTCGCCACACGGGACGACGGAGAAGCCCTGTGGCGCATGCTGATCGGTTTCGTTTACCTCTTCGGGGGCTTGTATCTTTTCTCATTTTTCGGCCCTGAACTCGAACTAAGAAATGTCATCTTCATAGTTGGGACGATTGTCCTGTTCGAAGGAGTGGTGGAATTCTTCATTTTTTCCCGGCTACGACCGCTGGCGGGGTCTGGCTGGATTGTTTCCGGCGCGCTCGCAACCGTTTTTCTGGCATTCATTACCTGGTGCTTGTGGCCCTTCAGTTCAATGCGGCTGCTCGGAGGCATCGTCAGCACCAAGTTCGTCATAAGTGGTTTGAGCCGTTTGATGTATTCGATGGCCACCCACAAGAAGCTCGAAGCAATTGCAAAAGAAAAGCAACTACTCGCATGGCGATCGAACTGAGGCTCAGTTTCACCGCCAGGTTAGGTGAGATCCGGTTTCTGAAAACTGAAAGGGAGGCTTGAAATGTTTGGTCCATATGAAGTGATCGTTGGTGCTACCCCGGAGATGATTCATAACTGGGGATGGTTCCTCGCATTTGGCATCATTTTGATGCTGCTTGGCATTGCCGCGGTCGTACGGGCTGTCACTGCCACGGTGGCCTCGATGGTGTTCTTCGGGTGGCTGCTGTTGTTTTCCGGCATTATCGAGTTCGTGCATGCCTTCATGGTCGGGAAGTGGGCCGGTTTCTTCCTGCACATCCTGGTGGCGCTTCTGTTCGGAATCACTGGGGCACTCATGGTGTTCAGACCGGTGATCAGTGCTGAGGCGGTAACGTTCGTCATGTCCGTGTTCTTCCTGGTTGCCGGACTCTATCAACTGTTTGCCTCAATGTGGACCCACCTACCTGGGTGGGGTTGGCAAGCTGCTAATGGAGCCGTCTCGGCGATCATGGGCGTTTTGCTTTTAATGCAATGGCCGGTTTCCGGCTTGTGGGTGATCGGTCTTTTCGTTGGGATAGACCTGATCTTCTACGGTTGGGCTTGGATCGCATTGGCAATTGGTCTGCACAAGATGTGAGTAACAACGAAGACTGCCATTCGAACCAGATCAATGGATTGGGCGAGTGTCGAGAAAGGTGAGGAGTTTGCATATGGGAGTGTTTCAAGCATGTCTATCGGATGTTGTGCCGCAGCTCGGAGCCGCGCTCTTTCGCGGCTCCGACGGATCTGCCGCGGCGCACACGAGGTGCACAGAGTGGGCGATCGTTCAAAAAGCGATCGCAGGAGACACCCAGGCCCTGGAGCATCTTTTCGCTCTCCACAGACCCAGGCTCTATAAGACTGCAGTGGCCCTGCTGCGTAATAAAGAAGATGCCGAGGACGCCGTGCAGGACGGCTTGTGCAAGGCCTACACCCACTTGCGCTCCTTTCAGGGCCGGTCCTCGTTTTCCACCTGGCTCACGAGCATAGTCATAAATTCGGCTCTGATGAGTCGGCGAAGGAGACGTACCCATCCTGAAGCCTCTTTAGATGACATCCTGGAGACGTACTCTGCACCGCCTTCTTGCGTGGCCGCCGATGCACAATCGAACCCCGAGACGGTTTGTTCAGAAAGACAACTCAACGACCTCCTCGACAAGCAACTGTTGAAACTCCGCCCGTCGTTGAACGCGGCTTTTCGGCTGCGTGCGATACACGGTTTTTCTCTGCAGGAGTCGAGCGAGGCTCTTGGGATCTCCCTAAGCGCTGTCAAATCACGACTGTTTTGGGCACGAAGGGCGATGGCACGGGGGCTACAACGACCTTTGAGACTCTGCCAAAGGCGTGGACGTTCGGGAAAAGCCGGCGCCCAACGCACAACTTTTGAGAGGCGCGTGGAAGAATAAGCATTCCGTATGGCGGACCTTCCAACCTGATGTGTTCACGGTGAGCTACTCTTGAAAGGAGGACAGCATGGGCGGCATGATCCCGCTACGAGATGCATCTCGAGAGCCCAGGAGTTTCCCCGTCGTTACGACCGCGATCATCGTCGCAAACGCATTCGTCTTCGTGCTGGAACTTATGGGTGGCGAGGTATTCGTAAAGCAGTGGTCTTTGGTTCCTGCCGATATTGTTGCCGGCCGGCACTGGATCACCATCCTGACAGCAATGTTCATGCATGCCGGCTGGATGCACATTATTGGGAACATGGTGTTCTTGTGGGCGTTTGGCCCGGAAGTCGAAGATGCGATGGGGGCGCTA
>DATJWZ010000593.1:0-10855 GCA_035500795.1 Candidatus Eiseniibacteriota bacterium | reverse complement strand
TTCCAGATCGGGAGGGTACCCTTGGCTGTCGACCTTGGTTTGGAACACCTGGCGATCGGCGGCGTCTTTGTAGCGGTCGATGGCGTCGCGCATGTCCCAGAGGGCCTGGCGAAGTTGCTTTTCCTTCTCGCGCTGGATCGTCACGCGGGCGAGCGGGAGCGCCATTAAAGTGAGAATGGTGAGGATCGTCGATGCGACGATCAGTTCCATGAGCGTAAAGCCGGCGGCGCGATTCAGTCGCGGATCGCGCAGTGAAACGGTTTGTAGATCAGTTTGCATTTAACAACCGGGGCTAAAGCCCCTCATTTATTTGATGCGTCGCGCGGCCCTGAAGGGCCGCTCTTCCACGGCGCTTCTCGTTGTACGAACCGGTACGGCAGTCTCCGGCTACTGGACTGTTACCGAGGCTTGCGCGCCATTGACTGCGATTGCCTGCAGGCCGGGATCGCGTGCGCCGCCGCGGGTGATGGTCAGAGGAGTCTGTCCGCTGGCCTTGGCCTGGAACGTCAGTGTGACTACGCATCCCTGGCCGGAAACACCTCCCGCACCGCTTGGCCGCGAGGCCGTAATCATGGTCTGACCCAGCATTTCGTCTTCGCGGTGGACGACGGTGACGACTTGTCCATCTTGCGAGAGGAAGCCGCCGTTCGAGACGTTGATCAGTTGCAGCATCTTCGGGTCGTAGTTCACCTGGACCGGTACGGAATATACGTTCTGCGCACCGGAGATCAGCAGGTTGACCGCGAATGTGTTGCCTTTTTCGGCCTGAATCGTTGGCGGATCAAACAGGAAATTCGCCGTGCCAGTATTCTGCGGCTGCTGCGTCGCTGGGGCGGGATGCGTCGGAGGCTGATTCGTGCCAGAAGGACCAATCGGCGTGATCGACGGTGACTGACCGGCTGGAGCTGGAGCCTGTGCTGGCGCTGCCGCCTTGGCCTCGTGATGCAGCGAGATCGTGGTGGCGGTTCCGATATCGATCGCGCGCTGGTTGATCTCCTGGACGTCATTGCCGCGGATGATGTGCGGAACAATGGCGAATACGATTTCGTTCTCGGAGTGATCTTGAGTGGTTTGTCCGAATAAATAGCGCAGGATAGGAATCTGCGCGAGGCCAGGAATTCCACTGAGCTGCTTGGTCTGCTGGTCTTCCATGATCCCGCCGAGCAGATTGGCCTCGCCGTCTTTCAGGCGGATTTCGTGTTCGATCTTGCGCTGGCCGATGATGGGCTGGCTGATGCCGCCGATGTTTTGCTGCCCGGTGACGGCGGAGACGTCCATCGTAATCTTCAGGGTGACTTCGTTGTTGGCATGCACGCGCGGGGTAATGTCGATGTTTACGCCGACGTCGAGGTACTGGAACTGAGTGTTGACCAAGGGGTTGATTCCGACGCCGCCGATGCCGGGCTGGAATGATCCTGTGGCGACGGGTACGCGGTCGCCGATTTTGAGCGAGGCTTTCTGTCCATCGAGAGCGCGAATCTGCGGATTCTGGATCAGCTTGGTGTCGCTGGCGCTCATTACTGCCGAAAGATTTGCCGCGGGAATCGTGACTTGAAAGTTGGTGGCATTGAGATTCGCCAGACTGTTCAGGTTGATGCCGGGGTTACCAGTGCTCGAAGTGACGGTTGCGCCAGTCCCGGAGGTAGTGGTTCCGGTGGTCGTGGTTGTGGTGTTGATGTTGTCCTGCAACTGCACGGTTGCACTGGTTGGCGGATTGATGCCGAGCGTGCGGGAACGGTCTTTGCTGACCTGCATCACGGCGATGTCGACGATCACTTCCGGGCGCGCCTTGTCGAGATCTTCAACGAGCTTTTGCGCGAGGGCGATCTGATCCGGAGTTCCGCGCACTACGAGCGCATTCTGCGAGAGCAATTGCTGGACGCGCTGCACGTCGAGGACGGCTCGGATGGCGTTGACCACATCCTGCAATTCGGTGGGTTGGGAAAGATTCGACAGGTAGAAAGTCTTGAGAACGCTCTGCTCAAGTTCCTTGCGCTTCGCCGGATTGTCGGCGGCGACAAAGATCGTGTTGGGCGTGACGGGACGCCAGAAAGTTTTCGACTCGAGGGCAGTAATTTCCAATGCTTGTTCGAGCGTGACTCCGTTGAGTTCAACCTTGATGGGACGCGGAGTGTAGTCGGGATCGAGCAGGACGTTGATGCCGGCGAGCTGGCCGATGGTGCGGTAGACGGTGTCGGACTTGTCCGTCAGCTTGACGGTGATGGGAATGTTGGAGATGGGAGCGAGTTCAACCGGGCCGGACGCATCACGAATTTTTTTTTCCAGTCCGGCCGGGGGCCCAGCGGCCTGCGGAGACGGATTTTGCTGGTCGCTGATCATCTTTAGAGTACGGGTAAGTTCCTGCTTGGCGATGAAAAGCGAAGGATCGATTTGGAGAGCCTTCCCGAACTCAGCCGCCGCTTCTTGCAGCTTGCCATCTTCGCGGAGTTTCTGCCCGTTGTGGACGATGGCCGCGGCGGCTTCGAAGCGTGAGTGTTCGAAGGCGGCGCGGTAGCGCAGATCCTTGGGCTTGAGGTCGTAAGCCTGTTTGTAGAAGTTGTAGGCGTCTTCGTAGTGCTCGCGGGCCTCGGCGTCCTGGCCCTTGGCATAGAAGTCTTTCGCTTTATCCCTGGCGATGATTGGGAGGGTTGTAAGCACGACCAGCATAAAGAACGCAGCTGGGCGCATCAGGCGTCTCATTCCATGATCCTCACGTAATGTCGTTTCGTTCGAAGCTTCGCCGGGCAAGCGGTCAATCACGTCTTCCCCCATTCTCCGGGCTTTCTTGAGGGGAAAAGCCACTCGATAGACGAAAAAACTCGCGGTATCGCGATTATAGCATCGCTGTTTTGTGCTCCCGAACTCCTTGTGGGAACGAGAGTTACACTCTTTGGTCGTAGGACTACCGGAACCCCGACCTCGGACCTTAGACTTTAGTCGTCAGATCGCATTCTTATTAGTTCTGCCACCGCGCTTGCCAAGGTTCAAGGGTCAAGGCCAAAAACCATTCTGGGTTAAGATCAAAGTTAGAATCGAACTTAGTCTCAAACCCGATGGCACGCCAAAACACGCACCAAACCAAGCCGAACCCGGAGAAGTCCCCACGCCGCGATCCCACGGCGAGCGGGCAGAGGGATGCTGCCGTTAATAGGATCGCTTCACATAACTATTTCTTGCTGGAAAAATTTGAGTGTGGGGTGGTTTTGACGGGGACTGAGGTGAAGTCTGTCCGGGGCGGACTGGCTAACCTGAAGGATTCGTATGGCCTGGTCAAAGACGGCGAGCTTTGGCTGCTGAATGCTCACATCGGGCCGTATGAGCATGGAAACATTCACAATCACGCGCCGCTTCGTACGCGGAAGCTGCTGATGCATGCGGAGGAGATCCGGAAACTGATTGGCAAGACGCAGCAGAAAGGGCTGACGCTGATTCCCGTTCGGATGTACTTCAAGAACGGGCGGGTGAAGATCGAGCTGGCGCTGGCTAAGGGCAAACAGCTGTGGGATAAGCGAGAAACGGAGCGGCGGCGGACCGCGGATAAAGAGGCGCGGGAAGCTGTGGCTCGGGGTAGAGCGCGGAGCTAGAGGTGAAAACGATTCCGACGGTGAATCTCAAGTCGGATCGTCCTACCGTACAAGAGGCGTTGAATCGACTCGAGCGCGAGTTGAATTCGGCTCGCCAGCAGGGATGCTTCATTCTCAAGGTCATTCATGGATACGGATCGACTGGGGCGGGTGGGGACATTCGTATTGCGGTCCAGTTGCGATTGAAGGAATTGGCGGATAGCGGGGCGGTGCGCGGGTGCATCTTCGGGGAAGAGTGGTCGAAGGCGAATGAAGGTGTGTGGAGTTTGCTTCAGGCTCGGCCTGAATTGAAGAATGACATGGATTTGGGGCGTCGTAATATGGGCATTACTGTTGTGCTGCTGTAAGCAGGTTTTTACCGCTGAGGTCGCAGAGAACGACCGCAGAGAGAGCGCGAAGGACTTCTCCCAGAGAGCCTGTAGAATTCGTTTCCTTTATCCCTGTTGCGGATCAGATGCCGGAGGCGTTGACTCGCTTGTGATTACCGGCGCCGGTTCGGGAACTGGTGCAAGCGGAGGTGCGATGACGACTGCCGGTGTTGGTTCGACCGGTTGCATCGCCACCACAGGGACTAGCATCTTTTGTCGCCAGTACGAGACTGCGATACCACGTTGCCAGAAGCGGGGAATCAGCAACAGGAATAGAGTAATTTGGGCGACGACGAAGGCTCCCACAAGACTTTCCGGCGATACAAACCTGAGCCAGACCCAGAGTCCTGCGACGAGGAAAATGGCGGCTAGGATGGTGGAGACTATATATGTGCCAAGGAGACGTCCGAGGCTGCGGAACGTGTGCTTGAAGGCTGTGCCGATGGATCTGCGGACGGCGCGCTGATCGTTGAGGACCGTGTCGGCTTCGGCGAGATCGAACCAGATGCGGAGCGTGGTCATAACCAAAAAGATGATGGCGAGGCCGGTCATCTGGAGCTCGAAGGGAAGCTTTTCGCTGGTGCTTTCGCCGGCTTTTTTTACGATGGCGCTGTTGGCGGCGAAGAGCAGACCGGCGAATATGCCCATGATAATTCCGGCGATGATCATGATGCGGATGAAGCGCCAGAGATTGCGGCCGCAGGAGCGGAAGAAATCTTCGCGCGGGAGGCGGTAAGTGGATGCGTATCCGGCGAAGATGCCCGGGAGAAATAGAGCGGTTGCAATGAAGAAGAGGATGGCGAAGTAGAGCGAAGGTGTGCTCATTGAGTTCATCTTGCCGAAGTCGGGCTTCACGAACAGCTCCGCCATCACGCCGATATCGAAACCGTGGACGAGGCCACCTGAGTAGAGCGAGTGGTCCATGATGGCGTGCGCGGCGCGTCGGAATGCCGCGGTGCCGAATTCGGCCAGCGTCAGGTTTAACAACCAAAACCAGAGGATATAGCGCTTGTTGCGCATCACCATGCCGAGGCTACTGCTGAGTAGTCCTTGATTATTCATTCGTGCATTCCCTTTGCTGAACCTCAGCGGCTAAAGCCGCCGTATATATTCGCCGCTTACGGCACGGCTGGAGCTGTGCCCTGACCTGAACCATCTTCGGCGCGGGCTCCCACGTCGTAATCAAACGGCCCACCAGGCGAAGGCTTGGCCGATCCACTGCGTGACGAAGAGCCAATAAGCCGACAGTTTGTTGGTCGGCTTGGAGTTTGGTTCCACTACGAAGCTGTTGTTGAAGATGTCACGGTCGAGTAGCACGGTGTGGTCGGGGTCAATTTCGGCGGAAACCGCTTTCGCTTTCTTCTGATAGGAGAAGCGCGTCCAGCGGCTCTGTCCGTCCCAGTGCTCGCGGACTTTTTCCCCGTTGTCGAATTTCACTTCTACTTCGACCGGCAAGACGAAATCGCCCTTGCGATGCACCGTCACGTACGACTGATAAACGGTGTCATTTTTCTTCTTGTCGGATTTCTTCTCGGCTTTGTCTTGATACCAATCGAGTAGATACGAATTGACGCCGAGAACTTCGTAGTCGAGCACCTGCGATCCGTAGACCGCCTGGTTGAAGTACCAATGCAAGTCCTTGCCGGCGACTTCTTCGATCGTCTTCAGGAAGTCTTCTTTTGTCGGATGCGTAAAGCGATACTTCATGAAGTAGGTGTGCATCGCTTTGGCCATAGTATCTTCGCCGATAATGCTTTCGAGCGTGAGAAGAACACACGCCGTTTTGCCGTAGGTAATGCCGGCGTAGGAACCGGAGCTGACATAGTCGAAGGCGCGTTGCGCCATCGGATCACGATCGGCCACAGTGCTGTAGCCGAGGCGTTGTTCCTCGCGCTCTCCCATGTTCACTCCGGCGAAGTTCATGATCGAGGTTTTCTTGCCGAGGATCGAATCGAGAACTTTGACTTCGGTGTAGCTGTTAATACCTTCGTCCATCCAGGCATCCTCGAATTCGTTCGTGGCGACCATTCCATACCAGTATTGGTGTCCGAACTCATGTTCGACCACGACTTCCACAAGATGGATGCCATCGGGCATCCACCATGTTGTGTCGCCGGTGATGAAGGTCGGGTACTCCATGCCTCCTGCGGCGGAGTCAGGTTCGGGATCAACGACGGTGAGCGTCTTATAAGGATAGGGCCCGTACCGTTTTTCGAAATTGTCGAGCGACTCGCGGGTGATTTTTTCGTGGCGGTCGACCTGATCCCAGTGCGCGGGCTGCATCAGGAAGCGAAGCTTGATCGGGCCCATCTGCGCCTGGTAGGTGGACTCTTTGACTTTGAAGCGCGGGCAGACAGTCCAAGCAAAATCGTGGATGTCGTCGCCGTGATAGGCGACAGTCTTGGTGCCGTCGGGATTGTTGACATTGCTGACTTCGATTCCACTCGCTCCGATGACCTCATTCTGAGGCACTGTAAGTTTCACATCGTAGACACCGAAATCGGCAAAAAATTCCGTCGTGTTGTGGTACTGATGGCAGTTCCAAGCTCCGTGCCACCAGACGCCGACTTTCGGGAACCACTGCCCGCCGAGGAGGAAGTCGCGCTTCCATCCGGAACGGGCCTGAGTCTCAGGCATCTGGTCATGGAAAGTAATTTTGAACTGCACGAAAGCGTTTGCAGGAATTGGCTTGGTCAGCTTCACTTCGACGACGGTTTTATCATCTTTATTACCGTCATCCGGAGCGATGTAGTGCAAGTCTTTCGTAAGATCGCCCTGACCGACGACTTCAAAGCTCTTGATTTCTTCGGAGCCGTACTCCTTAGGCTCCCACTCGTCGTAGCCGGTATCGCGGGTGCCCATGAGCTTGGCATCGCGGACGAATGTGGCGTTGGGCTGGAAGGCATTCTGATAGAGGTGAAAAGGAAAGCTGTCGAGCGGCTGGCCGGTGAGGTTGTGATAGGTGAGCGTCTCGGTGGCATCGATTGTATGCTTCGTCGCGTCGTATCGGGCGTCGATCTCGTAGTGGACGACGCGCTGCGACATAGGCTTGTCGGAATTGATCGCCGATACGGTGTCGGGGATCGACAAGGCGGAGACCGGCGCGGAATTCATAGTAGGCGTCGTGGCGGCGGCCGGAGTTGCTTGAGCGGCGGTGGCTTTCTTAAAGGTGATGATCGCGGTGAAACCCAGAAAAAGGAGGGAAGCGACAAGAATGTACTTCCAGCGAGAGGTCATCAGTTCTATTTACCTCGAGTGCGGCCTTGAATCATATCGCATGCGATAGAAGGACGTCATCCGCGATGCTCTGGGTGGATACGCTTCAAGGCCTGAAATTGTTGCAAAATTCGATTCGCCAGAAGCGCAAAGTTTTTCATTCCTGGTTCTGTGAAGGATCGTTCAGAATGGCTCGAAGCATCTTTCTTTGTGAGATCAGCCATCGAAGAGAACGGATAAGGTTCGAACTTCGGGGTGTTGTAAGGAGGACGGGATGAAGGTACTCGCCACTTTATTGTCGTCAGCGATTCTGTGTTTTGTTCCGGCTTTTGCCCAGGATGGCGCTATGACAGCGGCAACCGCCGGATGTGGGCCCAAGGAAGACAAGATGAGAGTGAGTACGGAGAACGCCAAGGATCTGCCGAGCCAGCCAGAACCAGGCAAGGCGTTGGTGTATGTGATCCAGGATGATGGCGTTGCGAACAGAATCCTTGGCGGCGGAATCACGTGGAGGATCGGGATGGACGGTGCATGGGCCACAGCCTTGAACCGCCACAATCCGTACACGGCGTTTTCGGTCACGCCGGGCGAGCACCATTTGTGTGCCAACTGGCAATCGAGCTTGGGGTATTTATCCAAGGCCGCAGGCGTTGCGCATTTGGACGCGGAAGCCGAGAAAACGTATTACTTCCGGGTCAGGGAGTGGGAGTCGCAGACAGTGGTATTCGTCGATCTTGCACCGGTCGACAGCGATCAGGCGAAACTGCTCATTGCGCTTCAGCCGGTAACTGCTCGCAATAAGAAATGAAGCAAGGTTTTTGACTGTTCTTCGCGTCGGTTTGGTCTTTCGATTCTTGTCCTGCACATCCTCCGGAACGAATGTCACGAGAGTACAATTCCTTCCGGTCGCTCGACGGCATGAAGCAACTGGCTGTCGAGGCTTGGGAGGGACAAATGCAAGCCGTAAAACAGGGTGACCTTGAGTTGCTGAAGCATCCGGCAGCGCAAGAACTGCTAAAGTCGAAGATCCCTGCGCGCCTCGCATATATATGGATGGACGGGACGCCGCGGGTGGTACCTATCTGGTTCCACTGGAACGGTAATGAAATCGTGATGGCCAGCCCGCCCAAGGCTCCGAAACTGAAGGCGCTGGCGAAGAATGGCAAGGTATCGCTGACGATCGATGAAAACACCTTTCCGCACAAAGTGTTGATGATTCGCGGCACGGCGCGGTTGGAAACGGTACAAGGAATCGTGCCGGAGTATATTGCTTGCTCTGAGCGATACTTTGATGCCGCGACAGCGAAAGCATGGTTGGGGCAACTTCGCGGGATGGTTTCGTCGATGGTGCGGATTACCATCACGCCGGAGTGGGTCGGCCTGCTGGATTTCCAGACTCGATTTCCGAGCGCGCTCTCTGGGTGAACTCACAACCGCTCGGGCCTACCATTTTCATTATTATTGTTTCAGGTGAGGTGTCGCTTGCGCTTTTGCCTTTAAGCCGACGATACTGGAAGTACTTCTATTGTCCTCAATTCAAATATGAAAACTACGATTTCTATTGCGAAGCCGTCTGAAGTTGAAACCGAATCCCTTGTAGCCGTCGTGCTCGATCAATCGAACTCGACCGAGAAAGACAGAAAACCTGAACTGAAACTGGTGGTCTCTGATCCTGCGGTACAAGCCGTCGCCTCCGATTTGCTTGGCAGCGGCGAGTTAAGCGGTAAGGCTCTGGAAACGAACCTTCTCCACAGACCGGCGAATTTGAAGGCGAAGCGACTGCTGCTGGTTTCAGGCGGAAGCGCAAAAAAGTTCTCCAGTTACGATTTGCGCCGGCTTGCCGGGACCGCCGTGCGTACCTTGAAAGGGCGGGGAATTCGAAGCTTCGCGTTTGTGGCTCCTTCAAGTATTCCTGCTGAAGAGGCGGTACGAGCGATTGTCGAAGGCGCGCACGTGGGAAACTTTGATCCGGACTACTACCGCAGCGACCGGAAGGATCAGAAGATTGACGGCCTCACGGTGATCGCAAGCGGCGACAAGGCTGCATTGGAGAAGATTGCGAATGAGGCGCAGGTCATTGGTGAATCGCAGAACTTTACGCGCGACCTGGTGAATGAGCCGTCGAACCGGATGACGCCGACGATCCTGGCGGAGCGGGCGAAGAAGATGTCGGCGGAAGTCGGGTTGAAGTGCGAAGTGTATGGCGCGGACAAAATCAAAGAGATGAAGATGGGCGCGTTCTGGAGCGTGGCGCAGGGATCGGACGAACCTCCGGCGCTGATTGTGATGACGTATGAGCCGGCGGGGGCTCCGGCGAAACCGGTGCTGGGGCTGGTGGGGAAGGGGATTACCTTTGATACCGGCGGCATTTCGATCAAGCCGGCCGATGGCATGGAGAAAATGAAGTACGACATGGCCGGGGGCGCGACGATGATTGGCGCGATGCGGGCGATTGCATTGCTGAAGCCGAAGGTGAAAGTGATTGGCATCGTGTGCGCCACGGAGAACATGCCGTCGGGAAAAGCGCAGAAGCCGGGCGATGTGCAGATCGCGATGTCGGGGAAGTCGATCGAAATTATCAATACCGACGCGGAAGGGCGTCTGGTGCTGGCCGACGGTCTTCATTACGCGCGGCAACTTGGCTGCACGCATCTGGTCGACGCCGCGACTTTGACGGGCGCGGTTGTGGTCGCGCTCGGGTTTACGAATGCCGGCATCTTTACGAATGATGAAGAGATGTATAACCGGTTCAAGGCGGCGAATACGAAGGCCGGAGAGAAGATGTGGCGGCTGCCGCTGGATGATGAATATAAAGATCAGATTCGGTCGTCGATTGCCGACATCATGAACTCGGGCGGACGATGGGGTGGCGCGGTAACGGCGGCGATGTTCCTGAAAGAATTCGCCGAGGAGACACCGTGGATCCATCTGGATATCGCGGGGACGGCGTGGATGGAAGATCAGAAGCCTTGGATTGCGAAAGGGCCGTCTGGCATTGCGTTGCGGAGTCTGGTGGAGTTCGTCAAAGGGTTCGTCGTCTAGTTGCCCTCACATTTGCAGCAGCCTTTTTGTGACAGAGCGCGTCTTAGTAAGGCTGGGCGCGCTCGCGCCTAGTTGTGTCTACGACTAACATTTGGAGACGATGACTATGAAGGCGCTCGCAGTGGTTGGAATTATTGTGCTGATCGTGGGAGTTCTGTCGTTTGTAGTTCCGTTTCCCAGCTATCACCATCACGGAGTCAAGGTAGGAGATTCCAGCATTGGCGTGACGACGGAGCACGATGAGAAGCTGCCGCCCGCGGTGGGGATCGTGTTGATTGTCGTGGGTGGGGGATTGATTCTGACCGGGCGGAAGGCATAGGTCGGACAGTGTTGGTTGCAGGAGTCTGAGACTTTCAACATTTCGCTCACCCATTCGGTTTGGTTGGTATCGCGTGATCGTCAGGAAATAGAGTGACGCGTGCAGATCTCACGTTGAGCGATTTCTTTGCCATTGCTATAATCGAGGACGTTCGAAAGTTCCGCGCGAGAGCAGTGCGTCGGCAGTCCCGCCAACAGAAGCGCGAACAAGTTCCCTCTTAGCCTGCGCGGCGAGCGGGCTTCGAAACGTGGCCAGGTAGCTCAGGTGGTAGAGCGCAGCCCTGAAAAGGCTGGCGTCGGCGGTTCAACTCCGTCCCTGGCCACCAT
>DATJWZ010000592.1:0-6529 GCA_035500795.1 Candidatus Eiseniibacteriota bacterium | reverse complement strand
GTTACCGATCAACGACATCGACTGGTTGCCGCGTTATCTGTCGAACCGCATCCATTCCATCGCGGGCAGGAATTCCTGGGCCATCTGTTTAATGACTGGAAGCTTTCCACCGTAGTGAATTACGGCTCAGGACGGCCAGTCAATGCGACCGTCACCGGCGATCCCAACCAGGATGGCAACGATCTGAATGACCGCCTTCCGGGCTACGTGCGGAACGCATTCACAGGTCCCGACTACTGCACCACTGATTTGCGGATCACCCGCGTTCTGCGTTTCGGCGAGCGTTACAAGCTGAATTTCATGGCCGAATCGTTCAACCTTTTCAATCGCGATAACCAGCGCGTGACGATCACTTCCAACGGCATGATCGCCTCCGCAAGTTCCTTCGTGCAGAGCTCGGTGACGGCCAACCTGGCACCGTATCCCGGTTACTACGAGTTGCCGAATAATTTTATGAAGCCGAACGCGGCTTATGCTCCCAGGCAGATTCAGCTCGGGCTGAAGTTTGTCTTCTAGAACGCGATATGAGAGGGCACCCGCGCCGTGTGTCTCCGTGTTCGGCGGGTCGAATGTTTTCAGCGTATGGAACTGGGCGGAAACCGAGGATGAAATTTCGCTATACTTCACCGTTCCTATGAAAATCAAAGGCATATCTCGGCGCGAGTTTATTGGCGCAGCGGGGGCGGCCGCTACGCTTACGGTGCTTCCCAGTCCTCTGCTCAAAGCCGAATCGGCAGCCAAGACTCATTCGGTAGCGACAATTCGGGTTTCGACCTCCGCCGCTCCGATTCTCTTCGATCCCGACCAGGCGCTGGGCAGTTCGATGGACATTCTCTCCCACGATGTCGTCGAAAAAATCTATACGCCAGAGATGGTCAAGCAATGCCTCTCGGCCGGATGGGGACCGATTACCTATCGTCAGAACACCGAGCTTTCGATCGGAGCATGGCACTGGAATCCGAACGGCAGTTGGAGCGATGCAGCGAATAAGTCTGGATACTTCACCGGCAGCACTGATCTCAAAGAGCCGATCCGCCATTCCTATGGATACCCGCTGCCGCATCGTGGCCACACGCGCAATGGCGGGGCGGAACGCGGCTACTCGCGTGTCACCGACGGCAACCCCGAGACTTTTTGGAAGAGTAATCCCTACCTCGCCGGCAAGTTCACCGGAGAACTCGATCCGGCTCATCCGCAGTGGATCGTCGTCGATCTCGGGGGAATCGAGCCAGTGTCGCACATCGTGATCGATTGGGGCATGCCTCTTGCCCAAGCTTTTACGGTCCAGTATTGGAGCGGCGATCATCCGATGGAGAAGCCGACTGCCGGAGTATGGACGGCATTCCCCAATGGGATCATGAGCGATAACCGCGAGAAACATGTTGCAATTGAGCTTTCTCGCACTCCTGTACCGATGCGCTTCTTGCGCATCTGGATGACCGAATCAAGCTGCCCTGGTACTCCAGAACACGATCCAAAGGACCCGCGCAGCTCGGTGGGCTACGCGATTCACGAAGTGTTTATCGGAACCACGACTCCCGATGGAAAATTCATCGACTACGTTCAGCACCGGCCCGACCAAAATCAAACGGTCACCTGGTGCTCTTCGATCGATCCGTGGCATTCGGAATCGGACATTGACACTCACGGCGACCAGACCGGGCTGGATCTTTTTTTTATCAGCGGGATCACCAACAACTTGCCGGCGATGATTCCCATTTCGCTCCTCTACGGAAACCCAGATGATGCTGCCGCGCAGATGGCTTATCTGAAGAAGCGCGGCTATGCGATCTCGTACGTCGAAATGGGCGAAGAGCCCGACGGGCAGGACATGCTCCCAGAGGATTACGCCGAGCTGTATTTACAATTCGCGACCGCAATGCACAAAGTCGATCCGAACCTGAAGCTCGGTGGGCCGGTTTTCGAAGGCGTGAACGAGGACATCAAGGTCTGGCCCGATGCGCAAGGCCGCATCTCATGGCTCGGACGCTTCCTCGATTACCTCAAGGCGAGGAACCGTCTTTCAGATCTGAGCTTCATGAGCTTCGAGCATTATCCGTATCCTCCGTGCGAAATCACGTGGTCGGATCTCTTTCGCGAGCCGCAGCTGGTCAGTCACATCCTCGATGTCTGGCGACAGGACGGACTTCCAGCCAACGTTCCGATGATGAACACCGAGAGCAACGTGACGTATGGAAACGCCGAGCAGATGGTCGACATCTTTGCGGCCCTATGGCTCGCTGATAGCGTTGGCGCCTTCCTGACCGCGGGCGGGGCGGTGTACTATCACTCGCCGATTCAGCCGGAACCGCTGCGGCCCGGGTGCCACGGATTCGGCACATACGGAAACTATGTCGCCGACGAGAATCTCAAGATCAAGTTCTTCACCTGCCAATATCACGCCAGCCGTTTGATCAACTTGGAGTGGGTGCAGCATCGTGCAGGAGTACACAAGCTGCACCCGGCTTCGTGCGATTTGCAGGACAATGCGGGTCACACGCTCATCACTGCCTATGCGGTCTCCCGTCCAGACGGCCAAGTCTCGCTAATGATCATCAACAAAGATCAGGACAATCCGCACGAGGTCCGCATCGCCGATGATGCGTCGAAATCGATCGCGGGCCCATTCACCATGATCACCTTCGGCAGCGAGCAATACATGTGGAAGTCCGAAGGACCGAATGGCCATCCGGAACCGAATCAGCTGCCGGTTACGAGGACCCTCGCAGCGGGGACTTCTTCCGTCGTGCTGCCGAAAGCGTCGGTGAACATCCTTCGAGGCAAACTCGCGACCTAGGCCCGACAGTCGCGCAGTCCTACGAAATATAATGGCGCTTTCCTTCAATTAACTATGGACCATACCGCTGCAGGCGACCTTTCGCGCAATCTGAAAGCAGTTCTCGTCGTCTTCATCGGCTGTTGCCTTCTGTCAGTCATTCGCATTGCGTGGAACGCTCCGAAGCCCGGGCACATTAACCCTGACAACATTGCGAAGCGCTCGGACCAGCGATTCGCCGCAGTAAAGCAAGCTTTGCCCACCCGCGGAGTCATCGGCTACATAGGAGAGAATGGCGACTCCGCGCTTCCCGACTACTATCTCGCCCAGTACGCCCTGGCACCGCTCGTAGTCGATCGATCGATTCAACACAAATTCGTTATAGGGAACTTTCCGGGTAGCGAAGTTCCGGCCTCATTGCCGGGCTTGCGGAAGACGCAAGACTTTGGGAATGGCGTCGTGCTGCTGACCAGCGAGGACAGCCAATAAATGTGGCTCGCCGTCGCGGTCATTCTCTGCTTTCTTCTCGGATACCTAGTCGTCAACCCCGCCTGGAGCGACGCTACAAGTGGACTAGCAGCTTTATTTAATTCATGCCTCTCCGTGTGTTTCGGCATCGGGACGTTCTCCGTCATATTCCTGATAGCCTCCGCGCTGAATGTAACCCACATCTTCAAAGCCGACCTGTTTGTCATAACCTTGCTGGCTGCGATCCGGCTTGTTGCCCGCCGTCCTCGCAAATTGAAGTTGGACGTCGCTCGGGTGTCAGATTCCGATCTGCCAAGACCTTTGCGGCTGCTGTTGATCACTGCGTTTGCGATCTCGATTTGCGTTACCGCATATGCACTCATAGTCCGGGCGATGACGTATCCTCACGGAGACGGCTGGGATGCCTTCGCAATCTGGAACCTGCACGCGCGCTTTTTCTTTCTTGGAGACTCGCATTGGCGCGACGGCTTTAGCAACCTGATTCCCTGGTCGCATCCCGATTACCCGCCGCTTCTGCCAGCTGCCATCGCACATTTCTGGAGTTATCTGGATAGAGATACAACAGCGGTGCCCGTGGCTGTCGGCCTGGCATTTACGATTGCAACGGCCGTATTCCTTTACGCTTCTCTTGCAACCAGTCGCGGCCACAATTCCGCGATGCTGGGAACGCTGACCCTGCTCTCGACACCCTTCTTCATCGAGCAGGGAGCTGCACAATACGCAGATATCCCACTGTCGTTTTTCTTTCTCTCAGCTCTCGTTCTTCTGAATCAAGGCTGGAGTATCGGGTCCAGGAGACTACTGTTGCTTTCGGGACTCGCCTCCGGTTTCGCCGCTTGGACCAAGAATGAAGGACTGCTCTTCTTTCTCTCCTGCATCATTGGACAGGCGCTCTCGTTGCTTCTGGAGAAACGCTCCGTCGGCCCGGCTAGCCTCAGGCGAATGACAACTTTCTGTGCCGGGGCTGCACCCTTGCTTATGCTCGTCGTCTGGTACAAATACTTGGCGCCCCCAGGCGATCTATTCACCGGCCCAGCATCGATGTTCGCCAAAGCGACCACCATCAGCCGTTACTGGGTCATATTGCAGTGGTATGGAAAGGAATTCTTTCGCTTCGGCGCGTGGTGGATAGTTCCGCTCACGATCGGACTTTTAGCCTTGTACTTCGTTACACCCCATGACGCTCGATTAGATCAGTCGGCAGCGAGACGGGCCTCAATGTGGACGCTCGGACTCACGCTGGCCGGCTACTTTGCCATCTACGTCATCACTCCCAATGACCTCTACTGGCACCTTCGCTTCTCTCTAAACCGCTTGTTTCTGGCGGTATGGCCATGCGTCCTATTTCTGTTCTTTTCTTCCGTTTCCTTGCGATCGCCGCAAAAGTCTTGAAAATGACGCAAAAACGGCCAAAAATGCCGCCTAAAGTGGCCAAATTCGGCAGTTAGCCCCTTGACTTGCGGTCAAATCCTTGTAATAAATATTCGGTCCATCAGGACGAGTCTGGGGGTGTGTAGATTTGGCGGAAGTTCGGCTTCAAGAGGGCGAATCATTGGAGAATGCCCTCCGCCGCTTCAAGCGCAAGGTGCAGCAGGAAGACATCATCAAGGAAGTGAAACGTCACTCCTTTTACCTGAAGCCCGGCGAAAAGAAGCGTGTGAAAGCAGCGCTGGCACGCAAGCGCGCTCGGAAAAAGACGCGTAAAGAACAGGATTAACGCAGGAAAAGGGCCGCTCCTTCCCGGTGTGGCCCTGCTCAGCCGGGCCCCCACCAGGTTGAGCTGCAGCAGGGACCTATAGTCACATTTCTCCCGGCATAGATCGATAAGCTGTAACCCACGTACCATTCCCGGCGCGTGGTCGGGCCGAGTCCAGGGGTAGTACCGAGGGGGAGTAGTCAACGACCCGAATTTCGGTGTTCTCACCGCAGTTCTTTCCCCGCGAGTGGGCGCGACGGAAATGGGCTGAAGGAGCCATCCTCAATGGAATTTCAGGACAAGGTGCTAAAGTGCATGGACTGTGGAAGTGACTTCATTTTCACGGCCGGGGAACAGCTTTTCTTTCACGACAAGCAGTTCAAGAACGAACCCAAGCGCTGCAAGGCTTGCAAGACCAAGAGGGTCGCTGTGTTAGGCGCGCCCCCCGTGCCTGGTCAGGGTTACCGTTACACGAAAGTGGAAACACAGGCTACGTGTTCGGGATGCGGAAAGCAGACAACCGTCCCGTTTCGCCCGACGCAAGGCCGCCCCGTGTTCTGCCGGGAGTGCTTTCAGTCGCGAAGAACGCAAGCTACCGCATAAACAGGCGGGATCGTAATCAGACCCCAGTTTCTGTCATATCAGTGCGGCGCAGACGTGTGCCGATTCTTGGCTTCACAAATTGTGCGCGGTCTCCGGCTTACATTTTCCCGCTGACATCTGAGTAACTCATCCGTCTCAAGAAGAGCACAAACACGAGGTCTCTGTTTGAATTTCTCTGCGCGCTGCGTTTGTCTTTTGTAGAATTCCTCAAAAGCAGGAATCCACATGTATACCCACTTCTCGCCCCATCGCTTTGTCGCGTTTAATCTGACTATCTGGATTGCCTTTAGCTGCGCCATGCTGGCGCAAGAATCTGCAGGGCCGAAACCGGCGCCCTTGCCTGTACCGGTGGCATTGCCAGCCGATAAGCCTTACGAAGGCACGCTCTCACTCAACGTAGACATAACGAATATCAACGACCGCATTCTGAACGTGCGCGAAACCGTTCCGGTGAAGGCCGGCGAGATCACGCTTCTCTATCCACAGTGGCTCCCCGGGACTCACTCGCCCTCAAATCCTGTGGCAAACATGGCCGGACTGGTGATCACTGCCGGTGGGAAACGAATCCCGTGGGTACGCGACCGCGTCGATATGTGGGCGTTCCATGTCGATGTGCCGAAGGGATCGACGGCCCTGGATTTGATTTTCCAGTACCTGGCTCCGGTCCGGCCGCAGCAGGGGCGGATCTCGAATAAATTCGCCAATGTGAAATGGAATGCCGTGCTTTTCTATCCGGCAGGCTACTTCTCGCGCCAGATTCGATTCTCAACTGAGCTGAAGCTGCCCGAGGGATGGAAATTCGCCACGGCGCTCGACGTAAAATCGCAGAACGGCAGCATCATTCAATTCAAGGAAACCACTCTCAACACTCTCATCGATTCGCCGCTCTATGCAGGTGTGAACTTCAAACGCGTCGACATCTCGAGCGGGCCCGATAATCCCGTCTACATGGATGTTTTCGCCGA
>DATJWZ010000591.1:0-4451 GCA_035500795.1 Candidatus Eiseniibacteriota bacterium | reverse complement strand
ATGGCTTTTCTGGGTGTACCTCGCTCGGAAGGGGCTGCCAACGCGGTTGAAACGCGTCCTTCAGCGATCTTCTCGATGGTACTGCTTGCCGCCCTTTGCTTGTTCTTGGGAGTGTGCCCGACCTATGTGATTCCGGCGCTCGATCACGAGTTGCAGCCGCTGATCAACGAAGGTGCCGCCGACGCCCTTGTGCCGACATTCTTTGCGTCAAACGCCGTCGATCAGAAATTGTCTCCCGCTTTTCTCGCGGAGTTTCACGCCTTGGGAGCGCAGGCAGGACAGACCATTTTCCCGGGTCGCGGGCTCGTGGTGCTTCATCGCGGAGCTGCAAAGAATCCCGTCATCTTTGCCATGTCGCCTTCCTATAGCCTTGTCGCCCTCGGGATTTTCCTTGTCATCACGTGGTTGGCTGCGACGCGAAGTACCCGGAAGCGGAGGGTCATGCGCAGCGAACTCTGGGCGGGGGGAATTCCGCGGTTGCTTCCTGAAATGACCTACACCGCGACAGGATTTTCCAACCCCGTGCGGGTCGTCTTTCAGGCGATCTTCCGGCCCAACATCGTCGAGGACACCCGAGAGACCGTGGCCGTGCATTTTCGCACGGCAATCCGCCGACGGAGAGACGAGACACATCTGGTCGACCGCGTCTTCTTCCATCCCGTGGGAGACGCGATCAGTTGGATCGCCAGGCTTATGGCCGGAATGCATCATGGACGGTTGAACGCGTATGTGGCCTACACGTTAGGCTTTTTATTGATCATTCTGCTGCTATTCCGCCTGACCTGAAGAAGCTTTTGTTTCATGCCAGTTACTTGGGGGAGTGGACCCCGCGATCCAGACTCGGTCTTTCCGCCTGCTGAAGAGGGAGCAAAGAGGGACGCTATGCCGAACCGAAGACGCAATCCCTACTTTCGAAGGATCTTGGTCGAGTACGACGGCTCTCCGCAGGCCAACAAAGCGGTCGAGCTTGCCTTTTCCGTCGCGCAGTCAACCGACTGCAGGGTTCTGATCTTCGCCGTCGCATCCCCGCCCAAACCCGCCACGATGGTTGAACTTCGCGCGGTGCTCGACCAGGCACAGGAACAGTTTCAAAAGGAGTTTGCGAGAATTTCAAAAGATGCCGAACAGTTGGAAGTGAATTTGGAAACCGCGATTGCCGTGGGTTCTCCCGTCGAGCAAATCGTGCATCGAACCCAAACCGAGCACACAGACTTGATCATCCTCGGCCACCGCGCAAGACCTTGGCTTGCACGAATCGCCCTCAAATCCCTCCCGGAGGAATTGCTTCGCCACGCGCGGTGCCCCGTGCTCCTGGTGCCGTGAGCCCGACTAGCCAAAGAAACGGCCTCGCGCCAAATACTCGCGGTGGCGATTGACAGTGCGAGCCAGCCCGGATATAAGAATCGTTGTAAGCGGTGTTGGAGTTCACCCCGAACTGCCCACTTGGGCAAATGACTCCTACGAAGGTTCTACCTTGGTAGGGGTTTTGTGCGTGCATCGGCGCGAGTCAGTTCCTGCCAAGTCTCGATCCTTGAACCAACCGAACTGTTGAGTCGCAAGTTCGTGGCTGTCCATTCGTCTGGGGTCATTCTGCGCTTAGGACCCGTTGGATTTTGCGCCCGATCACAAGCCCCGAACTTCCTCACAACGATACGAAATGAGGCAATCATGTCCAAAGCCGAGGTTCCCGTTCGCGATGAAGCGGGACGCTTCAAATCCGTTAGTTTGAAGATTCTGTTCTCAGGAATCGCGCTCATAATCGTAGGAGTAGCGATTGCACGGCAAATTCCCCGCCAGGAAAGCGCTCCACCGAACGAACTATTTGCGCACATCCAAAACGCCCTCAGGACCTTACCCATCGTGGCAGGCACGATGCTCGCCTGGGTTGGTGGGGTTCGAATCAGTCTGGTCATGCGACCGTTCAACGCGGTCCTGCTTGGTCTGGCCTTCGTCGTCGCAGCGCTAGTCGGACCGCTCGCGGCAGCACAAGTCTTTCCTCACTTCAAGCATTTCACGTGGACCGGCGAATATGTGCTGCCTATCTTTGCTCTCCGGATTACCGGCTTTATCTTGCTCTCTACGGGCTTAGTTCGGTTTTTGTCCGGTGGCCGGCACGCGCTATATAAATAAGGTTGCATTCCAACGTCGAGGGGACGCGCTACTCCCCACCGAGCGTGCCGAAAGAGTCGTCGAGCCTGAGGGCGGCTTTTATTGGACCCATCACGCCTTGCGTCGATTTAGCTCTTCACCAACATGCGCCGTCCATTGAGAACGGATTCGATCGCCCACGCAAACCCGTTTTCACTGTTCGACCTCGTCACCCGCGATGCGGTGCGCCGCACGTGTGCAGGAGCTTGCCCCATCGCCACACTCGTTCCAACGGCAGCGAACATCGGTATGTCGCCAGGAGAATCCCCGATCGCTGCAACCTCTTCTTTGGCCACACCCTCGGCGCTGGCGATCGCACCAGCGGCCTGGCCCTTGTCCGCCGAGACATGGGTTAGGTCGATACAGTGTGGCGGCGAAATGGTTACGCACACGCGGTCCCGCCATTCATTTTGCAGCTCCTTCGCGCAGTCCTCAACCACATTTGGACTTTGGTGTACGCCGACGACCTTCAGGATGGCATCCGGGATATCGCCGAGTCGCGCAAAGCGTTTGGGTGCTGTTCGCAGGCAGTCGCTGTTTTCCCGCACCTGTGGCCCGCTCAGCCGCGGCACAAACCATTGCTTCCGCGTGAAGATCCAAGCGTCGAGCCCGCTGCGGCCCATCCGTTCCTGGAGTTCCTCCACCAAAAGACGCTCGAGCGGCAATTCCGCGACGACGCTTCCCTCGGGGCGAAACACGATCGCACCATTCAATCCCGCGCACGTGCAATCCACGCCCAGCGTCCGCACCAACCATCGCATCCCAAACGGCGGCCTCGCGCTGCACAAGGAGAACTTGATCCCGACCTGGCGAAGCCGGCCCACCGCTACAAAATCCACCGGCGACAACACACCGTCGGGATCCAAGAGTGTCCCGTCCACGTCGGAGACCACGAGCCGAATCCTTGCTTCTCTGTCCATCTTGAATCCGTCCTTTCCCCTGCGTACTCGCCTTTCGTGAACACTCTTAGGTGCCCGTACGGACGTATCCGCCGGGTACACCGTGTTTCGAAAAAACGATCTGCCAAAGCTGGGTACACCGGGCGCGAAATGCTCCAGCACAGGTCAACAGGTAGTAGCACCACATTCGATAAAACCGTTCGTCATACTTTCTTTGCAATTCGGGCCACGCCGCTGTGAAATTGGCGTGCCAAGCCATCAGGGTCTTGTCATAGTCGGAGCCGAAATTGTGCCAGTCTTCGAGGACCACCATCCCCTCGGCGGCTCGCTCAATTTGGCTGGCAGACGGCAATACGGCGTTCGGAAAGATGTACGTCTCCATCCATCGATCCAGTTTTCGAACGGAGTGGAGACTCCCGATGGTATGGAGCAGGCAAAGGCCGTCCCATGCAAGATTCCTCCGAATGCACTCGAAGTACTCGCGATAGTTGCGTGGACCCACGTGTTCGAACATGCCGACCGAAACGATGCGGTCGAAAGTTCCGCGGACGTCGCGGTAGTCCTGCAGATAGATCTCTACCGGAAGGTCGGCGCATCGGGCTCTCGCATATTCGGTCTGTTCTTGAGACAGCGTGATACCCACGACACGCACGCCATAACGCCTCCCCGCGTGTCGGGCAAAACCGCCCCAGCCACAGCCAATATCGAGGACACGCATGCCTGGCTTGAGTCCTAATTTGTGGCAGATGAGTTCGTGCTTTGCGTGCTGCGCCTCATCGAGGTTTTTAGCCTCACGCCAATAGCCGCAACTGTAGGTCATGGTGGGCCCCAACATCGTCCGGTATAGGTCGTTGCCCAGATCGTAGTGCGCCTCTACGTTTTGCTTCGCGAAACGGCGCGACTGAAAATTAACAAGAGACGCCGCGCACCTCTTCAGTGAGAGAGCCGACGACATCCCCCACCGCTCTTCAAAACCGCTCGCCAGAATGCGCGTCGCGAGACCGTCGAGACTTGCGCAGTCCCAGTCCCCGTCCATGTACGATTCTCCGGCGCCAAGCGTCCCGCCCAACGCGATCTTCCGAAGAGCACGGGGATTGTGAATTTGCGGATCCCAAGCGTTTCGCCCATTCATGACAATCCCAGCTTCACTCAAGGCTACGGCGAGCCGTTGACGCAACCACGCCGTCGTCCATCCTTCCGTCGGACGTTCTCCGGACGTCCTCTCGGCCATATCAACACTCATGCGTCCTCCAGATTTTCGCTGCCCCACTTCGGACCCAGCTTTGGGTCGAATCGCGGAGCGTGATGGTCTGTCGCAGGAGTTATCGGTCACGGATGTCGTGACAGTTGGGGCGAACCCCACCGCCCAAAAACTACTTCGATTTCTTCCGCTTCTACAGGCTA
>DATJWZ010000590.1:0-3456 GCA_035500795.1 Candidatus Eiseniibacteriota bacterium | reverse complement strand
ATCAAACTGCTCGAGGAATCGGACGCCGATCGAATTCCCGGCCTGATCCCGGTTAAGTATCAGCGGATGGCCGTGTCGCCATTCACATTCTTCCGCGGCTCGGCCATCATCCAGGCGCGGGACCTGGCGAAGTCGCGCGTGTCAGGGATCACGGTGCAGGCGTGCGGCGATTGTCACCTGGCGAACTTTGGGGCGTTTGCCTCGCCCGAACGAGTGCTGGTTTTTGACATCAACGACTTCGATGAGACGTTCCCCGGTCCCTGGGAATGGGATGTGAAGCGGCTGGGCGCCAGCTTGGTCCTGGGCAGCCCGCGACCGGAGTTTTTCCAAAACCACCGCAGTCGAGGCGGTGCGGGCGGCGGCGTCCTATCGGGAGCGGATGTCTGAGTTCGCCGAAATGAAGGTGCTGGACACATGGTACGCACAAGTTAGCGTCGACGCCATCAAAGAGCATTTCCGGAGAGATCCGGACTTTTCGGCCCGGCTGGCGAAGAAGCAGAAGCAGGCCCGCTCTCAAAACTCTGAGGCTGTGGTTCCCAAGCTCACTGCGGTGATAGACGGGCGCCGCCTGATTAAGGATAATCCTCCGGTCCTCTACCACTTGCAGCCATCGGTGGAGAATTTCGAGATGGCCACCCGGAGAGCCATTGAGCAATATATGAAATCGTTGGCGGCCGATCGACGCAAACTCGTCGAGAGCTTTCGCCTCCAGGATTCTGCAATAAAAGTCGTGGGTGTCGGCAGTGTAGGGACACGCTGCTACGTCACCCTGTTTCTCGCCGATGATGATGATCCACTCTTTCTTCAAGTCAAGGAAGCGCGACGGTCGGTGCTCGAACCGCCGGTCAGCAAGAGCCGCTATGCCCATCAGGGTTTCCGGGTTGTGACAGGCCAGCGCCTGATGCAGGGCGCGAGCGACATCTTTCTGGGCTGGTTTCGGTCGGCGGGCGGGCATGATTATTACGTCCGGCAGTTTTGCGACATGAAGGTGTCCGCCGAGGTTGAAACCTTCCTGCCGGGCACTCTGGTTGCATATGCCACCGTGTGCGGCTGGGTCCTGGCCCGAGCCCACGCCAAGGCGGGTGATGCGGCGATGATCGCGGGGTATCTGGGGTCCACTGGCCGCTTCGATGACGCCCTGGCACGATACTCGCAAGCCTACGCAGACCAGGCGGAACGTGATTTTGCAACCTTCAAGGCAGCCATTCGCTCGGGGCGTCTGTCCACGAAACCAGAAAAGGGCGCGGGTCTGGAGTTCCTGCCATAGGGGTGTTCTCAGGGGACTGGGTCAGAGGCGGCAATCCACATCGGGGCGCGCTGGTGATTCTAGCAGGCTGCGGAAAAAGGGAATCTGTCATGCTGAGCGCAGCGAAGCATCTGCTGTATCTTATTGAAAGCAAACAACACAGATCCTTCGCTTTGCTCAGGATGACATGGTACCGGGCGTTTTTCCGCAGCCTGCTAGGGATGGTCGCGACGATGCCGGCGGCAATCTCCACTGGAGGGCCCTGCGCAAATTGCGAAGCGGAGAGCAACTCTCCACGCGCAATGGGTACCCTTTGGGGCGATTCTTCGAATGGAATTCCCACTCGTGATACGATCAGAATTGACGCCGGGCGGGTCCGCAACAAGGCACCGCGATGATGATTGATCTCAGCGGGGCCGGGCTTCCCAGGACTCGGGTACACTCGCAGTTGGTGGACTGCGAAAAGTGATTGAAGTCGTCCTCGATACTAATGTTCTGGTCGCCGCCTTCGTATTGTGGAATTAGCGGTGCGAGCGCAGGCTGCAATTGTCACGTTCAATGCCAGGGTTTTGCGGAAACTGCGCAGTTCGGGATTTGGGCGTAGCCCTAAGCAGATGCTGGTTCTCACAAGAGGGTTCGCCTCGGCGTTTGAAGAGCTATGAGAAGTCGCGACAGGTGATGGCGAAGATTCCTGCTGCTGAGCCGACCGAACACGAACGAGTGTGAGGTTCAGGGACGGAACCACGAAATCTGGGTAGATGAGTGTCGAGTACACGTGCGGCTCAAATTGGGACTAGTCTGAGGAGAAAGGGACACCGATGCCGGACTATTCGGTACACAGGGCCAGCGAACTGGCTCGCGACGAACGCTTGATCGTCGAGCGGTGGTTGGGCCGTGCGCTTTCCAACGACGAGACCATCAGCATAAGCACATACCGTCCGCACACGCCTCCCGGTCCAGGCAAGCGGCAATCTCTACGACGCACTATAGTGGGCCAGGCCCGCGAGATCGGCTCGCGAGCTGGCGATATCTCCGAGCAAGAGGTCGACGAGATGCTCGGTGAAGCGTTCGACAGTGTTCGCGGCCACGGCCGATGAGATTTACGCTCGACTCGAACATTCTCGTTCGAGCTGTTACGAGTCCTCTTGGTCCTGCTCTCCGTCTTGTGGACTTGGTTCTTGAGTCACACACGCTGATTCTGTCGAGCTTCATTCTGGACGAGGTTGAGCGCGTGTTACTTTACCCGAGGATCCAATCGCGGTATCGCATCACCGCTGACGAGGCAATTCGCTTCACACGAAATCTGTCGGAGGCGGCGCATCTCGTTGAGCCAACGATAGTCAAGCCGGTCGCGCTCTCCGACCCGGACGACGACGCCGTGCTGTACACGGCCGCGGCTGGGAAGGCAGACATTTTGTGCACTCGGAATACCCGGCATTTTTCGTCTCCCTCGGTCAAGGTATTTTGCGATGAGCATGCCCTTCGGGTGATGACAGACCTCGAGGCTCTTCACGAGCTATTTGCGGACTCTGGTGGCGCTCAGGAATGACATCCGGCGCTGTGCTGCCGACAAAGTCAGCAGAGTCCAATAGAGTCGAAATGATGAAGCAAGAAAAAGTGGAGTCCATTAAGAGTCCTAACGGATACCCAAAATCCGCCGCCGTAGAATCAATAGCTTGGGATCGTCAGCAACCAACACCGTAGACGCTAAATTTTGTATTTTCAATCTACGGTCAATTTCCCGAGCTGGACGTCGCGGGTTCGATTCCCGTCCCCCGCTCCACTCTTTTCAACAACTTGCAGAAACTGTTCAAGGGGCGTACTCCAAAATACTCCAATTACATGATGCCAGGCTGGGGACATTTCGCTGTGGATGGATTCGAACCTCAAAATTAAGAGACGATCTTTCTTTTCAGTTTTGGGTTCGACTTCAGATGGGAACGCCAAGAAAGCTCCGGTGTCCCACGCTGTAACTGACCCACTGAGTTTCGGAACAATCGCCCCAGGCGTGTTAGCTCGTGTGCTGGCCATACCGAGCGTTTTTCAACGACTTGGCCTTCTCAGGCCATTTCACGCCGCTGAACGCGATGTTCAAGCTGAACGGCGACTGCGCTGCGCGATGCGCTGTCACTTGAGGAAGCTAACTCCGGCCGGCAGGCCCTCGATGTGACGCTACTCAAAACCTAGACTGTTCCGAATCGGCCGCCGGC
>DATJWZ010000589.1:0-4388 GCA_035500795.1 Candidatus Eiseniibacteriota bacterium | reverse complement strand
GGCCCGGCGGGTGATGCCGTAATCCAGAGGCCCGCGAAAGAAGTCCGGGAAAATCGTGACAATATCGGCCTTCATGTTACGAACCCAGCGCCGTTTTCCTTCGTGTACCTTCGTGCCCTTAGTGGTTTAAGCTTTTTCCCGCCGCGGCTTGGAACTCTGCTTCTTCTCTTCGGCCGTCAGCGGCGCATTCACTTCCAACATGCCCTCGGGAAGCTTCATGCGAACTTGCCGTTCCTTCAGGTCTACCTTCTCCAGATAAGCTTCGGCGAAGGGTACATCAAACTTTGTCCCATCCACGCCTGCCACGATCAGCAGCGGCGCTTCACCCGCGCCAGACTGCACATCTTCAATCTTCCCGATCTCGCGGCCCGCATCGAACACCGTACAGCCCACTAGGTCGCTGATGTAATTCCAGCCTTGCTCAAGTTCCGCGCGATCCGCGCTTGGAACCTGCAATTCCGATCCAATCAGAGGCTCGGCATCGTTGATCGAATCAATCCCAACAAACTTCAAAACCACCAAGCCCTTATGCGGCCAGAGATCTTCAATCTCAACCTCGCGCCGCACATCGCCCGATTTCGCCAGCGCCGAAAGCTTCATCCCAACGCTGAATCGATCCGGAACATCCGTGTGAATCTCGGCGGCCACTTCTCCGATGCGCCCTTGAGTCTTCACCACCCGCGCCAACGTCACAAACCCGCCCGTTGTTGGATGCCCCATGTCTTTGGGTGCCCCATCCTTCTCGCGATTTTGGCGAGAAGGATGGGAATTCCAGAACGAGTCCATGCCGCTACTCGATGATCTCGAGCTGATACCGCTTATGCGCGCGGTGTCCGGCGGCGCCCAGCAGTGCGCGCAGCGCGCGGGCCGTGCGTCCCTGGCGCCCGATGACCTTGCCCACATCGTTCTCGGCGACTTCCAGTTCGATCACGCCATCGTCGAACTTCTCGACGAAGACTTCCTCGGGCGAGTCGACCAGCTCTTTCGCGATCAACTCAAGGAGCGCACAAATATCTCCAGACGGCTCAGGCATAAATTCTCACTGTGGAAACGAGATGGTAACTCGGAAATCCGCGGACGATCTTTAATCTCAAGATCTTGAATCTGACGATCGTCCATCGGACGATCCTGAATCTTCAGATTTACGCGGCAGGAGCCGGCGCCGCAGCTGGGGCTTTCGCATAAATCTTGTTCACCCGCTCCGACATCTGCGCGCCCTTCGATACCCAATAGTCCACACGTTCGCGCTTCAGCTCAATGCTCGCCGGATTGGTCCGGGGATTATACGTCCCCACGACTTCCACCGGACGCCCATTGCGCGCCCGCGCCTTCTCAATCACCACAATGCGGTAATGCGGTTGTTTGCGCGCACCCATGCGCGCCAGTCGAATCATTAACACGAGACGTATATCCTTGTTCCGGAAGAGTCCGGCGAGATCAAGACAAACTATTATTATGCAGGAGCTTAGCCGGAAAGGCAAGGCACTCGGGAGTTCCCGCCCGTGTAGAGTCCTGCTTTAGGATTTCTTTGGCGGGTCCCGCTCCTCTGCGAGCCATCCCTCCACTTCGTGAAATCCCGCTTGGGACTTTATCTCAGCGACTTTCGGTGCTTCCGATATAACGACGAGGTCAGGGATACTTTCAAAGTGTGATCTGTTATTCGTTACGAGAGGTATTGAATGTCGAATCGCGCAGGCTGCGATCCAAAGATCATTGTCAGCGACAACTCTCCCAATCTCCTGCAATCTTGCTTTAAGTCTTCCATAAGTTTCACACAAAGCGAGGTCGTAAGGAACGATGACAGTGGAGCGGAGACGCGAATGTAGGTCGGCTATTCTGCGAGGGCTCCATTTCCTCTTTTCGGCCCAGAATAGGAGCTCGCCGACAGTGATGAAGGAAAGGGCGACCAAGCGCCCTTGCAGGTGGGAGCGATATAGTGCAGCCCTAGTATCGCCTTTCAGCGAATAGGAGAAAACGTCTGTGTCAATCAAAACAGATTCGGTCGAAGTTGCCGTACAGGTGTCCTACTTTCTTGCTGCATAGATCCTATCTATCAACTCGTCTACGTCTTCGTCGTCTGGGATCCCACCGGCAAGAACTGAAATGTCATCGAGTGGCTTTACCTTCTGCACAGAGGCGAGTTCCACGATTGACGGATTTGCGAAAAAGTTACCCTCGCCAAGATGTAGGGACGGTAGCGGGGTGATCTCGTCGATGTGAATCGAGTCGATCCGGTCAGTATATGGTTTAAGAGTAGCCATTCCTCTCGCCCTAACTGGTTTTGTCAACAATTGCAGGATTTGGCCTTCGCGGTCCCTTTCAAAGAAGCACATGATCGACGTTCCTATAGGCGGATCGATGCGGCATTTCAAGTCGCCGGGTTTGAAGTCAGCCATATCAAGAATGCCGTCAATCTGCACGATCACCTTCTGCGGCCTGCTTAGGCGCTGCGCCGCCCTATCGTGGACTGTTTTCGTAATCTTCACCGAAGCTGGCTTGTAGCCATTGCATTGCGGCGTAATCCATCGCATGCCGGTGATTCCCTTTTGTTCTACCAGTCCGCTGAATCCATACAAGCTGAGCAGAAGCCCAGGATCAATGGACTCCGCTTTCCCCTTGCTAAGGGA
Organism: Candidatus Eiseniibacteriota bacterium; assembly: GCA_035500795.1. Taxonomy (GTDB): domain Bacteria; phylum Acidobacteriota; class Terriglobia; order Terriglobales; family Acidobacteriaceae; genus Sulfotelmatobacter. The sequence continues at coordinate 1,761 of DATJWZ010000589.1, read as the reverse complement.
ACGGATCGTGCCAGCAACTTCCGTTACAACCTTCGCCCCGAAATGTTCGCTAAACGACAGGTGCATCTGCGGTTTAGCGAGATCGAATTCCAATACCGTGCTTCCTTTGCCGATACCAATTAGCTCAAGCGTGCATTCTTGCTGTATCGCATTAGCGGACGGACCGGGGTGGATGGTCTTTTTACCTTTGATCACTTCTGCCTGTTTGTTGACGACTTTCTGGGCCTCCGTGCAGATCCTGACAAGGTCGGGAATGGAGATTCGTCCTCGGCGCACACCGGGGCCTTGTAACTTCAACTTCAAAATCGGCTGAAATACTTTTTTTCGCTTCTTATTCGCCAAGAAATCCCACGCTCACACGTAAGAATACACCTCCCCTTGAAATCGGCACCAGAGGAGGAATCACGGAAGTCAGACGACTGCGCAAAGACAATACTGTAAGGCGGTCAGGTAGGCGTTGACTACCCATCTCCTTCAAACGGCTGTTCAGGTATTGCGCAGCGCCACCATCGGATTAATCCCCGACGCCCTCCGCGCCGGAATATACCCTGACGCCACCGCCACCACCAGCAGCGCCACGGCCATCCCAACATAACTCGCGAAATCCCACGGCGACGTCGCAAACAGCAGCGACGCGATCGCCTTCGACACCACGATCGCGATCACGGTGCCAATCGCAATGCCAATCCCAGTCAAACGAAGAGTGTTGGCCAACACTTGACGTTGAACCCGGCCAGCGGTTGCGCCGAGCGCCATGCGCACTCCAATCTCCGGCGTCTGGCGCGTTACCGAATATGAAATCACGCCATAGATTCCAAGCGTTGCCAGCAGCAGTCCAAGTCCCGCGAAAGTCGCGACCAGCAGCATAAAGAATCGCCGCGGAGAAACCGCGTGATCCACGATCGTGCGAATCGGGCGGAATTCCGACGCCGGCTGGTTCGGATTCAATTCGCGCAACGTTCGCAGCACCGACGGTGCCAGACTTGATGCCGGCAAACTGCTGCGCACCACCAGCTGTGCGCGCGATGGTCCTTGCTGAGTACACGGGTAATAGACCTGCGCGCCCAGATTGCTTTCGACACTCTCTTCATGCACATCATCGACAACGCCAATAACACGATCCTGCTCATCCCCGCGCATCAGAATTTTGTTCACTGGATCTTCCCCAGGCCAGAAGCGCCGTGCCATTGACGCATTAATAATGATCACCTTCTCGCTTTTCGGGCCATCCGCCCAGGTGAAGTCACGTCCCTGCAGCCCAATTCCCATCGCGCGAATAAAGCCTGGACTGACGACATACACAAGCGGCTCCGGCAATTCGCCGGGTGCAAAGACTCTTCCTTTTGGAACGGGCGTATCCCATGAGCGGTTCGGGCCGAGCGGGAGATAGTCGGAAATTCCGGCCGCTTGTACTCCGGGAATCGCGCTTACGCGGGCGAGAACGTCCTGAAAGATTGCCGTGCGTTTGAGCACTCTGGCTTCGTCCGTCGGGGCGCTTTCGTCGTACGCAACATTGATCGACGAGGCGTGATCGGGCTCAAAGCCGAGATCGACTTCCAGCACTTTGGAAAAGCTGCGCAGCAGCAGACCAGCGCTTACCAGTAAGACGCACGCGAGCGCGATTTCCGAAATGACCAGCGCGGCGCGGATGCGCTCGTGCTTGCGGCCAAGACCTGCTCCGGCGCCGGAGTCTTTGAGTACTTCTTGCAAATTGCCGCTCGCCATCCGAAGTCCCGGTAGCAAGCCGAAGATCATTGCCGT
>DATJWZ010000588.1:0-20337 GCA_035500795.1 Candidatus Eiseniibacteriota bacterium | reverse complement strand
CCATGAGCTCCAGAATCTGGATCAGGTCTGCCTCGCTCAGCGCCATGAAGATGATGATTTCATCCAGACGGTTGAGGAACTCGGGATTGAAGGTACGCTTGACCTCATTCCTTACGAGCTCTTCGACTTTGGCTTCGACCGCATCTTCTTTCGTCGACTGGAAGCCCAGACCTTCGCGCTTCTGAAGGTGGCGGGCGCCAATATTCGAAGTCATGATGATGATCGTGTTCTTGAAATCGACCGTGTTGCCGAGTCCATCGGTCAACTGGCCGTCTTCAAACACCTGCAGCAGGATGTTGAACACATCCGGATGCGCCTTCTCGATTTCGTCGAGCAGGACCACGCTGTAAGGTGCACGCTTCACACGCTCGGTGAGCTGTCCACCCTCTTCGTAGCCAACGTATCCCGGAGGCGAACCGATCAGCTTCGAGACCGAGTGCTTCTCCATGAACTCCGACATATCGAAGCGCACGAGAGCCTTCTCGGTTCCGAACATGAACTGCGCCAGCGTACGCGCGACTTCCGTTTTGCCGACGCCAGTCGGTCCAAGGAACAGGAACGAGCCAATCGGCCGGTTCGGGTTCTTCAAGCCGGCACGCGAGCGGCGAATGGCGCGAGCCAAAGCGCTGATCGATTTGTCTTGCGAGATGATCCGCTTGTGCAGCTCTTCTTCAATGCGGAGGAGCTTCTGCGTCTCTTCTTCTTTGATCGAGGTAATGGGCACGCCGGTCCACCGCGAGACGACATCTTCGATGTCCTCGCGGTTGACCACGCCCGTCGAAGACTCGTCGAGATGATACTTCTCGCGCAGGGCGCGCAGGTTCTCGCGCTCCTTGCGTTCTTCGTCGGAGTAAAAACGTGCCTTCTCGAACTCGTGATTCGCGATGGCATTCTCCATGCGATGCACGATGAATTTGATGCGCTTTTGCACTTCGGTCAACTCTTCCGGCAGCGACGTCTGGCGCAGTTTCACGCGCGCGCCGGCTTCGTCGACCAAGTCGATCGCTTTGTCCGGAAGGAAACGGTCCGGGATATAGCGGTTCGAGTGCGAGACCGCAAAGTTGATCGCGTCGTCGGTGTAAGTGACGGCGTGAAACTTCTCGTAGCGGTCCTTGATCCCAAAGAGAATCTTGATTGCGTCCGACTCGTTCGGCGGCGGAACCTTCACGGCCTGGAAACGCCGCTCGAGCGAACGATCTTTCTCGATCGACTTGCGGTATTCACCCGGAGTCGTTGCGCCGATACATTGAATCTCGCCACGCGATAGCGCAGGCTTCAGTATGTTGGCAGCATCAAGTGAACCCTCCGCCGATCCGGCTCCGACGAGGGTATGAAGCTCGTCGATGAAGATGATGGAATTCTGCGACTCCATCAGTTCCTTCATAATGGTCTTCAACCGCTCTTCGAACTGGCCGCGATACTTCGTCCCGGCAACGATCAACGACAGATCGAGGGCCAAAATCCGTTTATCAGCCAGGAACGAAGGAACTTCACCGTCAGCAATCCGCTGGGCAAGTCCTTCGACGATGGCCGTCTTTCCAACGCCAGGCTCGCCGATTAGCACCGGATTGTTCTTCGTCCGGCGGCAGAGAATCTGAATAACGCGGTCGACTTCACCCTCGCGTCCAACCAGTGGATCGAGCTGGCTATCCATCGCGGCCTGAGTCAGATCGCGCGAAAACTCCGCCAGCAGTGAACTCTCTCTCTGACGCTGAGGCTGCGCTTTCTCCTGGGTCGTCCGCGCCAGTTCTTCCCGAATTGTCGAGAGTCGCAGGCCACGTTCATGCAAAATCTCAGCTGCGAAGCACTTTTCTTCTCTCAACAAACCCAACAGCAAGTGCTCAGTCCCAATATGCCGATGCGATAACCGCTCGGCTTCCTCGGCCGCATACGCTAGGACCCGCTTGCATTCATTGCTGAGCGGAAGATCAACCGAAGTGGAAACTTTCTCCCGAATGGTGGTGTGTCCCTCGATCTGCTTGCGGATCGATTCAACGGATGCATGAGAACGCAGGAAACGATTCGTCAGGGCTTTGTCTTCCCGCAGAAGTCCCAGGAGAAGATGTTCCGTCTCGATATAGGGAGACCCGAACTGGCTGGCCTCGTAGCGTGCGAAAAAGATGACGCGCCTGGCTTTCTCCGTATAACGTTCAAACATAATGCCCTGCCCTTTGACCTTCCTGGGTGGGGAACTGTGTCCCGACCCCGCTGAACACTGAACCTGAGACCCTCGACTCGGCCCCTACCTTAATTAACACATTATGCAATCAACAGGCCATGAAACCCAAGCTAAGAAACCCGGGTACATCCCCTTGATCACGTTACTGAAGGAACCCCGTCCTCCCTTTTCTATAGTGGCTCCCGAAATCATTTTGTTGCACTTTGTCTTACTAATCTTGCCATGACGATAAAGCTGTTTCTCTCGCTTTTCTCGGCCTAACGGCCGCTTTCTCTTCACTGTGCCGGCAGCGACTCCGGCGATATCTCCTCCACCCGCCCGCGGCCGAGCCGCAGCACGCGCTGACAACGCCTGGCGAACGACAAATTATGCGTTGCAATGAGGGAGGTGAGTTGGTGCTCGCGATGAAGTCGCGCAATCAGTGCAAAAACGGCTTCGGCAGTCTGTCCGTCTAAGTCCCCGGTTGGCTCATCTGCCAGCAAGAGCTTTGGGCCGGTAATGAGCGCACGGGCTAGAGCGACTCGTTGCTGCTCCCCGCCCGAAAGCTCTCCAGAGCGGTGATGCGCCCGCTGCTCGAGTCCGACCTCACGCAACCAGCGCAAGGCTTCCGGTTCGGCTTGCTTCCAGGTTTGACCCCGAAGCAGCAGCGGCATGGCAACGTTTTCTACCGCCGTAAATTCCGGCAGCAGATAATGAAACTGCCATACAAAGCCAGTTTCGCGATTGCGAAAGTCCGCTGCTTCGTCGTGGGACAAAGAATTGATTCGCAAGTTGGCGCAGTATACGTCACCTGCGGAAGCACGATCAAGAGCGCTCAGGATGTGCAACAGGGTACTCTTCCCCGCTCCCGACTCGCCCACGATGGCGAGCATTTCTCCTCGCTTTACCTCAAACGACAGATTCTCAAAGAGCACGAGATCCGAAGCCCCGGATCGAAAAACCTTTTTCAAACCTTCTACCCGAAGCATTCGATCTTCACCCTTTAGATGCATACCGTTTGAGTTTCGTTCCAGTCGACGCCGCTTACCACGTTAACACTGTCAGATCTACAGTCCGGCCAGTACTGATCGTCAATCACTCTGGTTAAAACCATATGCCCGACGCTCCAGCCTTCATGTGATGCGAATCACTACACTTAGGTGCGGAAGCATTGATCCGCACCGAAGCCAAGCAAGGCGTCGGGAGCCATTTGGATTCCTGATTTGCTCGAAGCTCCCAGCTCGAGTCTCGGAGCTCTCTAGGGACCTCAGGAGTCGACTCACTCATACCGCAAGGCCTCCGCCGGCAGAATTCGCGAAGCCGACCACGATGGATACAACGTCGCGATAAACGAAATCAGCAGCGTAAACGCCGCGATCCAGGCTCCATCGATTAGACGCGGCGCAAACGGCACGTAGTCGATCGAATAGACCTCCGGTGACAAAGAAATGACGTGATAGTGACCACCTGCATACGCAATGGCATACCCAAGCACCAACCCGATCGCCGTTCCGACCACCCCAATCAGCACTCCCTGCGCCATGAACACGTTCCGCACCTGCGATTTACGTGTTCCCATCGACATGAGGACGGCGATGTCCTTCGTCTTCTCCATGACCATCATGATGAGGCTGATCAGGATGTTCAGAGCAGCCACGAAGACAATCAGGCCGATCGTAATGAACGTGACAAGGCGCTCCAGGCGAAGGGCGCGGAACAGCGCTTTGTTCTGTTCCATCCAGTTGACAGCCATGAAGCCCTTCCCGGCAGCCTCTTCCAGCTCGCGCGAGACTTCCGGCGCTTTGTAGATGTCGTCTATCTTGAACTCAAGGACTGAAATCAGATCGCCCAGACCGAAAAGCTGCTGAGCGTCCGACAACCGGACGAACGCCCAACTCGAGTCGTAATCGAAAAACCCAGAATTGAAGATTCCCACAACCTTGAACCGGCTGTACTTGGGCACCATTCCGAACGGAGTGAGTTCGCCTTGTGGACTAGTCACGAGCACAACCGAACCTACGGTCGCTCCCAAGCTGTCGGCCATGTCCCGTCCAAGGACGATCGGAGGCATGGCAGCAACGCGCTGCTGCACGCCCTCCAGCGAATCCGGAGATTCAGCAGATGGGTGCCCCATTTCTCGTTGATTTTGGGAGAAGTAGGGACTTTCGTCTCCCTGGGAATTTTTCTCGTCCGCATCCAGAGGCCCAGCCGATCCCTCGGTCACCGAATTCAGCAGGTCCCCAACCTGCCGCTCATACTTTGGAATCATCCCCTTCAGCACAGCCCCGCGAGCCCGAGGCCCGCGAGAAATCAAAACCTGCTCGAAGATCGCCGGTGCGGAGGCCACAACATGCGGCTCTTTCGACAACCGCTCCATCAGCGGAGGCCAATCCTTAATTCCATCATCGGCAACACGTTGCAGGCTGATGTGCGAGGTAGATCCAAGCAGCCGCTGCTGCAGATCCTGGCGGAATCCGTTATTAATGGCGAGCGCGACCACAAGAGATGCCACGCCAGCAGCAACACCGAGGATGGAGATACCAGTAATAATCCCGATGAACGCCTGCCGTCGCTTGGCACGGAGATAGCGGCTTGCTATGAAAAGTTCGAAGCGCATTGAGCTTTCAGCTGTCAGCCATCAGCTTTCAGCCAAAACGGATTATACGTGTGGGGCGGACGCGTTCGTCCGCCACGCGATGCGAAACGAGCGTCTCGCTCCCAAAGCCTACGCCGTTATCTTCGGGACTACTGCCGGCACCCTAGCCTGATACTTAAGATATTCTTCGCCAAAGCGACGCTTCAGCTCCGCATCTTCCATCCGAATCATCACCGCACCTGTCGCCATTGCAAACGCGGTCAGCGCCCAGCAGACCATCAATCCCGTTCCGACACTCCACGCCAACATCTCGCACAAATGCCCCAAGTACACCGGATGTCGCACTCGCGCCCGAATCCCTGTCGTGATCAGCCGATCGTCCCGATGACCATTGCGAACTTCGGGCAGGCCTCCCAGGTGTGCCCAGCTGAAGTGTGCTCCCGAACGCGAATAAAGGAAGACCCCGGCGGCGAAGAGCATCAGAGCCGGAATCCAGGTCCATGCCGTCGAGTAGAACTGAATTTTGCGCCAGTGACCCGTGATGGCCCCGATGCCTACCCACATCGTGAGCCAAGCTGGCACTAGCACGCGAAATGGCGAGCGCGGCTGCTCGCGCCATTTATCCGCCCGCGGGTGCACCATGAACCAAAACAGCGGCACAGTCGAGTAGATCACGCACGCCAGCCATCCCGCGGTCCAAACAATCAGCATAGATCGATTCTAGTGTAGGAGCGGACGTAGCCTGCTATGCACGAAGTTGAATGGCCGACCGGCCGATCTGAAGCGAGGCATGCGGAAGCATGCAATCTCCGTCGAGCTAGTACTTTTGCAAGCTGTCGGATTGAATTCTCTTTCCTTGAATCCGGTTGTAAGCCGTCATATGCTGACGAGACGTTCGTTACTCCGATGAACCCAGCACTCACCCGAAAGAACATCTGGACCGTCGCCATCCGCGATTACTGGTGGATGTCCGTATTCATCGGGGCATACTTCTTTGTGGGTTTTTTCATTTGGGGCGGCAGCAAAGGAGCTCTGGGCTCAAGCGCGCTCTTCCTTGTTGCGGCGATCTTTGGACTGGCCGTTCACTATGCCGTTCATTGGAACCGGCAACTACCGCAAGTCCTCATGATCACGGCGCACCTGGCGCTGGGAGAAGCCATCCTTGCGTGGCAGAAGGCTTATCTGCCTTTGACGGACTACAGCCGGTCCGGAATTCCCGAACCGCGAGACATCATCGTTTTTCTCGTGTCGTCACTCGTTGTAGGGGCAATGTGCATGTTCGGCGGGCTGTGGGGCGCACTCATCGGCCTCGCCATCCACTATGCATTCATCTTCGACGTACACGAAGAATTCTCGGTGAAATGGATTTTCCCCATATTGATGGTCTTAATTGGTGGAATTGTCGCGAGCGCGTTTCGTCGCCTGGATCAAGCGTATGAACAACTGGAAGTGCTCGCTAACCACGACAACCTGACCGGATTGTTCAATCGCCATTGTCTCGACGCTGAGTTCGATCGCTTGCAGAATATTGCGCGGGAGACCGGTAGACCACTGCTATTTGTGGCCTGGGATTTGGACGATCTCAAAGAGATCAACGACAGTCAGGGTCATGCCGCCGGCGATGCCTATATCTGCAAATTTGCCCGGGCCCTCGAAGCACACGTGCGCAAGCCGTCAGACGCGCGCTCCGGCGACGCTGCGTTCCGTGTCGGAGGCGATGAGTTCATCAGCATGCACCTCGATGCTCGCGATGGCGAAAAGCTAATCGCGCGGGTACATGCAACCTGCCCGTCTGTTTCGGCGGGATGGATACCCTGCAACACCCTCACGCTGGACGAGGCTCTCACTCAGGCGGACCGGGCTCTCTATGAAAACAAGGAGCATCGCAAGAAAAAAGTTGTCCGTCCCCTGATTCGACGCTTGCCACCAATCGCGTAGCATGTTGGCGTGGGGCGGACGCCTTCGTCCGCCTCCGAGTCGCAAAGCGACGAGTGCTTTCAGCCCACAGCTAGTCCACATTCGAACTGCTTTGGACCGCTTTCAGCAGGCCACACGAGGTGTCCCCGGCTACACAATTACTGGTAACTACCCGATTCCTCGCCCTCCTGCCATAATGACAAAATGGGAATTGGTTTCCTTAGCGAAAATTGGATTCCGAAATCTGTTCTCTCACTGAGAACATACGACCGCCACAAGTTCCTCCTTGATCTGATCGCTGGCATCACCGTTGGGCTCGTGGCTCTCCCGCTTGCGATGGCGTTCGCCATAGCGTCCGGCCTCACTCCGCAAGCGGGTATCTATTGCGCCATCGTGACAGGATTCCTGATTTCTGCGTTGGGCGGATCGAAAACCCAGATCGGTGGGCCAACCGGCGCCTTCGTCGTCGTTGTTGCTGGAATCGTCGCAGCCCACGGCGTCGACGGCCTATTCATGTGCACCGTGATGGCCGGCATTCTGCTGATCATCATGGGTGTCACCGGACTAGGCACCGCCGTCAAGTTCATCCCTCGCCCTGTCGTAATCGGATTCACCAACGGCATTGCCGTCCTGATCGCCAGCACGCAAGTCAAAGATTTCTTCGGTCTGCATCTCGACAAAATTCCCGGCGTCTTCTGGCTCCGCATAGAATCCCTCGCCAGGAACTTCCACACGCTCTCATTCGAAGCCACGGCCCTTGCGGTCTTTACTCTGCTCACTCTGATCATCTGCCGCAGCCTGTCGGCACGAATCCCGGGACCGATCGTCGCCTTGTTGCTCGCAACGAGCGCGGTCTACTTCTTCAAGCTTCCGGTCGAAACCATCGGCACGCGCTTTGGAGGAATCCCCAGCGGCTTGCCGCACATGCAGCTTCCCAAATTCCGTTCCGACCTCATCCACGGACTTCTTGGTCCCGCCTTCACCGTCGCCATGCTCGGTGCCATCGAATCGCTGATGTCGGCCGTGGTCTCTGATCGCATGAGCAACGACCGTCATAACCCAAATGTCGAATTGATTGGACAAGGCGTCGCCAACTTCTTCTCGCCGATGTTCGGCGGACTACCTGCTACTGGCGCCATCGCCCGCACCGCGACGAACATTCGCTCAGGCGCGCAATCACCTGTGGCGGGAATGATCCATGCGCTGACACTGCTGTGCATTCTGCTGTTCGCGGCTCCGTTGGTCAGCTATGTGCCCATGGCCGCCCTCGCCGGGATCCTAATGGTCGTGGCCTACAACATGGGCGAGTGGCGTGAGATCCCGCAACTCCTGAAGCTCACGAAAACCGACATCAGCATCTGGCTGGTGACGTTCGCCCTGACGGTCTTCGCCGATCTGACGGTAGCGGTCGAAGCGGGGATGATTCTCGCAGCCCTCCTCTTCATCAGCCGAGTGGCTGCGACTACCACTGTCTCGCAGGTCACGGACGATTATGTTGAAGACGGTCGAGTTCACATCCTGCAAGACAAAGACATCCCGTACTACGCAACGATCTTCCGCATTCACGGCCCATTCCTGTTTGGCGCGACCGACAAAATCCAGACGATCACCGAGAATTTGCACAAGTTGCCCCCAGTCGTGATCCTGCGGCTGCGCAACATGACGGCCCTCGACGCCACTGGACTGTTTGCTATTGAAGAGGTTGCAAAGGAACTGCATGCCACCAAACGCACTCTGATCCTGTGCGGCGCCCGCGAGCAACCATCCCAACTGATTCACCAAGCAGAATTCTCGGAAATAATTGGTGAAGAAAACATTTGTGAAAACGTGCAGGAAGCATTGGCTCGCGCAGAAGAAGTATACGAGCGACTAGAGAAGAAATCCGCGACGGCAAGAGCCTAGCCGGGCTGTCGTCGCTTTTTCAGAATATTTCAGTCATCAATCCGCTGCACCACCGACAAGATCTCCCACCGCCCGTCCACCTTGTTTAAGGTGATGTAGTCCGTCCATTCCGGAGTCACCAGCTTCGCCGACGCAATCACTCCCGAGACATCGAGCACCGTTACCTGCTCGGTCTTATGTGTCGCAGGCATGTCCGGCACACCAATCGCACGGACCTCTTTCATCATCTGGGCGCCAGTCCTCTCGCGCATGGAGATATCCCCATGAATGATGTGCTTCAGATAATAGGGATGCAGCGTCCGCTCCATGCGGGCAGCATCACCCGTGAAATATCCTTCGATGTAATTCGTGACCGTATCCCGAATGGCAGCAGAATCATCGGTGGAAGAGTTTGGGGTTTGCGCGCTGGCAACGACAGCCCAGAACAGCGCGAGTGTAACAGCGAGCAGGACGACGCGGCGTGACATGGAATTTTCTCCGGAGCGGTACTACAACTGGAACAACATCATTATGTCCCTTGTGTCCGTCCCAGAACATTGCACTGAGGTTCATGTCCTAAGTCGATCTAACCTACTCCTGCCGATGACCCAATTTGCAGCGCCTGACCACAGGTCTCGCGTTGGACCGCCTTTATCCTCTAGACTGTTCTCCAAGACCGCTGACCTTCAATGATCATCAATCACGCGTCGCGCGCGCATAACCACAACTGGGAACTCGATCCGGTCATTCGCTCCCTGCTCGATACTGACTTCTACAAGCTGCTGATGCTGCAATTCATTTGGAAGAATTTTCCCAACACTCGGGTCCAGTTCTCCCTGGTTAACCGACATCCGGCCGTGCGCATCGCAGACGTCGTTCACATCGAGGAATTCAAAGTCCAACTCCAGCACGTCCGCGGATTGCACTTCCGCAAGTCGGAACTAGTCTGGCTGGCAGGCAACACTTTCTATGGAAAGCGCGGCATCTTCGAGCCCGCATTCTTGGAATGGCTGGAGAAAGACTTCCATCTTTCCGATTACCAGTTCCGCGTGCGTGACGGGCAGATACACCTGACCTTCGACGGCACGTGGGCTGAAACCACGATGTGGGAACTATATGCGCTGGCGATTCTTGACGAACTGAAGACCCGGGCGCACCTGAAGACCCTCAGCGAATTCGGACTCGACATTCTTTACGCCCGCGCCAAAACGAAGCTCTGGAACAAGATCGAGCGCCTGCGCGGAGTGCCCGGACTGAGCGTCGCTGACTTTGGCACCAGACGCCGCCACAGCTTCTTGTGGCAAGAGTACGTGGTTGTCGCCATGGCGACGAACCTTGGCAGCAGCTTCATCGGGACATCGAACGCCTATTTGGCTCGCAAACACGACCTGGAAGCCATCGGTACAAACGCACATGAGATTCCGATGGTTATGGCTGCACTCGCTCCGGACGATGTCGCCCTCAAGGCCTCGCAATACCGCGTGCTGGAACTTTGGCAACAAAGTTATGAAGGCGCGCTCCGAGTCATGCTCCCCGACACCTTTGGCACCACGCAGTTCCTGGCAGGCGCTCCAGAATGGGTGGCCGACTGGACTGGGCAGCGCGTCGACAGCAAAGATCCATTCGTCGCGGGTGACGAGTACATCAAATGGCTCGACAAGTACGGTCGAGATCCCCGCGAAAAGCTAATGATCGCTTCCGACATGCTCGACGTCGATGCAATTTTGTCGCTCCATGCATATTTCGCCGGGCGGATCGCGCAAGGTGCGAAGCCACAGGACTTCCGCAACGCAACCGATTTTTACGATCGAAGCAAATGGACGCCCGATCGCCGCATCCGTTTCAGCGCAGGCTGGGGAACGCTGCTGACAAACGATTTCCGCGGATGTAATCCCAATGACGGCGACGGATTCGATCCCATAAGCCTGATCTGTAAAGTCTCTGAGGTTGAAGGCCACCCGGCCGTGAAATTATCCGATAACTATGCCAAGGCTCTTGGCTCCGCCTCAGAAATCCAGCGCTATCGCCGAGCCTTCGGTTCCGAGGGAATGTCCAATGTTCCGCTCGTGACCTGAAGACACAATTCAGCCGAACACCCTCCCTACCGGCTTACTGCGGTACACGTCCCTCCGTTCCAGCAGGTAACTTGTGAGTGGTGACCTCCCGTGCCACTATCCAAGCGGGGCATGTATGAAGATCCTGCTAGTCGAAGATTCCTACATCGAGCGCACGAAGCTCGGCAGTTTCCTGACCGATTGGGGCTACGAGTGGAAGGGCGTGGGCAGCGGCACAGAAGCGGTCAAACTGCTGGATGGGCCCAACCCTCCCGAACTCGCGCTCCTGGACTGGGTCCTTCCCGGCCTCGACGGCATCGATGTACTCCGCCGCATTCGCAAGCTCACTCAAGGAAATTACATCTACACGGTCATGCTCACGGCGAAAACACAGAAGAAAGATCGCCTGATGGCCATGGAAGCGGGCGCGGACGATTATCTCTCGAAGCCGGTGGATCCGATGGAACTGCGCTCGCGGATCGCGGTCGGTAAGAGAATTCTGGACCTGCAACAATCTCTTCGCTTCGCCGCCACCCACGATTTCCTGACCACCCTGCTGAATCGATCCGAAATTCTTGCTGCACTGGAGCGCGAAGTCGCTCGTGGCGCTCGCGATGACAAGCCAGCCACGGTCATACTGGCAGACATCGATCACTTCAAGCGCATCAATGACACCATGGGGCATGCCGCCGGGGATGAGGTTCTGAAGGAAGTAGCACGCCGCCTGAAACAAGATCTGCGCCCCTACGACGTCGTTGGTCGATACGGAGGCGAGGAGTTCCTGCTCATCCTCCCGGGATGCAATCTCGCCAACGGAGTGAAGCGTGCCGATGAGATTCGGACGATTGTTTCCGGACAACCGATCACAACCCCATCTGGAACCATTTCCGTCACTGTCAGCATGGGAGTGACCGCCAGCGACAATTCACGCTACTTCATGCCCGCCGAGTTTCTGCAGGAAGCCGACGCCAGCCTCTACAAGGCGAAGAATAATGGCCGGAACCGCGTCGAAGCGTTTGTTCCCTTGGCCAAGTCCAGCAGCGCCGGCCAACGCTAACCAGCGCTCTTAGACCCGCGCGAAACAAAGTTTATATTTTTTTGTTAACCGACCTTCTCCGTCACACGTTGTATCCCTAGAGGCAAAAAACAGCAACAAGGGATAACAACATGGGTCGCTGGTCAGCCGCACTCGTTTTCGGTGCTGTAATTTCAGTCATGCTCCTGAGCCCCAGTTCGTCTCTGGCGCAAAGGCCGTCATCTCCTCGAACAAATACAGCTCCAGCGCAGACAAGCGAGAAAGACCTGACCGCCCTGCAGGACCAGTTTCTGCAGTTACTGCGGATGAGTCCGACGTTGGCGGAAGTCGTCGCCCGCGACCCCTCTCTGCTTTCCAATCAGGATTATGTCGAGCGCAACAATCCCGCATTGGCCAATTTTCTGAAGGACCACCCCGACATCGCCCAGAATCCCGATTTTTATCTCTTCAACAATCTCCATCCCGAGAATGAGCAGCCCAGCGAAGCGCTCGAGCGCAAGCTTTGGCCGCAGCTTTCGAATCGACAGTCCTCGGAAGTCGCACGGGAGCTCATCAGCACTGGGGCTCCCTTCCTGGTCTTCTTGTGCATCCTTGGTGCTCTGCTCTGGCTGATTCATGTACTGCTGGAAAACCGCCGCTGGAACCGCATCTTCAATCTGCAAACGGATGTTCACGGAAAGTTGATCGACCGTTTTGCGACGTCGCAGGAAGTCCTGACCTACATGGGTACCGATGCGGGGAAGAAGTTCCTTGAAGCGACCCCTATCGCCGTGGGCTTCGAAAAAAACGCGCCCGTCCCGAGCCCGGTGGCGCGAGTGCTCACTCCTCTGCAGATCGGGCTGGTGATGACGCTTCTAGGCGTCGGATTGGTATCAATGCGCAACGCTTTACCCGACGCAGCACCCGCCCTGATGCTGTTAGGCACAATCGTGTTGATGCCGGGCCTTGGGTTTATCATTTCTGCGGGGATCACTTGGGTTCTGGCACGACGTCTCGGGCTGATACCGAATCAGGGCCCACAGAGCTAATGAGATGCCCGCCCGGCGCGTGCAGCCTCTGACGCTCCGGCAGGCTGATCAGGAGAGCACCACGACCTGGGAATACACCATCCCGAACATCGAGGCCGGCACTGCATCGCGAAAAAACGAGCTGCCTATGGATCGCGACGCTTTCGCCGGCTTCTATGAACGCTCTGCGCCTGCTCTGCGTGCATATCTGATGCGCGTTTCTGGAAATGCGGCGCTGGCAGATGATCTTCTGCAAGAGAGCTACCTCCGATTCCTGTGCGCCTCGCAGCCCGAGGGCGGCGAGGTTAACTTTCGACGCTACCTTTTCCGCATCGCCACCAATCTTCTGAAGGACCATTGGCGGAAGCCAAAGCTCGGAGTCCTCGAAGATATCCCCGCAGCACTTCTAGCGGCGCCGGATTTATCGGCTCAGGTAGACCTTCAGGTGTCTCTTGATCCCGCCATGGCCCAAATACGCCCTCGCGATCGCCAACTCCTCTGGCTGGCCCACGCCGAAGGTTATTCCCACCGTGAAATCGCCGAGATCATGGGGCTCGGGACAGCAAGTATTCGTCTACTGCTGTTTCGCGCGCGCCGCAAGATGGCTCGCTTGTTACGCCAGCAAACCCCAACGGATCGGAGCCGCGCATGACCTTCCGCACCTGTAGCTACGAAAAGGAAATTCAGGCCGCTTTGAAGAGCGGGCACTGGCCTGCCGGCTGTACGCCCGAATTGCGCGACCACGTTGACCAATGTGATTCCTGCAATGATCTGGTCCTGTTGACTGAGACTTTCCAAACAGCCCGACGCTATTCACCGAGCGATTCAGATCTTCCTGCTGGTCTCATCTGGTGGCGTGCACAGCTGCGAATGCGCCGTGCTGCCGACGACCGAGTCAGCGCGCCCGTGACGATTGCACAGCTCTTCGCCTGGGCGATCAGCCTGGTCGCCGCGGTCGGTTTTGTCGTCTCTCAATACCATCACGGGCTCCGATGGGCCTCGTGGTTTTCTGATCTGACTCCAAACTTCATTCGCCTTTCGCCGATCCTGAACCATCTCGATTGGAGCCTCGTGGTTCTCATTCCCACCATGGGAGCGCTGGTATTACTAGCGGGGCTTATCGTGTTTCTCGTTTCAGAAAAGACGTAGTTCTCACCAAATAATCCCAAAAGTGCGCATCCTCAGCTTTCTGTGTCAAATTAGAAGTCCATGCCTTCGAACGCCGATCCCAGCGGGGGACGTGTCGCCTTCACACATCCCGGATTTGTCCTGTTCCAGGTCGCGCGCTTCCTGATCGTTGCCGCGGTCGAAATGCAGGCAGTCGCCGTCGGATGGCAGGTTTACGAGATCACCAAGCGGCCGCTCGATCTCGGGTACGTCGGCCTCGCGCAATTTCTTCCGGCAATTCTTCTGTTCCCAATATCAGGGCATACATCGGACCGCTTTGAGCGGCGGCACGTGCTCTCCGCCTGTTATGCAGGTTACGGAGTCTGCTTCGCCCTGCTCCTCCTGCTGACAATGCGCGCGCCCTCGATTCAATTGATCTACGTGGTGCTGGTGCTGATCGGAATCGTACGTTCCTTTAACAGCACCGCGAGTCGCGCCATCCTTCCGCAACTCGTCCCTCAGGAACATTTCCCGAACGCCGTGGCCTGGAATGCCAGCATCTTCCAGGCCGCCACGATCCTCGGCCCATCCTTCGGCGGAATCGTCTACGCTGCGTTCCACGGCCCAGAAACGGTCTACGCCATTGCAATGGTCACGGCAATCGGAGCGACCATCTCATCGTTCCGTATTCGTCCCGAGGTCAAACCCCGCCCTCGCGAACCGATGAGTTTGAAGACGGTCTTTGCCGGACTGCACTATATCTGGAACAAGAAACTAATCCTGGGCGCGATCTCGCTCGATCTGTTCGCGGTCTTACTAGGCGGAGCCGTCGCACTGCTCCCAGTTTATGCACGAGAGATTCTGCACACCGGCCCCTGGGGACTCGGACTTCTACGGACTGCACCAGGAGTCGGCGCCGCCGTGATGGCTGTCTTTCTGGCGCATTGGCCCATGCGTGGCAAGTCCGGCCCGACCCTGCTCTGGGCCGTCGCCGGGTTTGGCGTCTTCACCATCATCTTCGGAATCTCGCGAAGCATGACACTCTCTCTGATTTCCTTATTCCTGCTCGGCGCAAGCGACATGATCAGCGTCATCATTCGCGCCACACTGACGCAACTCGCTACGCCGGACGAAATGCGAGGCCGTGTCACCGCCGTCGACATGATCTTCATCGGCACGTCAAACGAATTTGGACAATTCGAGTCCGGCGTCACCGCGCAATGGTTCGGCACCGTTCCAGCCGTAGTTCTCGGCGGAATCGGAACACTTGTTGTAATCGTGCTGTGGGCGTGGTGGTTCCCTGAACTACGGAACGCCGGACCGCTGCACACGATCGCAACCGGCGTAGAGACCGCTGTGACCGCTGATCCAGCTTAGAAATAACTCTTATCGGAGCGCCGTCCTTCCAATGCCGTAGAATGTCGCTTTCATTTCCGCCAAACAAAGGCCCCGGCTTGATCGAACGCTACTTCCACCTTAAAGAGAATCAGACAACCATCCGCGCGGAGTTCCTCGGCGGACTGACCACATTCATCACCATGGCGTATATCGTCGTGGTGAATCCGCAAATTCTCTCGAAAGCTGGAATGCCGGTCGAAGGCGTGGTCTTCGCCACCTGCATCTCCTCCGCGGCAGCAACGCTCGTGATGGGACTCTACGCGAACTATCCCATCGCCCTCGCTCCCGGCATGTCGTTAAACGCCTACTTCACCTACTCGGTCTGCCTGGGTATGCACGTACCGTGGCGAACCGCGCTGGGCGTGATCTTCTTCTCGGGCGTTTTCTTCCTGATTCTGACAGTGACCCGCATCCGGGAGCAGATCGTCAACGGCATCCCCGAGTGCCTGAAGCACTCCACCGCCGGAGGCATCGGCATGTTCATCGCCTTCGTCGGTCTGCGCAATGCGAACCTGGTTGTCGCAAATCCAGCAACCTTCGTGAGTCTCGGCAGTTTTGCCAATCACGAAGCGCAACTCGCACTTGTAGGACTCGCACTCATCCTGATCCTGATGACTCGAAAGATCACGGGAGCCATCTTGATCGGAGTGCTCGCAACGACACTGATCGGCATCCTGCGAGGAATGTCGACTTGGCCGGCTTCAATCTTTTCTCTGCCGCATCCCTCGGCCACATGGCTGCAACTCGACTTGTGTGGCGCCCTTCATCTCGGCCTTCTCGAAATTGTTTTCGTCTTCCTTTTCGTCGACCTGTTCGACAATGTCGGAACGTTGGTCGGTGTATGCGAGCAAGGCGGATTTGTGAAGGACGGCAAGATTCCGCGCGTGGGGCGCGCCTTGATTTCTGACGCAGTGGGTACGATTTTCGGAGCACTGACAGGTACGTCTACGGTCACAAGCTATATCGAGAGCGCCGCCGGAGTAGCCGCCGGCGCCAGAACAGGCTTGAGCAACATCGTCGTGGCTGGGTTGTTTTTGCTCGCCGCATTCTTCGCCCCGCTGGCAGCGGCTATTCCCGGATACGCCACGGCCCCCGCGTTAATCATCGTCGGAGCCTTGATGACAGAGTCAATCGGCCGCGTACGCTGGCCCGATTTCACCGAAGCAATTCCGGCATTTGTGACCCTGCTCGCGACGCCGCTGACATTCAGCATTGCAACCGGTTTGAGCCTGGGATTGATTTCCTACACGCTCGTGAAAGTTGCGGCGGGCAGGTTCAAAGAAGTCAGCCCGGTGATCTGGATCCTAACCGCACTCTTTATCTTGCGATATGCGTATCTGGCAGCCGAGTAGTTATGGCACATTGACTGTAACCGTCGCGGTCGTGCGCCCATATTGATTGGTCGCGTACAGCGTATAGGTGGTGGTCGAGGTGGGCTGCACAGTCACATTCGTATTTCGAACGGCTCCGGGACCAGGCGAAACAATCACATAGTCCGCTCCGCTGACTGTCCAACTCAAAATTACGGTTCCGTTTGACGCTACGTGAGCTGCCGAAGCCGTAAAACTGCTGATGACTGGCGACGGCCCGGTCGGATAGTTCGATCCGGTATACACCGGATCCATCTTTACCACCTCAAAGGCCGACGCCGGAACAGTTTTCAACGAATCGAGATCCGATCCCCACCGGCTGTCAGACACGCCAGTGACAAATAGAGAGCTTCCGTTGTCCGCCAGGATCATCCCGTAGTGCTGCATAGCCTTCAAAATGACCTGCATCTGCGACGAGAATCCCGAAATGTTGAAGCTCGATTTCAAGCGCAACCGCATCCCCATCGGAGGTGCCGTTGAATCGCCAGTGTTTCCCGCATAGTGTGACGCAGGAGGAGTAAATGCCGCTCTAGTCTTCGGCAGCGTGAAACGAAACGCGTGTTGAATTTTGCCGGAGGCAACTTCGTCGTAACGCACGAGTCCGGGAAAAATCGGCAAACCTGCGGCATCCGCCGACGTCCACGTATAGGGCCGCTGCTCATCACTCAACAAATCCCACACGGCAGTCGAGTCGGCATTCCAGCTTCCATCGGAGTTCACCGACGAATTGTAGAGTTCGTACAGAAAACAATTGCCGTTATCGAGAACGAGCACATGGCGATCGCCAGTACTCGACGATCCGCCTTCGATCGGAGCGTTCGGAGGAACCGGCATCGGCCCCGGATCGCTCTCGTCCCCGTAAGCATCCAGATTGACATTCACCAATGGCTGCTTGCCGTCTACGACCACATACGGGATGCCGTAGGTTGGATCATTGCCCCAATCTGGATGAATATTCACCGAACCGACCCAGTTCGTCATGATCGCATTCGAATTCGGATCGACCGGCGCAGACGAGATATCTGTATTCCACAAATTGCTGCTTGTAAAAGGAACAAAGCCATTCAGGCTGGAGCCCTGTCCCGTAGACATCACATTGCAGGAGAGATTGCCGCCGCCTGTCCCGCTGTTGCTTCCCGAAGTTCCCGAGCTAGACCCAACCGATCCGCCGGAACTCACCATCGTTTTTGACGATCCACCGCAGCCCACTAAGATCAAGAGTGATAGAAGGACAATGTTGGGGGAAAAGAGCCTCTTCGCGGAATAGGAGCGATACATACCTCCATTGTCGCCAAGGCCTTGATGCGGCTAAAGCTGTCGTTAGGACATGTCCTGATTCGAAAGGTCCTTGCTGCTGGACTCCACGCTACTTACCCCTGAGTACGGTCTTCGCCGCGCCCATGTTGTCGTACTTGTCATACACGCGCACGACTACCACATGCTCCGACGCCGCATCCTTGGCCGCTTCCAGCGGAACTTTGAAATCGTAATCTTCGCTCACTGAATCCGAAAGCTGCCCGACAGGCTCGACGTACTTCCAGTCGCCAGCGTCGACAGAGTATTCCGCGCGTTTGATCGCTGAGAATCCATCCTCGGCACGAAGGCGCACATGAATCTGCGTACCTTCCAGCGATGCTGTCAAATTCTCGATCCGTGGAGGCGTAGTGTCGACTTCAAACCGCCGGCTCTCGCGAGACGTAGTCAACGCATCCCCCGGAGAGTGCGACAGCGCATCCGACGCGACAACCTTGATCGTGTATCCGCCATCAGGCAGCAAGCTCGCGTCGAAGGAATACGCCTTATCGGTGATGTTGTCCTTCAGCAGCAGCCACCGCGACTCCCCGTCGCCACGGTAGTAGACGGAATACACAAGCTGGTCGTCATTGTCATCGTGGGCATTCCATTTCACCCCGATGGCGTCACGATCATGAGTACTCGGGACAGGCGAATCAAAGTGCGCGCCCGAAGAACCGCTGATATCCGTTCCCAGATTCAGCCCCGACGACTTGCCAATCGGCTGATACCGCACCGCCAGTTGCACCGACACGTCTTCAATTTCTGGGGCGACGTTGCGCGATAGATAATTCAACGTCACCGAATCGACCGATGGCTTCGCACCTCCCGCGTGCAGCACCGCCTTCCACTGCGCATAGCGGGCGGCAGGAACTCCCATCTCCGCGCCCTTGCCGAGATCAACGGGCTTCCATGCGCTCCAATTGCGGTCGGGATTATCTACATTACCGCTCCGCGCCAGGAGTTCCACATTGCCTGTGCCGCGGAATTCGGCGCGTCCCCATCGCGAAAATATCTTGGCATCAAATACGTCGCTTTCATACGAGCCATGGCTCTCAGGCCCCGGACCGAGCACAAAAACTTTCCCCAGATTGCTGGTAGCCGCATACAACGCTCCGCCTGGAGCCTGCGCAAATCCCGTGACCTGCGATGCCGGCGACTTTAGAAGGTCCGAGAACTGGTCCGCCCCTTCGATCGCGAAGATATGGCCGCGGTTCCCGGTTCCAGCCAGCATCTGGCCATGAGAATCGAAAGCAAGGGTGTAGACAATGTCCTCGTGCGATGACCAGATCCGTGTCGGCGAACCGTCCGTCGCAATGCGGTATACGTCAGATCCCCCAGTGAGCCCGCCGCCGGGCGACGGAAAACTCGCGATCGGTACGACGGCGGGACCAGGCGTCGATCCGGCCCCACCGGGAGTCGTCCCCGGTGCGGGATTCGATTGCAAGCTCATTAGCATCGACGACGCAGACGCGATCCCGGATGCCGCGCGCTTCTCTCCCACCCCCGCCGCATAGATATTGCCATTACGATCCAGCGCGAGCGCCGTAATTTCCTTCTTGGGGGCGCTGTAGAGCACGAACCCTTCACCCGCCGGTGAAATCCGGTACACAAGCCCGCTGCCATCGGTACCTGCGATTAAATTTCCTTGCGCGTCAACTGCCAGAACCCGAATATGCGTTTCATCGCTCTTGAAGAAAACCGAGTGCTCGCCTTTCGCCGTGACCTTGTAAATTTCCCCATGATCACCGGTCGCAATGTACAGATTTCCGGCCTTATCGAGGGCCAGATCCCAGATGTATTTCGTAGCCGGCGCAAAATATTCAGACGAACTCCACGAGGCATCGACCGCCGGCTTTGCATCTTTCTGGACGTCGCCAGACTGGCTCTCTGCCTTCTTCTCCTCCTTCTTGGAACCGGTGTGCTCGATCTTGTACACCTTGCCGTCGGGCGCTGTGGCCGCGTAGATTACTCCTCCCGGCCCCACCTTGAGCGCCTGCACCTGAAGTTCCTGCGGCTGGAAGATGATGCTTGACTTGCCATCGGGAGTGATGCGGTACACGCGCGCTGGAGAACCAGCCGCGGCATAAACATTTCCAACATCATCTGCAGCCACTGCCCAAATGTAAGTGGAAGGCGTCGCGTACAGCAGCTTGAACGAAGGCGCGAGTTCCAACCCGCCCGCATTTCGGATCGCCACTCCTGAAGCCGTGCCCTTCTCCAGATCGTCAAACTTCGACTGCTCCCATGAACGCGTGCCCTGTGCAAACGCGGCAACAGAAACGGCGCAACACAAAACAAGACCGATCAAAACGATGCGGGAAGCCCTAAGTACACTGTGCAAGTTCATACCTCGATTTCAGGATCCGGAGAATGCCGGTTGGAAGGCGACAGCTTGATGTAGCCGGAATTATCAGAGTAACACGCAAGAACCGCGCAGCGCGCCGCTTTTCTGAGTGACCTTTGCGGATTTTCTCCGCGCCCTCACCGGTTATGAAGTTGCGTTTCCCTCGGCATATC
>DATJWZ010000587.1:0-1234 GCA_035500795.1 Candidatus Eiseniibacteriota bacterium | reverse complement strand
ACTGCATTCGTCAATCCCAGGATTGCAAACCCCAGAATGGCCCAAGGCAGGAAGCACCGCCGGATCATGAACTCTGTCTGACGTCCTAGTCTGAGAATCAGGTTCTCGCGCCTCTTCTCAGCTTGCCCCTGCCAGATTGCCAGATACTGTTCAGGCCGTCCACGCGCAAGTCGATGCCGTCCGAATCCTGTAACCAGGAATGTGGCGATCGCCCCGAACAAAAGCAATGCAGCCCAAACCACGAACTTCGGCCCTGCAGTTCTTATCAGGCCTATGGCCATTCCAGAAAATATGAAGAGATAATAAAGGTAGTCGCAAACTGTCTCCAGCCAGCAGCCAAAGTCCGACTCCAGAAGCTTCAGGCGTGCCACCTCTCCGTCGCAACCATCCAGGATGCTGGCCCACAAGGAAAGTAGTGCTGCCAATAGCGTATTCCAGTACCCTCCCATGGCGAAGTAGACGCCCGATGCGAACCCCACTCCCAAAGTAAATATGCTGACCATGTTCGGCGTGATCGGCCACTTTATGAGCTGACGACTAATGGGGACCGAGATTCTGCGATTTAGTTTGGCGAAGATGCCGTCGGTGGGCTTTGTCAGCCAGCGGTTAAGTTTCCTCTCGGCGGCAACCTGATCAGCCAGCGTGATCACAGGCTGCCAGCGGTCCTCTTGCACCTCCAAACGCTGGCTGGAGATTTCGGTCAGCCACGGGTAAATATCATCGGGGCCTCCGGCCTGTTCCCATTGATCCGCTATTCTCGCCGCGATCGCAGGAGGCAAGCTCCAGATCCCGATCGGCACACCGCCAGATGTAAAGGCGACCGCCTCACTTCCATCGCACGCCATCGCATCCCGGAGCAGTCCTGGATAGTACGCCGTGTCAGCGGCGATCACCAACAGACTCTCTTGTTCAGCTTCATAAGCGAATTGCCCCAGTATTGACGCCAGGTTGCCGGCACTTGGTGCGACCTCGAGCCACTCGACTGATCGTGGAAGACGATCGGTGGCGTCGAGAGTGTAGCGCAAGGTCGACGCGTCGGCCGGGTGCACGCAGACTATGATTCGAGTCGCTCCCGCCCGCTGAATTCCCAAAATCGACCGGAGAATTACAGGCAGAGTGCCGACCCCCCTCAGCGGTGGTCCAATGTCGTACCAATCCTGCGGCTTTCCGGCAAGAACGAGAGCTACGCGCTTAGGTTTCGCTGGGGTTGCAATGGAGTGATATGCCGGCGCGG
>DATJWZ010000586.1:0-1405 GCA_035500795.1 Candidatus Eiseniibacteriota bacterium | reverse complement strand
CGACCGGAACTTGATCGACGGATTGTGCTTCGACAATACCTTCGTGATCGCCGCCGTCAACGTCGTCTTGCCATGATCAATGTGTCCAATCGTCCCTACGTTGCAGTGCGGCTTATTACGCTCAAATTTCTCTTTCGCCATGATTGCAGCCTCTAGCTCCTAGCTTCTAGCTCGAGTGGTCAGCTCTCAGCCTTCAGCTCTCAGTTAATCGATCAGTAGTACTGATACAGCTTCTTAAATTTATGCCGCAGCGCGGTGTCGACCTCTTCGATCTTCGAGAGGAAGAACTCACGCATCAGAGCCTGGTCCGATAGACTCAGCGACTGATATAGCTGCTGCGAGTTCTGCGCCGTATCGCCGTCGAGCACCCGCTGTGCCAGCAATCCGTCAAAATCGCGAATCCGGATTCCCTTGCGATCCATCTGCTTCAGGAATCTTTCGACCTTGTTCGGCAGGAACGCCTGCTCGATGGCGGCTTGCAGCCTCGAGTACTCCTGCGTCTTCTCAACCTTGATGGCAGCCTGTTCGAAACCCATTGCTCTGCTCGTGTGGCGCGGCCTCGCCCGCGAACCTTAATCTCTGGAGCGGGAGACGGGAATCGAACCCGCGACCAACAGCTTGGAAGGCTGTGACTCTACCACTGAGTTACTCCCGCCCTAAACCCAGCTGTCAGCGATCAGCTGTCAGCCTCCAGCAAAACCTAAATCTGGAGCCGATGACCAGGATTGAACTGGTGACCTCTCCCTTACCAAGGGAGTGCTCTACCAACTGAGCTACATCGGCTCGAAACTCAGCTCTCAGCCTCGTCCGCGTCCTGCTCGCCGTCGGGATGCATCACTTCATTCCGCCGCAACACCGACTTCAGCGCGAACAGCACCAGAATCCCCAGCGGCACGGCTCGAATTCGCACGTCGCTGATCGTCAACCACGCCAGCACTCCAAGCACGGCGTAGGCGATCAAAGCTACCGTAAGGCGATTCATATCAGCTACTGCAAGATCCTTCGCAAACGTCGCTCAGGATTTCGCCAGCCGGCTCACGTCGGCTAAGCGGCTCAACTCTGGTGCACAGGGGAGGATTCGAACCTCCGTACCTCGCTAGGAGGAACAGATTTACAGTCTGTCGGCTTTAACCACTCACCCACCTGTGCAAAACCTTAACGGGCGATGCGGCCGATGACGCGTCGTCCGGCAGACTGCAATCCGACCGCATAACGCGCAGACAGAACGCAGCACAAAACACGCTCTAATTTTCACAACCAACTTTCGCAAAGCAGGGAAACCAAGGTCGCGCCCGATACCGCGAAGATTACAACTCGCCGGAAAAGTTCCGAATGGAGTGCGTTTTGGAAAAACCTGTTGCGCCGCTACTGCCCAGTCCGCCGCCTGCCGGACAATTCTTGCTTC
>DATJWZ010000585.1:0-1528 GCA_035500795.1 Candidatus Eiseniibacteriota bacterium | reverse complement strand
ATGGGACCGCCGCAACCGCCCTCTCTTAACCTTCCAACCGCACCAACCGACCTACGCGCATCGCGCAAAGGCGACCGAGTGAATCTCACCTGGACGCTTCCCGCCACTACCACTGACCGCCAGACGCTTCGCGAACTGGGTCCAACTTTGATCTGCCGTAGCGTCGATGATCTGAACCAGTGCGGAACTCCGGTAGGAAAAACTGAGTCCCAGGTCGTGCCTAAAGCGGTTTCGACGAAACAGAGACCTGAAGCTACGTATGTCGATACGCTTCCCGAGACCATCCAGAGCGACTCGCCCGGCGCGTTCGTCACATATGCGGTGGAGGTCTTGAATAAGGCAGGGCGAGGTGCCGGAATCTCGAATCGCGTAAAGGTGCCACTTGCCCGTACGCTCCCGCCTCCGCAGGACTTTCAAGCACAAGTGACAAGCCAGGGAATTGTCCTTCATTGGACGACGCCAATCGAGCCTGTTTCAGAAAACAATCTGCGTTACGTGTACCGCGTCTACCGCACTGCAATCGGGACCTCAGAACGTTCAATGATCGGCGAAGTCGGCGTCAGCGGTCAGCACAATTATTCCTTGCCCGATACGACCTTCGAGTGGGAGAAAACCTACACTTATCGCGCAGAAACGGTGACTGTTCTGGAACAACCAAACCGTCCTCCGATTCAGATCGAGGGTGACGACACTCCTGACGTAAAAGTTTTTGCCGACGACGTTTTTCCTCCGGCTGTTCCCTCGGGCTTGCAAGCGGTCTTTTCCGGCCCCGGACAGAAGCCATTCATCGACTTGATATGGGCTCCCGTCACCGATGCTGATCTTGCCGGATACAACGTGTATCGCAACGAGCATGACGCCACTCCAGTGAAGCTGAACTCGGAACTTGTCCGAACGCCTGCATACCGCGATGCTACCGTCGAACCCGGCAAACAATACTCTTATTCTGTTTCTTCGGTCGATCTGCGCGGTAATGAGAGCGCCCGCTCCGAGGTAGCAACTGAGTCCACACCGTAACAACGCGTTCAGTCCAGGACGAGATCACCGCCAGTTTTAAGCCCGAAAATATGTTTAGATAGAAAGCGATGAAATACTGCCGGTTTCAACTGAATGGAGAGGTGCATTACGGACTTGTGGAGTCGATGGCCGGACGCGACGCGATCGTTCGCATTCTACTCACGCCACCCGAGGAAGCTGACGGCGATGTAGAAAGTCTGCGCTCCCGCCGCATCGATCCGATTTCCTTGGACGAAGCTGTGCTGCTGCCGCCAGTCCGGCCTTCGAAAATCGTCTGCATCGGCCGCAACTATCGCGAGCACGCCGCGGAACTCGGCAACGAAGTTCCCAAGGAGCCATTGATTTTCCTGAAGGCGACATCAGCGCTGCTGTCGCCGGGAGCCACAGTGCGCCGTCCCAAGCTCTCACAGCGCGTCGACTATGAAGGTGAACTGGGGGTGGTCATCGGCAAGACCTGTTATCAGCCACCTGCAGAGGGGGACATCCGCCAGTACATTCTCGGCTACACCTG
>DATJWZ010000584.1:0-1311 GCA_035500795.1 Candidatus Eiseniibacteriota bacterium | reverse complement strand
CGATCAACTGAACGGATTTGCTTTCACCGGCGCCATGCGCGCCACGCTCGATTCTTTGCAGGAGTTCAGAGTAACCACCAGCAACTACGACGCTGCTTCCGGCCGGTCCTCAGGAGCCCAAGTAAACCTGGTGACGAAGAGCGGAACCAACAGCTTCCACGGTTCGGTCTATGAATATCATCGTCCCACGATCGGCGTGGCCAACGACTGGTTCAACAAGCAAGCGGAGCTTCGAAATGGGCTTCCTAATGTGCCGCAACACATTCTGCGTAATACATTCGGCGGAACAATCGGAGGGCCGATCAAGAAAGACCGGCTTTTCTTCTTCGGTGCTTATGAAGGCCAGCGCACGGCGGATCAGGTGCAGGTCAGCCGGGTCGTGCCAAGTGCCAGCATGCGGGCCGGGCAGTTGAAATATCTTTGCAATTCTAGTGATCCAAACTGCGTCGATGGGCACAGCAATGCCAATTTGTCGGTTTCCAGCAGTGCAACGTATGCACCGTTCCTAGTAGCCACGCTTACCCCGACCGGAGTTACGAACTTGGACCAGGGTTGCTCCGATGCCGGAACCTGTTCATGGGGACCTGGGCCAAACCCTAACATCCTTTCCATGTGGTCAAGCCCCACTTTGCCGCTTCCCAACGGTACAAGTGGCGGCGGAGATGGCCTCAACTCTGGGTCTTTCACGTTCCCCGGTAACGATCCGGTAAAGCACGACACATACATCTTGAAACTAGACTACAAAATCACCCCCAACGGTAATCACTCACTCTTTGTTCGTGGCAACCTGCAGAACGACCACGAGTCTTTGCCTCCGCAATATCCGGGCTTGCCCGCGAATCAATTCAACACGGACAATAGCAAAGGAATCGCGGGCGGCTATACCGCGCTCCTCAAGCCAACCCTCATCAATAACTTCCGCTACGCGTATATCCGGCAGGGAATCGGCCAATCAGGGCTCAACGATCAACCTTTCAATCGCCTGCGTGGATTGAGTGATGTCCAGGGTCTGACTCCTACGGTCCTCGTGAATGTACCGGTAAACAACTTTATCGATGACGTTTCCTGGACCAAAGGACATCACACGATCCAATTCGGCACCAATTGGCGGCTGATTCACAACAACCGACAGTCGAACGCTCAGAATTTGTCGGAAGGCTATTCCAACCTTTACTGGATGAGTCCCTCGTTCATTGCCAACGAGGGCACGAGTCTGGATCCTGCACTTTTCGCTCCCGTTTCAGCCGGAGGTTACGATTCCAATCCCGCGACAGCAGTGTATCCCCTTGTCGATGGGTCCTTCGGCACGTC
>DATJWZ010000583.1:0-1136 GCA_035500795.1 Candidatus Eiseniibacteriota bacterium | reverse complement strand
GTTTCTCCATTCCAGCCGGTGCGCGTGACCATGCCTTGGATGCCCATCAGCGGGGCGAAGGGGCCAGGGCTGAAGTCTGAACCGGCCGCTGCCCGGATTCCGTTATCAAAGAAGGAGCGGTATGCCATGCAATGTTTCATCCGCTCTTCGCCGTAGAAGTGGAACTTGTCAGCGTTGTAATACGCATAGCTGGTGAATGGTGCTGGGACTGCGCCAAGCGCTTTCATGCGGCGCAGGATATCGTCATTGATCAAAGTGCAATGTGTGATCTTTGGGCGCACGTCAGGCCGGGGAACGACTTGCTGTGCCCGCTCATAAGCCTTCAGCACCATGTCGATGGCAACATCTCCATTGGCATGGCAGTTGGGCTGAATGCCCGCGCGCTGGACACGTTCAACCCACGCGTTAAGATCGTCCTGAGTTTGCGTGATGTTCCCGCTGTAAGGAGGATTCGTGCCCTCGTATGGCCGGCTCAGGGCCATCGTGCGTTCGGAGAAAGAACCATCGACGGTGTGCTCGGCTGTGGCGCCGAAGCGAATCCATTCATCGCCGAGCCCGGTGCTGATGCCGTTCTTGATCATCGATTCTAGAAGCTCTCCACTGGTTTCGTAGCTGACGCGATGCAGCAGTTCGCCGCGCGCCCGCACCTGCTGGAGAGAGAACAAGTCTCCGCCCTCGTGGTGCACGCTGGTCAAGCCGTAGCGCACGAATTGTTTCGAGATATATGCCAGCCCGTCACGATCGCGCTGTTCCTTCTGTTCTGGCGTGAAGGTTTCGCGCTTGCCGACATTCTTGAATAAGTCATTCGCCCGGTCCGTGACTCGACCGTTCAGTTCGCCATTGGCGTCGCGGTCGTAGGTTCCGCCCATTGGATTGGGAGTGTTCTTGCTGATTCCGGCGAGTTCCAATGCTTTGCTGTTGTAGAAAGAGGTGTGGCCCCCCCGATGATGCACGCAGACGGGATGTCCAGTTGAGACCTGGTCGAGATCGTGAACGTTGAGTTGGCGGTTGTCTTTGACCTTAGTGTCGTCAAAGAAGTAGCCATCGATCCAGAAGCCTGGGGGCGTCTTCTGTGCCTTGGCGCGAAGCTTGTCGATGATGCTGGAGATGGTGACGAATTCGACTTCGAATGGATT
>DATJWZ010000582.1:0-10308 GCA_035500795.1 Candidatus Eiseniibacteriota bacterium | reverse complement strand
TATGGCCAGCACACGAGCTAAGACGCCTGTGACAATTGTTCCGAGAGCCCCTCGCCGCAGGCTGCGACCCCAGCTAGTCCTTCACCGTGTATCACCGCATCGAGCCGAGCCTTCGCGCGTCCTGCCGAGTTGCCAGGTGGGCAAAGGCCGGTCTATTCCCTTAGGGGCGCCGAACTGGCTTTCACTTTGGCGGACAGGAACTCGCCGGCGGCTCAGAGGGGACCGGAGCTTGCGCCTTTAGCGAGTCGAGCCTGAAGGGCAGCGAACAAACGCTCGGACCGTCGCCCGTTTCGACGCTGAAGTAGTAGGAAGTCGAGCCGCCTTCCCTGTCCGGGGGCATCCACAGCACGGTATAAGTGCGCGTCGCGTGCGAAGCGCCATCCACCACCGTTATGAAATCAGTTGATCTGCGATCCTCGTTTAGCAAGCTGTATGAAGCTTGATTTGCCGTTTTCGCGTACAGACTGACATGACGCCGGTCCGGGTGTTTATCGCCGGAAGAGTTTTCAGTCCACGTGAACCGGGGAATGCGCGACTCCAGGCGTTTCAACCTGAGCGGAACCACAGGTTGCAGGTCGTCATCCACCATATTTCGCGGAACGCGAAGGAGCGTGAGTTCCGGCCCGAACGAACGTGACATGCCCGGCATGAAACTCTGTTGGGGAACGGAATCTCCGGCCGTTTCGGCCTTCGCCGACTTCAGCAATGTCACTATACCCTCCGCCTCGCGGGGGCCGAGCTCAGTGGAGCCCGCTTCGTACTGCTGCAGATCGTATTCTTTGGCAGAGGCAGTGTAGCCGAAGTATTCGTTGCTCAAGCCTATGAGGATGGTACCCGGTCCCAAGGATTGACAGATCAGTCGGCCTACAGCGGTCGTCGCCTCCACAGGGATCGCTGCAAAGCTCGCCACCGGCGCCAGCGTGACACGAGCGACCGGGAACTCCATGGGAAAACTGTTTGCATTCGGCAGATTCCACACGCCAAGCAGTCCTAAGGCAGGCTTGGCGCCCCTCAACCCGAAAGCATCCAAGAGGGCTTTGAGCGGTACACCGAGTCCCGGTTCCTTTACGCCCTGTTCGGGCGTGGCTTGATCGGCGGATTTGCGTGCCTCGCCGCGAAACCCTAGGTTGTAAAACACGGTCCGGCCGTCCTCCGCTCCCCCTACCTCACCGGCTCCCGGTACAGGCTTTATAGCGAAACCCGCCTGTTTCCATTCGGCGCTGTTCTGACGCGCATGAGTCCAGGACGTACTGATGCCGACCAGCTTGCTCCGTTGCGCTGGAGCAGTCGAAAGGAGCTTTCTCACCGCACCCGCCAAGGCTCCGCCGAAATACAATACGTCCTCGCGATCTTGCCGATCCCAATCGGGGGAAACATCACCTTCTGCGCCATTGAAGAAGCCCGCGACGACGTCGCTCTCTGCAGGCTCGAGCGACCTCATCGCGAAGCCAGTCAAATCGGGTGAATACAACTCGTTGTCATGCTTCATGGCCGTGGGATGTATCGCGTAAAAAACCAAAAGCCCCCGGCGCTTCCCAGCGCGCAGAATTTCAAGTACCCGTAAACTGGGATCTGTAGCGAAGTACCGCGGGCAGTTCTCGCCAGAACCATCCGGGCAGCGCGTCCCGGCCGCATAGCTCGCATTGTGGATTTGCTGGACCACCGACGGGTCATTCAGAAAAAAAGGGGCGATGGCTCGGTTGCGCTGGATTCCCACTGCGTAGCCCGAATACAATGCGACTTCGTGTTCCTCGCCGCCGTGGTCTCTTGCGTCGGTAATTGCCTGCGTAACAGCCCAAGCAATCCGCGCAGCCAAAAACTCAAAAAGGTCCCTGTCAAAACCGGGAAGCGGACCACCGAATTCGTTGTAGGCCTCTGAAGATAGGAAAGCAGCGGGGCCATGATGAGTATGGGTCGCTGAGAGAATCAACCCGCTCGGCTCCAGGCGTTCATGTTCGTTCACGAGTCTGAGTACCTCTGCACGCAACCCGGCGGAAACCGCAAAGAGGTCGCACGAAACCATGGCGACGGCTCGACCTTGGACGTCTTGAAAATAGAAGGCCCGCGCATAGAGCGGCATCCAGGTACCGCGAGCAATGCGGCCTCCTGGGCCGTGACCTCCCATCGGAACTCCGTGATAAGGCGTGATCTCTGCCCTTCCGGCTCCCGCGATAAAGCGATCAGGAGTTCGAAGGGGCTTCAGCGGATACCCACCAATCACCAGTGTTTTGCCATGATTACAAGCTATAGCCCCAAGCAAACAGTAGACGATGGCGAAGACTTGCATGGTCCTCAGGAGATTCTCGCGCATAACAAATCAAAACCCCATGCTCTGTAGCCCCTCTGTAGTCGTCGTCCCCAGAGAAGTAGAAGGTGAACCCGAAGTGAAATTCGGTCTTAGTTTCCATGTTCCCCAGCGAGCGTGCGCGCGGCCCTGACCAGTACTTCCAATTGATCCGGGTCGATTGAATTAGAGTCCCGAGCGAAAATTGCGGCGGCCATCCTGAGCATATTCGCACGTCGGTAACTCGCGTTGTTGATCGAAAAAAGCAGGTCGGCGGAATCATATACGGGTTCCTTAAGGAGACCCGGGTCAACGTGAGCGAATTGGGCAACCGTAGTGATCAGGTTCTCGATCTGTTCATCGGTTATATCTTGGAGTGGAATGCCATCACTCCAAAACTCGCTGACTATCGCAGAGTCCTGGTCCGCAAACGGGCCGTGAAACCCGACCGTTACAACCAATCTGTAAAGGTGGTCGGGGGTGAACGTGGGCCATGATATGTCCACTGAAGCTCTAGGCGGGTCGCCTTCTACACCTTGATAGTCGACCCAGATGTCAGGGTGCGATTCGCCTGTTATCTGATGTCGTATCGGCTGGACAGCGCTTCCGTGTTCACAGTCGACGTGCTCGACAGAGCCGCAGTCAGTCCCCTTGAAAACGGGTTCGTCGAAAGTGATTCGGTCAGCAGACGATGGTGCCTCCTGGATCATGGCGAGATTTTGATTAAGTTGGTCGGTAACGAAAACCTCATCCTCCGGCTGCGGTCTACCCCCTGTCGCCAGGACATAGGCCGGCGCGACAGACAATCGCTGACTCTCGATGCGATGTGGTTGGAGTCGAACTTCTGGTGGCACTTCAACGTGCAGAAAGCCTGCAAGCAGTGTTTTAGAAGTGTCAGACGAATTGCTCGGGAGGGATTTTGGTTTCTCCTTTTGAGTGTCTGGGTACAAAGCACGCCGGGGCCTTTCCAGAAGCGAGCCGCCAACCGGGAGGGCGTCAAGAGTCAGGAGATTAAGACCCCGAAGGGTGTAGGATTCCTCTTGGGCGATCAACGGCACCTCCTTGCCAGCTTGTCTTGACATCATTCGGAGTTGAGTTGCTCGGCCGGTGACCCGAGCCCTTATGTCACCGGTCACTTTTAGACCCTTGCCAGTGCCCTCCACGCGCAGGCTCTGTGGAACTAATTCAAAGGCGGGTTTGGGAGACGGGCGCGACGGGAGGGCTGGAGGCAGAGCCAAGTTCTTGCCCACGTATGTCACCTGAAAACCAGGGTCTGTTCCATTCCCAACTTTGGCTTCCAAGGCGAGATAACCGATTAGCCGATTATTAGGCCTATCTAAACAGAAGTCATGCGGAGAGATCGAAACTACTTCCTGAGACCGGACTTCATTGACGCTAAGAACGGTCTTACCTTTGTAGGTGATGCCGTGTGACGGGCCCGGGATTGGACCTTCTTGGCAATTTGCAGTGGGCTCCTGATCAGGACGACGGGCATTCTCGCAGAGGTCATGGTTTTGAAACACATCCAATTTGAATGGCTGCTCAGCTTGAAGTGGAAGTCCTATCGCCACACGCATTTCATCGTCGCGTTCGCTTGCCCAGGGCTGCCAATTCTGAGGGAACGGCCCTACAAAGTTATCTTGGCTGTCGAATCGCCCCGACGAATCCTGCACCTGCACGAAGGTCCACTTCTCGGCCGCATTGTCTTTCCACCAAAGCACCTCAAGTGGATGGATCTCAGGACGTCCCCCATGCAAATAGTCGGTGACAAAGGGACCGTACACACACACGCAAGTTCCGTTCGAGGGAACCGAGACATGCTCCGTGCTCGGAAATGACTCTCTTAGTATGTCTTCGGGCCAAATCTCCGCCTCGAAGCAGTTCCTGGCGTTTCCGTTGTCGCTTGGCTTAGGATCGCTTCCGGGTACGCAGCTCCAGACGTTCGATTGATCGTCCGCACGCATCAGGTTCACGCCTTCTTGGAAGATTTGATCGAACCTGCCGCTGGGAACGAGGTAGAAATTCCAGTCGACGCCTGGCTCGAACGTAAGCTCGTTACCCTCTTCCTTCTGGTTGAAAAGAGTTGCACACATGACCTGCCGGCGCTCCAAAAGCGGGCGCCAATTAGCGATTGTCGGGATACGAGCGAGAATCCGTTTGGCTACTGCTTTTCCAATCACGGAGGACATTTGTTCCGTGGCGATGGCCCCATTCATTTCGTTCTGCACTATGTTCCAATTGTCTATCGCTCTTGAGTCGCAATCGGGTGCCTGGTCCAGGCTCTCCTGTGCGGCTAATGGACCGGCCATCGAAAGTACCGTAATCAAGAAAAACAGCTTGAATGTCATTGCAGGCTCCCCTCCTCCTATCGAACTTATGGGTTCACCCAAAGTGCATGTTCAGAGTCCACCAAAGGACCTGTTCCATTCTCCACATGTAGAATGGCAGTTCCCCCACTTCAACTGTCGAGGTGCGCAAATTACTTGACCGATTCCGGGTCGCATTTCGGCCCGAAGACCCACATGATAACGACAGACGGGCATAGTCATTGCCCGAAACTGCTTTGTTAACCTTGTGTCTCTCGCGACCCAACTCGGTGACTGCCAGCCTTAAGAGATGCCGGAGAGAATTCGCGTCGCTGGGACCGGGATCATTCGCTTCTACCGAATCGACTTGTCGGGAGGCAACCGACATTGATTCGCACGAAAGCTCTCAATAGCCAAGGGCTCGAATGCAGAGCGCCACGAATTTCCACTAGTTTCAGGATCGGAAGCAAATCGTGATACCTGTGCGGACGGGGGGTCCGTCTGCCTGGAGCTTACGCCGAATACATCCACCGAGATGGTTTCGCCAGCACTACAGAATTGATTAGCGAACGTCTTGGTGCGGCTGGTTTCGTCCGCTCTCGCAGTTACAATGGTCAGAAGACACTTCCCGTTTCCGTCCTCCTGCACGTTAACGGGAACATTCCTGCCGGCGTTGATTCGCTGATTACTAAGGATCGTCGATAGCTGCGAAGTGTTGAGGCTGGTAGCCGTCGCAAACAAGTCGTCGACGTCTGCGTTGGCAATAAATACCTGGATCATGTGGCTTGGACACCTCCTTTCTTTTCATCGACTTCTAGTACTTGGGAGTCTCACATTTGTGCTCGCCTTATCACTGCTGACAGGCAACGGCGTTGTCTGCTTCGAACAAAAGATTGCCAAGCTCCGACTGAGACTCAAGGTACTATCCCAACCCGGCCGGTCTTCCGCCTTCTGCTCGCCGCGGCAGGCAAACATTTTTCTGACGTTGTACTTGTAATAAGCTATGATTTCCCCGCCTGAGTATCTGCTTCTCAGCAAGATCCTCGTCCTGTTGGTTCGATTCGATGGAATTGGAATCGTTACCATTGTCCGCAACCAGCCGAATCCACAAGCTATCCGGGGCCTGTTCAATCGCCATCACACATTTGCCATCACGGTCCTGTAAGGCGATAAGGTCGTCTGGGAAGCCCAGGTGTTTCAAGTCCGCTTTCTTCTTCGCGACCTTCGGCGCGTAACGCGGGTCATTGAGACACAAGTCGGGTCCACAGCCGCACAAGTCATCCCATACCTTAGCCACGGTTACATGTCCGTTTCTGCCGGAGAATAAGGCAGAGGCGAGCAGGAGTATCGCTGGCATCAGTGGCTGCAGTTTCATTCTCGTATCTCTCTCCGGCATGGGTTTCAATTGCTTACGGTTTTCCGCTTGTCCGACTCGAAAACTTCAACCCAGACAAAGGGGAAACTGGCTTCTCTTCCCGGACGCAACAGGAACAGCCGATGCGGGTACCTGATCCCCCTCCTGACTTGCCCGCCAAATTATAAAGTGGCTGTGAGTGCGTTTGTCAACAGCAGCTTTTGCGAAAAACCGATTCGTCTTCGGAGTGCTTAGGCGAAACGTCCTGTGTCCGCCAACATTGATGCCTCGGAGGCAACTAGAGCCATAGCGGGATTATAGAGAAAAAGGGCGCGCGACTACGCCAATTAGGTACTCCTATCGATTGCGTTCAACGGTTCGCCCCACTTTTTTCGAACTCGTGGAACTCCTCCTAGCGGTTACCGCTCGCCACCGGCGGACACGCAGCACTGGAGCGTTTGGCGCAATCGACAGCGAGTCCGGGCAGAGTCAGAATGAACCAGGCTACCTCCAGCGGCACCCGCTTCGGACTCGGCTTTCCCCAGCGCCGGTCGAAGAGTGCGTCATTGTCGTGCTCCTCGTAGCGCTGCCTCCAGCGCCCCATACTGCGATCCGAGATCCCCAGGATCTCAGCCGCCTGCCACTAGGTGATGCTCTTGGCCATCGCCCGCGAAATCACTCTTGCACCTTCATCGCCTGCTCCACGGGCGGCCCCTGGATAATCGGTCATTCCGCCTCCCTTTTGCAGAATGCCTTATCCCTTGACCGTCGACAGCGGACAGATCACCTGCTAATTCAACCGGACATTTCACATGCTATCGGTAAACTCGAAACAGATGCTTGACGTGTTTCGCAATCGGATGTGGAACCCTGCGGCGGACTCGTCCAACAATCTTTATCCCCGACTCCTCGTCTCCCGAGTCTTGGTTCAGTCAACCCCAAGCTTATCGAGGAGGAGCCAGCACCGTCATTCAATCAGCGAAGGCGGGAATCCACATGGTTCTGCCCTTATCAAAGTGATTAAGCCGTTCTGAAGACGCCAAAAGCGCTTGACAGGATTCTTAATCCAGCGTAAAAGCATACCCTCTAACCTATAGCTAACCGATTAGTTTTGGTTGGCCAGGAGGGTGGCCATACTCCGATAGAAGGTCCTTAGACCAGCGGAGTCCGAGTCGCAACCTGTTGTCGCATCGTTTCGTGTACTCAGGCGCTCACGTCTATCAGCAAGTCGGCCTTAGAGTCGCTGTGTTGATCGCCTGGCGCTCTATTCGCCCGGACGGTTAGGTGTCTCTATTAGGCCCCGGGGAAACGGTTTTTCGAAAAGGAGGTGGCAATCCAAGCCATCCAATACTCTGATGGCCTTTTGGGAGCAAGGATTTCGCCTAATGGGGTGAGGCGCGGCGAGCCCTGCAGTTCGTCGGGATGGGGTCAGCACATGCCGACATGGGCCGCACCGCGCGGATTCGTGGAATTCGAACCGAACCGTGAATTGGCTCCTAAGGAGGCACCATGTCGACTCGATCGGCGTGTTTGCTGCTCATTCTGGGCTAACGATTGGTCCTCGTGGGCTGGGACGACGCAAAGGGAGATACCCCGATGGACATACATGGCTCATCAAGAACTCTCGCGGAAAAATATTGGAATTCGCGGTTCAGGTGGGTCAAGTAACGAGTAGGTCGGAGAACACGTTTCATGCGCGGTTATCACTTTTATGGTGAACTCCAGGAAGACCGTAGGTTTGAGGAGAAAATGATGGCCGTACCGGAGTGGGCCCCCAACGCAGCCAAAACGCCCATGCGAATGATGACACCTATTCTCGTCTTACTTCTAATGTATCTGTCCTCCAGCGCGTACGGGCAAACGTGTGTCGCCACCGGCAATTCCCTTGTTTCTTCTGGTGCGCAGACTAGGTCGGACCTGCCCCCGATAAAAATGATCGCATTCGGGACCTCCGTGACCTGGGGCAACGGGCTGCGCGAGGACAATACGTTCAGGCACATAGTCGCCAATTGGGTCAGTGCACAGACGAACCGCTCGGTGCAACTGTACACATTCGCCCACTCATCGGCCCTGCTGGTGAACCAGCCGGCGGAGCCGCCGACCGAGCCCAATCCGGATCCCGGGGCCGGGGACCTCGATTACTCTGTTCCCTCTGTGGATCAGCAGATTGACTGCGCCTCCAGCATGCCAGATTCGGCCACCACTGATTTGATACTTATGGAGGGCTGTATCAACGATGTTGGTGCGGAACGTATTGTTTACCCCTGGACGCAAACGGCGGAACTTCGCGACCGTACCGACCAGAAATGCGGCTGCCCGATGGGGAAAGAATTGCGCAAGGTCGGCGAACGGTTCCCTGCGGCGGTGGTTATCGTCGTAGGATACTACCCAATCATCTCCGACAGGTCGTCGCTGTTTGGGTTTTCGAGTACTCGGGGAGCTGCCAAGCGGGCGATTAAGACTTACACAAACAAGCACCCCGAAGCCCTACAACAGTCGAAGCATCGTCTGCCGAGGCATCAAGAGCATGGCAGAATGGCGACGAATTCTGAGGAGTTCTACCAACACGCCAAGGCCGCTCTCAAAGAAGCGGTAAGCCAAGCAAACGGTGCGAACCCGCCCCGCTTCTTCTTCGCCGGTTTGCCGGAGGCTTCCATCGGGGGACGGCTACCCACCGTAGACCCCCTATTTGCCTACGGCGCACCCCAGAGGCACCAATGGATGCTTCCGATCCGTTTCCTCCATTTTTGGGCGTTCCACAAGGACCAGAAATTCTGGTATCGGCAGAAATTGTGCGATCAGTACTTCAACAGGCCGTTGGCGATTGTCGATCGTACGGTATGTGAAGACAATTCGGCATTCCACCCAAATCTTGCGGGCGAAAGACTCTATGCTTGGAGCATTGAAGCTGTAGTCCCTGCAACAGTAATTGACGGCTGGAGACTTAGATTTGCGGCTTCTGCGCCGAAGAGAACTGCATCGACACTTCGGGACCCGTCGGGTCATTAGTTCAGGCTACGGACGGTGGCTTTTACGGCGCAGAAGGGATACCACGGCGACGACGTGCTGGTAGAACTGGCGGACTTGAAGGTGCGCACCTATGCTCGGAACCGGAGCGGGGCCGGCGACGCTGGGAAGGAAGAAAGAAGAGCAAGCGGCGGTGTATGCCAACCGACGGCGGATTCGAGGGGAGCGCGGGAAGAGCTTGTTGCGACAGCGGGGCGAGAAGTTGGAACGGAGCTTCGCCCACTTGTACGAAACGGGTGGAATGCGACGGGTGCATTTGAGACGTCACCCGAACCTCCTCAAGCGCCTGCTGGTGCACGTGGCGGCGTTCAACTTGGGGTTGGTCATGCGCCAGTTGTTGGGCCGCGGGACGCCTCGGGGCCTGCAAGGCTGCAACCTGGACCTCCTTGGGGCCTGGTTGGGGGTCCTCAGCGAGGCCTGGGCTCGAAAATTAGCCTCGCAAGGGCCTGCCGAAGGTTTCGAACCTCAGCCTGGGTTTTTCCGATGCCACAAACTGCTCTCTTCTTACTATCGAGAAAAACCCCGTTTCTACCACCGGGCTGCTAGGGGTCCCCACAGAGCTGTTACCCAGTCAAAGATCCGCTGCGCGGACGACTACACCTCTGCACAGCTCAGGTTGAACAACCTCCCAATGAGGCAGGCTCTTTCGGGGTGCGGGATGATTAATACGCAGCCGTCTTTGCGACTGCGCATGTCACATGGGCTTTGGGCGATTGGTGGCAGGTTTGATTCACAAGAGGCGCAGAAGTTCGAATATTAGGAGACAAAGAATGCGATCCTACTGCTTGGATTTTGCCGCTTGCTGAGCCATCGACTACACCATCGCGCCGGTGGGACTGCCTTTAGAGTACCTGGCCATGCCGGCCATTGTACATCACAGGGCGAATAGACAGCGAATATTGCTTGATGGCGAATTGCATGTCATATACCCTTGTTAACGGTGATGTCCACCCAAAGCCGTGCGCAAAATCATCCACGTCGACATGGACGCGTTCTATGCTTCCGTCGAGCAGCGCGATGACCCGCAACTGCGTGGCAAGCCAGTAAAAGTCGCCTGGCGGGGTAACCGCTCGGTGGTGTGTGCGGCTTCGTATGAGGCGAGGCGCTTCGGCGTGCGTTCGGCCATGCCGGCAGTGCGGGCAGAGCGCCTGTGTCCTCAGGCAATCTTCGTGCCTCCGGATTTCACACGTTATCGCGCAGTCTCGCGCAGCGTGAAGGAGATCTTCAACCGTCACACCGACCTGATCGAGCCACTCGCACTCGACGAAGCCTACCTCGACGTCACCCAGAACAAAACCGGCCTGCCGACCGCCACCCAGGTGGCACGCGCTATCCGT
>DATJWZ010000581.1:0-14230 GCA_035500795.1 Candidatus Eiseniibacteriota bacterium | reverse complement strand
ACCGGCAATCCGATTACTCCCGTAGTGAAGCTTTCGACGAATTCGGCCCTTGCCAAGAAAATGCACGACATCATCGACGTTGATACGGGTGCGGTCGTTGAAGGACAGAGCACGATCGAGAAGATGGGCGAGACCATCCTTGATTATGTGATTGAAGTCGCAAGCGGACGAGCCCACACGAAGGCTGAGGAGAAGGCACAGGAAGACTTCATTCCCTGGAAGCGAGGGGTTTCGCTGTGACGAGCACCTCGGCAAGCGACCGGCGTCTTGACGGAAGAGTTGCTGTTATCACGGGCGCAGGAAGCGGCATCGGGCGCGCGATTGCGCTGCGGTTTGCTTCCCATGGAGCAACGATTCAAGTCCTCGATGTGGATGAAGCCGGCGCATCCGAGACGTGTCGTTTGATCAAGTCGAACAATGGGCAGTCGGCGTTTCGCATATGCGACGTGACCAAGCAGAACGAAGTCGCACCGATCTTTTCTGAACTCGCCGGCGCAGGGCGCATTCATATCCTGGTAAACAATGCCGGAGTTTCTCATGTGGGGACGGTCGAAAGTACGACGGAGGAAGATTTCGATCGGCTTCTGCGCGTCAACGTGAAAGGATTCTACAACTGCATGCACGCAGTGGTGCCGCACATGAAAAAGAGCGGTGGCGGCATAATCCTTAATATGGCGTCGATTGCCGGATCGGCAGGCCTGCCGGACCGCTTTGCGTACTCGATGACCAAGGGCGCGGTCATCGCGATGACGTACTCTGTCGCGCGTGATTACCTGGCGCACAATATTCGGTGCAATTGTATTTCTCCGGCACGAGTGCACACTCCGTTCGTGGACAACTATTTGAAGAACAATTATCCCGGGCGAGAGAAAGAGATGTACGAAAAGCTGGCGAAGTCGCAACCCATTGGACGGATGGCAGAACCAGACGAGGTGGCCTCCGTTGCCTTGTTCCTTTGCTCGGATGAGGCATCCTTTATTACTGGCGCCGACTATCCGCTCGATGGTGGGTTCTTTAATCTTCGAGGCTAGGCATGGATCTTCAATTAAAAGACAAGGTCATTATTGTTACTGGAGGAGCTAAGGGAATCGGCGCGGCGATCGTTCGAGCGTGTGCTGCCGAGGAGGCAGTTCCTGTCATTGTCGGACGTGACGGCGAAGCAGGCAAAGAACTGCAGAAGGAAATCCTGGGCAGAGGCGGACACTGCGGTCTGATCACCGTAGAACTCTCCACGCCCGAGAGCTGTGAGCAATCAGTTGCGAAGACAGTATCCGAGTTCGGACGCCTGGATGGCTTGGTCAATAACGCCGGGCGGAATGACAAGATTGGCCTTGAGGCGGGGAATCCCGCCGAATATGTCGCCTCGCTGAACAGGAACCTTGTTCATTACTACAGCATGGCGCACTATGCCCTGCCTCATCTCAAGAAGGCGCGCGGATCGATCGTCAACATTGGCTCAAAGACGGCGGTAACTGGCCAAGGCAGTACTTCTGGGTACGCATCGTCGAAGGGGGCCATAATGGCGCTGACGCGCGAGTGGGCGGCTGAGTTGCTTCCGTATGGCATTCGGGTTAACACCGTAATTCCCGCCGAAGTCATGACGCCGCTGTATCGCAGCTGGCTCGATACCTTTCCGAATCCTGACCAAAAGTTGGATCTGATCTTGTCAAGAATCCCCCTCGAAAAGCGCATGACGACGTCGGAAGAGATCGCATCCATGGTAGTTTTCCTGCTCTCGGAAAGGTCGAGTCACACCACGGGACAACATTTGTTTGTTGATGGCGGCTATGTCCATCTCGACCGCGCGCTCACTTAGCCTAATCGCGAATTACGGTTTTGTTCGGGTTTCGTAACGAAAATCAGTCTTTTGTTTGCGTCGGCAATGCGTCGGGCAAAATGCCACTAACACGAGGGGGGAAGGAGTGGCTCCGGACGACTGCCAGACTTGCGGCGGTTCCGGATACATCGCGAAACCCGTGGACTTGAATGGCAAGTCCGATGGGGTCGCTTTTATCCGGATGAAGTGCCCCGCCTGTGGCGGCAGTGGTCGGAAGCGCCCGATCTCACCTACAACCGCTGGCTGACCGCACGGCCTGCGGTGCTTGCGAAAAACGTACGGATCCGGACCGTCTTCTTCCGTCCAACGGTAGATGGTCCGGCCCGGACGTTTTTTCTTTTTGGGAATTAAGACCAATCAGGCGATTCCGGCAGCTTTCGACCGACGGGTTCGTTGGAGAGGAACGGCGCTTTCGACACGATTGCGGCCGTTTTCTTTTGCCCGGTAGAGCGCTTTGTCAGCAGCCTTCAGCACGGATTCAAAATCGGATCTTTCGTTTGAGGTAGCGATCCCGATACTTACAGTTACCGAAAGCGTCGTTCCGGAGTTTTCCTGAGCCAGCTGACGAATCATGTCGGCTTTGCGCGGGCGTCCCCGGCCACGCTGGCCCCTCCGCTCAGGACCTCTCGGAGCTTGGCGGCGATCATCTCCTCGTAAGCGGAACTCCGAAGTTTCGATCTTTTGCCGCAGCTGCTCCAGATGATCAACGACGTCGCCAGTCGTCTTTCCACCGAACAGAATGTTGAACTCTTCCCCACCACAACGATAGGACCGGCCTCCGCCAGTCACACGCGCGAGATTCGCTGCTACAAGGCGCAGGACCTGGTCTCCGGTGTCATGACCATAAGTATCGTTGAAGCGCTTGAAGTGATCGATGTCTACCACCGCGATCGAATACGGATGTTTCAATCTCTGAATACCATCGTTGAAAGCACGGCGCGAAGGTAGGGCCGTCAACTCGTCGTGGTAAGCCAGCAAGTAAGAGTTCTCGACGATGGAAATTGCCACAGTCGCAGCGCCAGCCGCCCAGTACAGTGCTGAGGTGCGAGCAATTTCCTGGTATCGAAGTGCTAAAACAGTCGCACAAAGTGACCACAGCAGTGCGCTATCGATCGGCTTGCGCGTCAGAATAAATCGAATGATGAGGAACACAGCGCTAGCTGCAACGATGTACCAGGCGTAGAGAGGCAGAGAAAGCGGCTCCGGAGCGTGGTGAGCGTGGACTAAGGCTGATGGCCTTGGTCCACTCGAACCGAGCAGCACTGTCGCCGTGAGCGTTTGTATGAACAGGAACAAACTGATAGGAGCAATGGATTCGAGCGTGAATCCGCGCTCGTGCATCAAGGCGATCAGTACGAAGTTGACGGGGACCAGGACCGAGATTACGTGCACGGCCGCAATAAAGTGCGGGCCACCGGAACAGAGGGCAGATGCCTGTTGTGCAAGGAGAATGACCAGCAAGGAGAGAAAGCTTCGACTCGAGTGGAATCGCCAGGCAAGCAGCATCCCTCCAAGAAGGGCGCAGTAATAAAGGAAGTTGATGGCCGGAAGTGCAAGAGTCAGCCATCCTGAGTAGATAAGAGCCACGACCCCGAGCGTCACGACTCCGCCGGGGACCATCAGTGCCCTGACCGTT
The DNA here is from genome assembly GCA_035500795.1 of Candidatus Eiseniibacteriota bacterium. Lineage (GTDB taxonomy): Bacteria > Acidobacteriota > Terriglobia > Terriglobales > Acidobacteriaceae > Sulfotelmatobacter. Next base: position 10,757 of record DATJWZ010000581.1, on the reverse strand, counting down.
GTCCGGTCCAAAAGACCCACAGAGTTAGCCCATCCTAAACATTCAACGTCAATTATCCCTATCTATACGGGCGCTCGGGATTGACAGGAGAGGTTCAGGCATCGCGCCGCCATTAGTGTTAGGCCGATTCCCCTTTCGAACCCTGCCCCCATTTTGGTATCCCCATACCTTCGTTCGCCGTCAAATTCGGCTGCAGTTCAGTCGTTTCTCACTAGACTGAGCTGTTCGATTAAGGACGGTTTACTTTTATGCGAATTCTTATCGCGGAAGATGATGAAGCGCTCGGCAAATTTGTCCGGCAAGGGCTCGAAACCGAGCATTACAGCGTGGATGTTTTTCAGGATGGGGAGCAAGCAAGGTTTGCAGCCAGCGAATCTGACTATGACCTGGTGATCCTGGACTTGAATCTCCCAAAGGTGGATGGAGTCAGTGTGCTGCGTCATCTGCGTCTCAAGAAACCCGGGCTCCCGGTGCTGGTTCTTACGCAGCGCACCAGGGTCGAGGATCGGGTGGAGTGCCTGGACACCGGTGCGGACGACTATCTGGCGAAGCCCTTTTCGTTTACTGAGCTTTCTGCCCGCATTCGCGCGCTGATCCGGCGGAGTCATGTTCCCTCCGAGGCCGTGCTCAGCATCGCGGACCTCAAGCTGGATCGGGTGCAGCGCGTCGTGCAACGCACCGGATTGCGGATCGACCTCACAACCAAGGAGTTTTCCCTGCTGGAGTACCTGATGCGCCACGCGGGGCGCAGCGTTACCCGCTCCATGATCCTGGAACACGTGTGGAACCTTTCCTTCGACACGACCACAAATGTCGTGGACGTCTATATCAACTACCTTCGGCGGAAGATCGACGATGGTCATCCGGTGAAACTCATCCACACCGTGCGAGGAGTCGGTTACACGCTGAAAGGGCCGGCTGTGCAGGTTCCGGAAGGGGAGGTTCACGCATGAGCGGCACAGCGCCACAGCCAGCGCTCGATCGACCGCGGACGTCCGGACCAGCCCGAGGACCGGTCGAGCATCTCCTGCATGCATTGAATCAGCCTCTCACCGGACTGCAGTGCTCCATGGAACTGGCGGTTGCTGGTCCGCATCCAGCAGCTTATTACCTGCGAACTTTGGAAGAGGGTCTCGAACTCGTGAACCGTGCGCGAGTTCTGGTGGGGGCGCTGCGGGAAATCGTTGACGTGCAGAACGTGGCATTCCGCGAAGTTTCGCTGTTCCGGATTGACAGCCTGATCAGGGAAATCTCAAGTGAACTGGAGCCAGTAGGTCTGTCAAAGGGAATTCACTTGCAGGTGTTTGCCGCAGATCCGCTGTTCGTCAACGGCAGCCGATCTCATTTGTTCAGTTCACTTCTTCGCCTGCTTGATGCAGTTCTTGCGCTCTCCACGGATAGGGATCCAGTACATGTTTCCGCGACGGCAGAGGAGGAGAAAGCTTGCGTGATGGTTTCCTGGACTCAACAGTCAGGCAGCAGCGCTCCATTTTCAGCAGTCGAACTCGGCCTGCTGATCTCGCGGGCAGCCTGGGAGCGTGCGGGAGGAACATGGGCCCGCGGTACGACCGGGGAAGCGCAAACCTGCATTCTATGTATGCCATTGGCCCATCGCCACAACAGGGGAGAATGAAATGAGCTGCATTGCCACACTGCCCGTGCCTGTACATTCCGGGGCCGCGCTGATAGCAAGCCCAGACAGCAGCGTACGAGAACAGGTACTTCACCGGCTGAATGGGCGCTGCCGTCCGGTACAGCAGGTGCTTGGCGGCGCGGATGCTCTGGCAAAGCTGGAAAAAGGAGAGTGGCAGGTTCTTTTTCTCGACCGGCGCTTGCCCGATCTCGACGCCGACGAACTGCTGGCGATTATCCGCAAGCGTTTTCCAGGCATTCAGGTTGTTCTGCTTGATTCCGACTCAAGCAGTCAAGGTGGGGCCGACCAACACGAATTCGAAGTGGACGAGGCCGTTTCGAGGCGATCTAGCATTACGGTTTACAAACCGCTGGATGCTCGGGAGTCCGCCAGCGCGGCTGCCTTGCCGGGTATGATCGGCACGAGTGAAGCCATGCAGCGCGTCTATCGCATGGTCCGGCTCGTCGCCTCCCGGTCGACGACCGTGCTGATCGTAGGGCCGACCGGAACAGGCAAGGAGTTGATCGCCCGTGCACTTCATGCGCTCAGTGCACGCTCCGCGAAGCCATTCATTGTGATCAATTGCGCAGCAATTCCCGAAGCATTGCTGGAGTCTGAATTGTTCGGCTTCACTCGCGGGGCCTTCACCGGAGCAGTCCAGTCGCAGATGGGAAAGATCTCGGCTGCGCATGGAGGAACTTTATTCCTCGATGAAGTGGGCGAGCTGCCTTTGGGGATGCAAGCCAAGTTACTGCGCTTTCTCGAGCAGAAAGAAGTGCAGCGTCTCGGCAGCTGCGACGTGCAGCGCGTCGATGTGCGAGTGATTGCCGCGACAAATATTGATCTAGGCCAGAGGCTGGCTACTTATCAATTTCGACAGGACCTTTTCTATCGCCTGTCGGCATTTCCCATCGAGTTGCCGCCGCTGAGCGAGCGCCGGGCGGACATCCTGCCCTTAGCGGAACATTTTCTCGCGTGCATGGCGTCCGCGCTGAACCAGACAACGCCCAGGCTGACTCAAAATGCGATTGAGTTGCTGAATGCGCACGCCTGGAAAGGCAACGTGCGCGAGCTACAACATGTGATGGAGCGTGCCTCGATCCTGGCAGGTGACGAGGAATCGATCGATGCCTGCCATTTGTATTTCATGGATCCTTCCGGAACCAGTCACGGCGGAAGCTTTTCCGGGTCCTGAGAAAAATCTCAGACTCCGAACGTTTGACATGGCAGCCGCCGTGCAAATCTTGCCGATAGCAATGACTTCCTTGCCCATGCCCGCGACCTGGCAGCCCGTGTTGCAAGACGGACCTCAGATGGATACGAGAGTTCAAACGCCACAGGATGAGCGACTCCTCTTGAATGCTTTTCGCTCTTTCAGTCAGGTTGCGGCTTCGTTGGAGGCGTCGTATCGCCGGCTACAAGACGAGGTCGAAAGGCTGCGGCGCGAATTGGCGAAAAGCAACCGGGAACTGGAAGAGGCACAGGCCAAGCTTCGCCGTGAAGAGTCACTGGCCGAGGTGTCGGCATTGTTGGCACATGAAATCCGCAACCCACTGGGAAGTTTGGAGCTGTTTGCCGGGCTGCTGGCGGAGTCTGAACTGGCGCCGGAACATCGCGAGTGGGTCGAACAGATGCAGGCAGGACTGCGCACGTTGGCGGCCACGGTGAACAACGTCTTGAATCTCAACCGAGTGTCGCCCATGGAGCGGCTGCCTATTGATCTGGGCGAAATTCTGGATTGGGCTCGCAGCTTTTTGACTCCTCTCGCGAAGCAGTCGCGCATCACCTTAAGTCTGCAAAATCGCCTGTCGGGAGTTCTCTTGCCTGCGGATAGGCACGGCCTCGAACAGGTTTTGCTGAACCTGGTGCTTAACAGTGTGCGAGCCATGCCGGAGGGAGGCTGGATCGAACTTATCGGAACGAGAAAGACAGATGGAGAAATTGTTCTCGCAGTATCCGATACGGGACCCGGCATCGCAGCCAAAGACTTGCCTCACATTTTCGAGCGCGGTTTCAGCCGGCGTGGAGGCAGTCCCGGTCTTGGACTGACGGTTTGCCGCAAGATCGTCGAGCAGCACGAAGGAGCGATCACTGCGTCGAACCGCCACGAATGCGGAGCGATCGTTACGGTGACATTCCCCACAGCTGCACAGCAGCTTGAAGGATTGAGTCGATGAAGAAAGTACTCGTCGTGGACGACGATGCCGGCATGCGGGCGGCTCTCGAGACGCGCTTCTTGCGCCGGGGCTGGCAAGTGGAAACAGCGAGCTGCGCGGTGGAAGCCTTAGAAAAATTCCGGCGTGGCATGCATCGATTGATCCTGACCGATGTGCGCATGCCTGGGGAAGACGGGCTGTGGATGATGCGCTCGGCCCGGGCGCTCGTGCCCAACACCGCGGTGATTCTCTTGACTGCTTTTGCCAGTATCCCGGAAGCAGTGGCCGCGGTGAAGGACGGCGCTTGCGACTATCTCGTGAAGCCGGTCTCGTTTGAACAGCTGGAACAGGCAGCGGAGCGCATTCTCGCACGGGTATCTGTCCCGGGAACGCAGGACCTTTGCGGACACGCATCTTCATGGCTGCGCGCATTGCAACGTGCCCGACAGGCGGCCGCCAGTGATGCCGACGTACTGATCGACGGCGAAAGCGGCACCGGGAAGGAACTGGTTGCTCGCCTCATTCATCGGCTGAGCCCCCGCCGCAATCGTCCTTTCGTGGCGGTCAATTGTGCCGCGTTCCCGGACACATTGCTGGAGAGTGAGCTATTCGGTCACACCAAGGGCGCATTCACGGGCGCAAACAATGCGAAACCCGGCAAGTTCGAGCTGGCCCACGGTGGCACTTTGCTGCTAGACGAAGTCGGAGAGATGCCCCTGTTGCTACAGCCCAAATTGCTGCGGGCGCTGCAGGAGCGAGAGTTTGATCGTCTGGGCGACACCCGACCGGTTCGCGTCGACCTTCGCGTGATCGCGACAACGAACCGCGCGCTGAGTCAAATGGTTCCTGAAGGAAAGTTCCGTGCCGATCTTTATTACCGGCTGAACGTCATACCAATTACGTTGCCGCCACTGCGCGAGCGTACCGGTGACATCCGGGAGCTGGCGGAATACTTTCTCCGCCAGTACGCTCCGGCCGGCAAGCTGACGCATCTGAGCCCCACGTTGATCAGCCGTCTAGAAGCTCACCACTGGCCGGGAAACGTTCGAGAACTCGCCAACTGCGTTCGGCGGCTCGTCGCGTTGTCGCCGGACGAGGAAATCGCCGAGTGCGCTCTGGAAGCGTCGGAGGAAATACCTCAAAACGCCTTTTCCGCTGCAGGCGATTCCTGCATCCGGCCTGGAGTTTCGCTGGGCGACATGGAACGCAAACTGTTGGAAGTCACCTTGAAAGCGACCGGCGGGAACCGTTCCCGCGCGGCCGAAATGCTTGGAATCAGTCTGCGCACTGTACGCAACAAGGTTCGCAGCTATGGTTTGCCCAGTTGGAGCAGCTATGTCAATCATCCATGAATACGCTCCGGTAACCAGCATGGTCTCAACCGCCACCACCGACGCGCTTGGCCGCTTTCTTGATGTCGACCTCGCGCGATACAAGCTGGTTGCCATGAATCTCGCCAATATCGATACGCCCGGGTATCGCACGCGCGACCTCGATTTCCGCGCGGAAATGCGTCGTGCCGTCGAAGAAGTGGGCGGTGCCGAGAGTGGCCAACTCGCGTCGGCCTCCTTCCAGCCCGTGGCACGCCTGGTGCGCGGACTCAACGAGCGTCCTGATGGCAACAACGTCAGCGTGGAACGCGAAAGCCTGCTTCTCGCCGAGACGCAAATGAAATTCAACCTGGGCACCGAGTTGCTGAAGGATCAGTTCCATCTGATTTCGCTGGCGATCAATTCCGGCGGAGGTACATCGTCATGAACCTGTTTGGAATGCTCGAAGTGAGTGGCTCGGCGCTGGCAGCAGAGCGCTGGCGAGCCGAGGTAGTTTCGGCCAACATGGCCAACTCCGAAACCACGCGCACGCCGCAAGGCGGAGCGTACCGGCGTCAACTCGTAGTATTTCGCGGACGCCCGGTGTCGAGATTTCGTCTGCAGCTGGCGCATCTCATCCAGCCGCCGCAAGAAGGAGTGCGAGTCGATCGCATCGTCTCTGATACTTCACCGTTGCCGAGACGGTATGAACCGGGACATCCGGATGCCGATGCCGCCGGATACGTGACGTATCCAAATGTGAATCCGGTGATGGAGATGACTGACTTGTTGAGCGCGGCGCGCGCTTACCAGCTGAACGCCTCGGCCGTACAGGCCGCCAAGAACATGCTGCAGCAGTCGTTGCAGATCCTCAGTTGAACGCACCGTAGGAGGCACGATGAATGGCGCCATTTCTTCGCTTCGCATTCTTCCCGCCGAAGTCGATGCCGGCTTGCCGGTGCGGGAATCGGACTCCTCCCAGACTGGTTTTCGTGAGGTACTCGACAGCGCGATGGACGACATCGATCACCTTGGCGGGCAGGCTCAAGACAAGATTTCACAAGTCCTTACGGGCACCGGAGCCGATGTGCACAGCGCGCTGATTGCGGTGGAGAAAGCCGATTTGAGCTTCCAACTCATGATGCAAGTGCGCAACAAGATCGTCTCGGCGTACGAAGAGATTTCACGAATGCAGTTCTAGGTCGTGCATCTGACGCGTGACTAACGAAACATGGCCGAACCCCCCAAACCCGCTGGTGACGTTCTCGACCGGCTGAAGCAATTTGCCGGGGTACTCACGCTGAAGCAGCGCATGCTGATGGCAGGTGGGGCTGTGCTGGTTGCGTCCGTGCTCTGGTTGTTCGTTACTCTTATGGGACAGCCGAAGTATGTGACGCTGTTTTCCGGCTTGCGGGCGGAGGAAGCTCAGAATCTGGCGAGCCGTCTCGCGGCCAAGAATATCCCTCACCAGATTTCTCCTGACGGCAGCAGTCTGCTTGTACCGGAAGAGAAGCTCGATGCCGCTCGCCTGGAGACTGCGGCAGCGGGTCTTCCTCGCAGCGCGCGCCTTGGTTTTGAGCTGTTTGATACACCGAATTGGGCGGGATCGGATTTCACCGAGAAAGTGAACTACCAACGCGCTCTCGAAGGGGAGCTTGAGCGCACACTCGGAACGTTGAGCGAAGTGGAAGCGGTGCGAGTGCATCTGGTGATGCCGCAGGAGTCGCTGTTCACCGAGCAGCAACATGATGCCAAGGCTGCAGTCATACTAAAGACTCGCAGCGGCAGGTTATCCGAGCAGGCACAGCAGGCCATTCCACAACTTGTGTCCAGCGCCGTTGACCGGCTGCGCCCGGAAAATGTCACCGTCGTTGACGCGGACTCCAACACCCCCTTGCTACGGGATCAGAGCAGTCCGGGAAGCCGCGTGTACGGACTGGACCAGGAATTGGCCAAAACTCTGGTCCACACGCTTGAGCCGGTGGTCGGTATTGATCATGTTCGTGCCAGCGTGCATGTCGAATACGACCTCGGCACGAGCGAGGACACACAAGAAACTTACGACCCGAAAGCAAGCGCCACATTGACCCAGGAGCACTCGGAGGAGAATTCGAGCGGCTCCGCTCCCGCGGGGGTTCCGGGTACAGCCAGCAATGTGCCTTCTGCAACTCCTCCAGCGCCGTCGGCTGGAGGGGCCGAACAATCCAACTCGCGGTCGGATGCGACTACGTATGCGGTCAGCAAGAGCCTGCATCGCACTGTCGAGCCTCCGGGACGCATCCGCCGGATCGCCGCAGCTGTGCTGGTCGACGACGCGATCGAGGTCACAGACCAATCCGGACATCGCACCACCACGCGGCGCAAGCGTACCGCCGACGAGATGAAGCAGATTGAGCAACTTGCTCAGGCTGCTATTGGAGTTGATTCGCAACGCGGAGACCTGCTCGCGGTCGAGAACCTGTCTTTCCAGCAGGAGCCTGTCGAAACGCCGGTGCCTCCCAATCCCGTGGAACGATTAAAACGCCGCATCGAACCATGGTCCTGGGCTTTACGTTATGGCGGATTGGCGGCGTTGTTTCTGGTCGTGTACTGGCTCGTGCTGCGCCCCGTGACCAAGCAGGCGGCCGCCTCTTTCCGTGAGTTGCCCGGCAAGATTGCGCAACGGCTCGCGCCTTCCCCTCCGGATGCTGCCGCATTGACGGAGAGTGCCGGACCAGAACTGGGAGGCAAGCGTGCAACCCAGCTGAAGAAGCTGCTGGCCGACAGAGTCAAGGCGGAACCGGAGACAACCAGCCGACTAGTACAGGGATGGATTGAGCAGGAGGAGCACCGGTGAAGGCACAGCCGTCTATCTCCGGTGCGCGTAAGGCGGCGATACTCCTCGTGCTGCTGGGCGAGGAAGTTGCAAGCCACATTTATCGGCACCTTCCACCGCCTCAGGTAGAACAGATTACGCAGGAGATTGCCGCGTTGAACTCGGTGGATCCTGGAGTGTCCCTGGCGGTGCTGGAAGAATTCGAGCGACTCGTCATGGCCGGAGACTACGTTGCTCAGGGAGGAAGGGACTACGCGAACAAACTCTTGATCCGCGCCTTTGGCGAGGAGGGCGCGCAAGAACTGCTTCGGCAACTAGCGCTCACTGGCGAGACCAGTGCGCAAAAACTGGAGTCGCTGCGGAATGCCGATCCGCAACAGCTGGCGAAGTTCATTGAAGGGGAACATCCGCAGACGGTCGCGCTCATTCTCGCGCACCTCGAAGCCAAGCAGGCTTCGACGCTCGTGATGAAGTTACCGCAGGAGTTGCGCGCCGAGGCGGTCAAGCGGCTGGCGCAGTTGCGTCAATTTTCCCCCGAGATGGCGCAACGAGTTTCAGTCGTGCTGCACAAGCGACTTGAAGCGCTGGGAGAGCAAAGCCGACGGGCATACGCGGGATTGCGCGGAGTAGCCGATCTCATGAACCGGCTGGATATCACTGCGGCGAAAACTATCCTGGAAGGAATTGAAAAAGAAGATCCGAACCTGGCTCTGTCAATCCGGAACCTGATGTTCACTTTTGAAGACTTGTTGACCGTGCCGGAAGCGGGCATTCGCGAACTGCTCGGCCAGATGGATAAGAAGACACTGGCTACAGCCCTGCGCGGCGCTTCGGAAGAGCTAAAAAACTACATCTTCAAATCCATGTCTTCACGCGCCGTTGAAATGCTGAAAGAAGACATGGATGTGCTCGGCCCCGTGAAGTCCCGCGAAATCCACAAAGCTCAAATCGAAGCTGTCACTGTGGCGCGTAAACTCGAAGCTGAAGGAAAAATCTCGCTAACGCCGGAGAGTGACGATGAGTACGTCGCCTAGGCGCGCGCTCGATCGCGCGGACGCTGCTTCGCCGCCTGGGTTACAGCCGTTTCCTTACGATGTCGTGGCGGCAGCCAGCCGCCCCGATTCTGCAACCGATGCGGCCGCGTCGGCTCAGCTCGCAGTTCAAAAGGAAGGTGCACGTGAGATTCAGCGCCTTGCTGAGGTTCGCCATCAAGCCAAGATTGAAGCTGAGAAAATGTTTGAGGAGCAACTCGCGCGGGAAAGATCGGGCATTGCCAATGCCTTGGCCACTTTCACTCGCGACCGTGCTGCCTACTTCGAAAAGATTGAAGGAGAAGTCGTGCAGCTTGCGTTGAGCATCGCCCGCAAGATTCTGCACCGTGAGGCGCAACTCGATCCTTTGCTGCTGGCCGGAATCGTTCGTGTTGCATTGGAGAAAATCGACAAGGCGACTGGGGTGATCCTGCGCATTCATCCGCAAAACATGCCGGACTGGCACCGTTATCTTTCCACTCATCTGGACCCAGCCGATCTTCCCGAGATTGCGGAAGATCCCAGCCAGCCGCTTGACGGTTGTGTCCTGGAAACATCGATGGGTGCTGCCTCCCTCGGCCTCGATGTTCAGCTCAAAGAAATTGAGCAGGGACTCATGGACTTGCTGGCAGCTAGGCCCGGGGCGCAGCAATGAAAGGCGAAAGCACTCTTGCTCCATACATCGCCCGACTCGAGACGTGCGCCGCGGTGCGTTGGCGGGGCCGCGTGACCCAGGTTATCGGCTCAATGGTGGAATCCGAAGGCCCATTTTGTTCGATTGGAGAAGTTTGCCGCATTCAAAACTCGCAGGGACGGGAACTCACCGGCGAGATCATTGGATTTCGAGGTTCAACAGTGTTATCGATGCCGCTCGATACACCCGCCGGTATCCGTCATGGAGACCGGGTCGTCACCTGGGGTGAGCATGCGAACCTTCGCGTAGGAGATGATCTTCTGGGCCGCGTGTTGGACGGGTCCGGGCGGCCTCTCGATTTCGCGAGATCCTACCGGGCGCGTGAGCACCGAGCATTGGATGGTGCGGCGCCGCTTCCACTCGAGCGCCTGACAATCCGCGAACCAATCAGTTGTGGGATCCGTGCGATTGATGCATTCCTCACGTGCGGTCGCGGACAGCGAGTCGGCATCTTCGGAGGCAGCGGCGTAGGAAAAAGCACGCTGATCGGTATGATGGCGCGCAACACTAGCGCCGACCTCACCGTACTCGGCTTGGTTGGTGAACGTGGCCGCGAAGTGCGTGAATTTCTGGAAACCCTGGGCGAAGAAGGACGGCGGCGCGCCGTGGTTGTCGTCTCCACTTCAGATCAATCGGCCCTGTTACGCATTCGCGCAGCGCTGGCCGCCACGACCGTTGCTGAATATTTCGCGGCGCAAGGCAAGAATGTTCTTCTGGTCATTGATTCCGTTACTCGTCTGGCCATGGCGCAACGCGAAATCGGCTTAGCTGCGGGAGAACCACCGACCACGAAAGGTTACACTCCGTCCTGCTTCGCGATGTTGGCGCGGCTTATCGAGCGTGCCGGAAAGTTCACCAGCGGCAGCATCACTGGGTTCTACACAGTCCTGATGGAAGGTGACGATGAACAGGACCCTCTGGTCGATGGAGCACGAGCGCTGCTCGATGGCCACGTGATGCTTGACCGCAGCCTTGCCGTGCGTAGCCATTACCCTCCGATATCAGTCTTGGACAGCGTAAGCCGGCTGATGCCCGCGGTTTGCTCGCCGCCCCATCTGCAGAAAGCGCATGAACTGCGCCGCCTTCTTGCCGCTTACGCCGCCTCGGAAGAGTTGATC
>DATJWZ010000580.1:0-1616 GCA_035500795.1 Candidatus Eiseniibacteriota bacterium | reverse complement strand
TCGGGTCATAATCCATTCGTTGTTGGTATCGACCATCCGCTCAAGGTCGGCATTGGTCAGGAGACGCGGAGGCACATACGTGCCCAAGGCACTGATCTTGGCGCGGATCGGTTTATTCAATCAGAACCCCTGAAGGAGATGTTCCATTGTGAAGGATTAAAACAAGAATGTCGAACCGCTTAAACCCCGTCAGATGTTCTCAGCGATCTCAACGGATGTGCTCCCCATTCTCGCCGGTAAAAACGAACCTGTCACAAGCCTGGGCACTGTAGGTTTCGGTCTTTGAAACTTTCAAGCTTGTTCCTTAGAAGGCCCACCTCATCAACGTCGCGCCAGAAGTAAACCCTGCTCCGACGGAGGCAATCAAGAGCATATCGCCTTTTTTCAGCTTTCCTTCTTCCAGCGCGGTCTGCATCGCGATCGGGATCGTTCCAGCCGTCGTGTTCCCGAACCGATCAATGTTGATGACGACCTTCTCCAGCGGCATTCCCAACCGCTCCGCCGTCGCGGTGATAATCCTCCGATTCGCCTGATGCGCGATGAAACAATCCACATCTTTCCCCGTCATCTGATTCCGTTCCAGAACCCGCTCCGTCATCTCCGCCATCTTCTTGACGGCATACTTGAAGACATTCTTTCCATCCTGATGGATGTAATGCATCTTCTGATCGACGGTCTCATGCGTCGCCGGATTCAGGCTTCCTCCTCCCGGCATATACAAAAACTGTCCGCCCATCCCTTCGATCTGCGCTACGTGATCGATAATGCCGTCTCCGTCTTCACCGGGCTCCAGCAAAACCGCACCCGCGCCGTCGCCGAAAATGATGCACACCGCCCGATCCGTGTAATCGGTCATCGATGAGTTCACGTCCGTCCCGATCACCAGGACCTTCTTATATTGACCGGACTCCACAAACTTCACTCCAGCGTTCAGCGCATACACAAATCCCGAGCACCCGGCCGATACATCGAATCCCCAGGTATTCTCAATTCCCAGCTTGTGCTGTACCAGGCATGCAGTCGACGGATACATCATGTCCGGCGTCACAGTTCCCACCACGATTAGATCGATCTCTTGCAGATCAACCGGATGCGACTCCAGCAGGTTCTTCACCGCACAAACAGCCAAATCACTGGCCCCAACTCCCTTCGCCGCGATGTGTCTCTGCCGAATGCCCACCCGCTCCATGATCCATTGATCCGTGGTATCGACCATCTTTTCCAGATCGGCATTGGTAAGAACACGAGGGGGGACGTAGGTTCCCAGCGCCGTGATCTTAGCGCGCACACGTGTATTCAATGAGGGCTCCTGTTTCTAAGGAAACCCTGTATTTTGAAGGATTACAGCAAGAAAGTCTAACGGGAAAGCAGTGAACGGCAGCGGAAAGATCAACTCCGGGAGTTCAAAGTTTCAAGATCGGCAAAGCGTCGGTTCTAAGACTTTTAAACCTTGAAACTTTGAAACCCGGTTTAGCTCACGCGGCCCGCTCTCGCTCATCCCGAAGCCGCTCCTGAACAAACGCTGGACACGAAATGATCCCGAAGTCTTTTCCCTCGCCGTCGATTAAGTACGACAGCGCCGAGTTGTCCACTTCCTCCAGCGCAGCCAGACTCAG
>DATJWZ010000579.1:0-14848 GCA_035500795.1 Candidatus Eiseniibacteriota bacterium | reverse complement strand
CCGTCGTTGGTCCAGTGGCTGGGCTTAAGACCCTTCACTCACAAGAGCGCTCAGGGGCCCGAGCCACGGTTCGTAGCGTCGCCACCGCGCCACTGATGTGCGATAGATCGGCTGCCGGGTCTGCCACTTGCTGGGAGTCTTTACAGCGCGTGGATTGCGTTCATGGCGCAGGCAAGCGTCGTCCCAGATCAAGCCGCAGGCCGAAATGATGCGCCGAATAATTGGTTCGGGTGTGCGCGTCAGTTCCTCGTAGTCGACTTCGATAAAACGATCCGCGGGCAGCACGCTTCGCCAGTGCTCGGTAAGCCGCTGGTAGCAACGGAAATACTCCACCAATTCGCTTCCCCCTGTCGGAAACGCTAGTCCCAAATGAAAGTGAGTTTGATGGATTGAAAGAGCAGTGTCTACCGCAGCACGGCAGCAGTGGATGAAAGTTGCGCGCGGGAACGCCAAGTGGATCAGCCCGGCCCAGAGGAAGTTGAAGGGCATCTTGTCGGTCACTCGTGCAGCTGTCGGATTGATGGCGCGCAGCACACCGAGGTAGTCTGCCATCGCTTTGGTGAGAAATACCTTCTCTATACGACCCGCACCGGAGCGGTGCCACAATGCTCCGCGCTCGTTCCAGAAATTCAACTCGCCACCGGCTGCGACCTCGGAATGGCTGGAAATGATCTGCTCGACCAGAGTAGTGCCAGATCGTGGCATGCCGATGATGAATACCGGTGTGGCATCGGAACTGCCGAGTTCGGACGCTCGCGCCATCATCTCGCGTGAGCAGCGGGCAATGATTCGTTCTGTCTCGACAGAGAAGGCGGCCGTATCGAAGGTAGCAGCGCCTCGGCGTACGCCGTCGGCGGCATCGAAATGTTTCATGGCCTGAGCGTAGTCGCCAAGGTCGTCCGCCGCTTTGCCGATCGCGAGATGAAGCCGCAATCGTTGCACAGCTTCCAGCCCCGGCGTTGCCAAGGCAGCTTCCATGCGATGAAGGATACCGTTGTCAGCGCTAGTGATTGGGCGGCATCGAACAAGATCGTAGTAGCTTCCCGCGAGTAGCGGCGCAATTTCAATCGCCCGCTCGAAACATGCGCGGGCCTCGTCGAAACGGCCACACTCGGAAAGCAGATTGCCGAGCAAATCATAAGCCATGGCATTCGTTGGTTCGGCTACCAACGTTTCTCGTAGTACGTGCTCGGCTTCCTGATTGCGATCCTCGGTGAGGAGGGCTCTCGCCTTACCCAAGCGGCCGAAACTGGTCCTACCTCCGGTCGCCGCGGCGCGGCGGAAACAGCCAATTGCTTCCTCTCGATGTCCCAGTTCGTAAACCAAGGCGCCGGCGCGGAACCATGCTTCAGTCAGGGATGGGAGCAGTTGAGTGGCTCGGTCGTAAGCAACAATTGCGGCACCGAAGTCGCCAACCTTTTCCAAAGCGATTCCCAAACGGAAATGTGCATCGGCATAGCGCGGGTTGCTGCTGACGGCCCATTGCAACGCAGCGATCGCATCAGAAACATGGCCAATTTCGAGGCAGGCGAGACCCAGATCGTGCTGAACGACAGGGTTGAGCGGCTCCAATAGCGCCGCATCGCGCAAGGGAGCGATTGCGTCGGCGGGACGTCCAGCCCTGAGAAACTGAGTCGCTAACGCAAGTAGAGGCGCGACTTGCCGCGGCACGGCAGGATTTGGAGAGTGGGACATAGCGGAAACCAGATGAATCAGGGCACAAGTCGTTCCGTAAGGGAATGGACCAATACCAACGCGGGCCCAAGCTTCATCATTAAGCTGGCGAAGGCAATGCATGCTATCGCGATGATGTGGCGCCATCGATTCGGATTCTTGGCAGAGCCCTCTTGCCATGCGAGCAGACGCTCGACTCGGCCAGCGACGGACCCGGCGGCGCTCACGATCCCGGTTGCCAGATCGGGCAGGGCTTGACAGGGAAAATGGCGAGCAAGCTTTATCAATGCTGCCGCGAGGTCTAGTGCCTCATCGCGGCTCGCTACTGCACCGTCATCAGCCGCCAGTTCGGAAGCCTCTTGCCACGCTTCTTCGAGGGTGGCCGAACATGGGAAAGGAAGGCAGTTGAGGATTGCTTTTTTCAGATTATCGCGAGATCTGGAGTGCGCCATTTCGTGACGAACTGCAGCCCGTAGTTCTCCATCGCTCAAAACCTTGCAGGCTGATGAGGAAATCAGAATTTGCGATGAGCGTACACCGACCAGCACCAGCGGCGTAAGGGTTTGAGACAAAAATATTGTGGGAGTGACGGCATTCTCTTGCCGACCGACCACGCCCTCCAGGAACGCAGAAACAACGCGGCGAGTGCGTGCTTCTGCCGCCAACACGCGATACACGCCGCTTCCGAGGACTACGATTGCACAGCCACAGAGGACAAACGTGCCCAGGTCCTCATCCAGCGAATGCCGTTCAAACAGTAGAAAAGACGGCAACGTCAGAACGAGGGAAATGCCCGCTGAAACAACAAACGGAGCGACACGCAGCGCGAACAGACCGTGCGCCCCAACGTATTTCTGCAAGTTGCACAAACGCAGGCATTGCCACGTCAGCAAAAGCAACACAGACAGGGAGCCGTACAGTACCGCAAAAAATGCGAGGGAAACCATGATCGCACGCAAAACAAAGATCACGATTTCTCCTTTTTGAGCGCAGCTCTTTGACGCTCCACCAGCGAGTGCAGTTCATCGAGCAAACGGGCGTCCTGAGCGCTGACTTCTTGCACCAGGTAGGAAAGGTGCAAGGATGCGTTCTGCGAACCCAAGAGCCGGCGGATCCCGCCAATTGCTTCGGCTCGCTCCAGCTCTTCAGGGGTGTATCGCGGAGAATAACGAAATGCGCGTCCCTCCGGAACTCTAGTCAGGAGTCCTTTCTTAAAGAGCCGATCCATGGTCGTCATGATTGTGGGATAGGTTTGCCACAGCTTTCCGTCGCGCACGACTTCACGTACGGTAGCCGTTCCCAATGACCAGACGGCATCGAGAACTTTCTGCTCGAGAGGTCCAAGTTGGGCCCGCAGAGAGGCGTCGGAAAAAGAGAGCAGTTCTTCCATGACGTGAACCAATCGCCAGAATTTTTCTACGGCCTTCCAAATTTATGGCCGCGGAGGTAATCGGTCAACTATCAGTGCACAGATTTAACAAGATGTTAAAGAAAGATTCCTCGGGTGTAGGCGCTATTCACAACTATCTTAGGTAATACTATTCACGATAGTAGTATTTCTAATATTAGGTATAGCTTAGACAATTTTTCCTTATAGTTTAATATAGTGGTCACGCACTGTTAACACAGCTCGCATAGGCTTCCATCTTCTTCGGACCCAGAAACGGCTTCGGTCATCCTGCGCGTGAGAATTCAATCGAACCCAGTAGAAGGATCCGTGACTTGGGAAAAACCTTAAGAGGAGCGTTTATGCATTACCGTGGCATGCGAGCTCTACTGAAGCGGCGCACCGGATCGTCATCCATAGCTTGCAGAATATTTATTGGATTGTTGGTGATCTTTTCGCTCACCAGACTCGGATTAGCCCAAGTGGACCGCACCGCTCTGAACGGCACCGTTACAGATTCAGCAGGTCTAGCCTTGGCGGGCACAAGGATCATAGCTGTCCAGGGTTCCACTGGTCTTCGTCGCACGACTGTTAGTTCGAAAGACGGAAGCTACGTGATTCCAGAATTACCTGTCGGTCTTTACACCGTCAATTTCACTCACGAAGGATTTCAACCTCAGACCTTTGCGGATGTGATTCAGGAATTGGCGAAGACGAGAACACTGAATGTGTCGCTTAAGGTCGGTGGCCCAACTGAGCGGGTCGAAGTGCCATTGCAACAGCCTCTCTTGGATCAGACTACCAACTCGCTGGGCGCGGCGATTGACCGTGAACAGGCGGAGGGACTTCCCCTGAACGGAAGGAACTGGGCGAACCTGACGACACTTGTTCCGGCGGCGATCGACACGGGAGGCAGCAACCAACGATCTGTGCGCTTCGCTGGGCGCGGCCGGGACGATAACAATTTCACTTACGACGGGGTTGACGCAACCAACATTATCAACCAGGCGCAGCAGCCTTATGTACGGTTAGCAATTCCGCTGGGCACGATTGAGGAATTTCGCGTCGATCCGTTGCTTGCAACCGCAGAAGCCGGGGGCACGGGAGGCGGCCAGCTGGCGGTTACTTCAAGCTCGGGAACCAACGCATTTCATGGCGGGGTATTTGAGTTCTTCCGCAACGATGTGTTCGATGCAAGGCAGCCCATCGACAATCTCAATCCGAACCAGCCACCATTTCACCTCAACCAATTCGGGGGAACCCTCGGAGGGCCTATCTTCCGCGACAAAACGTTCTTCTTTGTGTCTTATGAAGGATATCGGCAAAATCTAGGCCAAACGCTACCAGGTTTTGTGCCCAATGATGCGCTGCGTGCCCAGATTCTTGCCACATCGCCGCAACTTACACCGATTGTCAACGGATTTCCACATGGTCAGACGCCGTACGACGCCAACACCGATACGTTCGTTGCTGAAGGCAATCAAATTGCGACCGAAGATTCGGGGATGTTCCGGATTGATCATCGATTTTCCGAGAAGACGACGGCGTTTGTCCGCACCACGATTGACGAAGCAGTTAGCAACGTTCCCTTAGGCAGCGGCAGCAACTACCTTAACGACCAGACTCACAGCACCTCTTCGCCCGTAAACAGCGTGATTGAACTGATGCATGTGTTCTCGCCAGCGCTGATTAATGAAGTAAAGTTCGGGTTTAACCGCAGCACGGCTATCAACACGAACGTCAACACGACCGGTTTGGTTTACACGATATCGTCACCGTTCACGACGTTGAACAACAATCGGGTCAGCACTGGCGTAGGCAACTCCTTTTCGTGGATTGACAACTTGACTTGGATCAAGGGGAAGCACGTCATTAAAGCCGGCGCCGAAGTGCGTCGCATACAGATGAATCAAGGAAGCACGGAGAACGGAAAAATCTCCTTCCCCACGATTGATGCGCTCGTCAATGATCAGGTCAGTAGTGCCAGCCTTACATCTACCCAGCCGATATTAGGCCTTCGCAAGACGCAGGTTTATGGCTACATCCAGGACGAGTTTAAGCTCCGTTCGAATCTCACGCTTAACCTCGGTGCACGTTACAGCTTCTTCGGAATTTTTCACGAAGCCGATGGACGTTCTGATCCCTTTGATTTTGCTACGTGCGGCCCGGAGGGATTCTGTGGTGTCGGTGCAAGCTTTGGTCAGCCCAACTATGCTGACATCGATCCCCGCATCGCCTTCGCTTGGTCTCCGAAGAGATTCGATTCAAAGACTGTGATCCGCGGCGGTTTCGGCATGTACCACGAAGATGGTCAACTCGATGACCAGAACCTGCCGAATTCTAATATCGTTCTCCGGTATTCGCTGTCGAACAAGTCACAGCCCGATCTAGCTTTCCCCATCGATCCGTTCCTCGAAAACACAACCGGCATCATTTCTCCACGGGCCCAGGATCGCAGGCGGAAAGATACCTATGTCACGCAGTGGGGATTCTCTGTGCAGCAAGCTTTACCAGACCAACTCGTGTCCACGATTTCCTATGTCGGCAGCAAGGGCACGCATCTGCTGACTCTGTCCGAAGTGAACGTAATTAATCCTCTGACGGGAGCGCGTCCTTATCCGGATTTCGGTCAGGTTGATTGGCGGGGGACTGAGAATAACAGCAGTTACCAGGGGCTTTCACTTGCGCTGAAACGGTCCTTTTCGCGCGGATTCTTGTTTTCCGCGAATTACATGTGGTCTCACGAAATCGATGACGGCTCCAACGGTAGCGGCGACGGCGATTCGCTGGTTGCGCAGAATGTTTGGTGCATGGCATGCGAGCGTGCGAGCGGGGCATTCGACGCGCGTCACGTTTTCAATTTCAACGCAATCTACGAACTTCCATTTGGTCCGGGCAAACCGTATTTGAGCACTCCGGGAGCACTCCGCACGATTTTCGGCTCTTGGGAAGTCAGCTCTCTCTTGACCGCCCGGACTGGCTTTCCGGTAAACGTTACGATCGACCGAAGTTCCTCGGATACACCCGACGGCAACACCAACAATCAACGTCCTGATCTGGTTCCAGGAGTTTCTTTGACGCCGCCAGGTGGCCAGTCAATTGGGGCATGGATCAATCCAGTTGCATTTGCTACTCCTCTTCCTGGGACTTGGGGAGATGCACCGCGAAATCTGCTGCGTGCGCCCGGAGCGTGGCAGTTCGATGCTGGTGTTTCCAAGAGGATCCTTATTACCGAGCGCGTACAGCTACAATTCCGAACGGACATTTTCAACATCTTTAATCACCCGCAGTATGGATCACCGAACGCCGACGTTTCGGCCGAGGGTTTCGGCCAGATTGCTTCGACTATCAATATTGGTCCAGTAGGAACGGGAACTGCCCGCCAAGTGCAGTTTGCACTGCGCCTTGGGTTCTAGCCAGCACTCACTGAACAGCCTGTAAAAAATGAATTTTAAGGTGATCTTGATTCGTGACCAAACACTGTCGAAAGGGTAGAAGTTCGCGAATGGAAAATTGTTGCGCTTCTCGGGTGCTTGGAGGCTAATCCATCTCCAAGATGAAGTATGAGATCGACAACGATGGATGGGACCAATGTTTGGCCGAGAGAAGAATTCGAACCCTCGGTGCAGGTGTTAGACCTATCACGAATCTCCATATACAAAGAGCAATCAATGATCCGTTGAAAAGTCCATTTCGGTAAGCTCACGAGTTGCAGCGAAAAATCAATTCGAATTTGTTTCTCGTTTGGCCTTTATTGATCTGCGCTTTCTTCGAGTGCCTTGCGCGCCACCAATCTAAAGCCTTTCGAAGTGGCTGACCTCTGCAAAGCATGCAACTCAATTTGGGCTTGTCCAGTACGCTTCATTTTGTTCGCAAGTTCGGCTAGAGCAAGCGCGGTATCAAACTCCAGGGCTAAGAACCCGCCACGGTGTGCATCTTGGTGGACACTTCTCAATACCGGATCTGCTGCCTCAGGATGTGCAGATTCCAAAAGAACTTGGCCTGAAACCAATTCGAACTCCAAACGGAGTGAAACATTTTGGCTCTCTGTGCCGAGGCGTCGATCTGCTTCTATTTCTTTTTCCGCGTCGCCTTGTCTTTTCTGAGCAAGCAGCGCATCGATCATTACGATGCTAGCTGTCAGTTCGTCATCTTTTTGTTGTTCTTGTTGAAACTGTTGCTTACATTGGCGCGCTGAAGTTTCGGCATCCGAAGCGTGACCTTCCTCGATGGCGAGCTTCGCCAGGGAGACGCGGCTTTCCGCGGCGGTCTGTTTTTCTCCGGCTTGATTCCGAAGAGCAAGGGCTTCCTCGTATCGCTTCCGAGACAAGCCGAGATCATCTCGATCCAACGCTACGTCGCCCAAACCGCTGAGCACATAGGCAGTCGCATTTTTGTCCTCAATTTTCCGCGCCAGGGGCTCAGCTTGCTGATAGGACGCATCCGCTTTATCGAGTTCACCGCTTTGCCGCCAGAGGTCTCCCAAGTTGTTAAGATTCAGGACTACTCCCTCCTTGTCATCGACGGCCTGATACTCAGGAATGGCCTCTTCGAGCAACTTTCTCGCTTCCATCAGATCGCCTTCGGAAAGGCGAGTGGCGGCAAAATTGCTGAGCGCAGTGGCAACGCCGTCACTGTTGCCAACCTGGCGAAATTTCTTAACTGCTTGCTGGAACATTTCCGAAGACTGTGTGAGGTCCCCCCGTAGATAGTAGAGAGATGCGAGATCGGTGCGCATCATGGCTTCGCCATTAGGATCCTTAGCGGCGAGTGATGCTTCAAGGGCACTTTTGCAAACACTAATTGCTTCTTCGGATGCTCCGATCGCGGGCTCTTCCTGGCAAAGAATCCCGTACGTACGACTCACAATCACCGGCGATCCGGCTGCAGTTGCCTTTTCGATTGCCAGCTTCGCCGCGGCACGCGCTTTCGTTAAGTCTCGATTGATCCATGCGGAAGCCTCTGTCATGTCAATCCGCGCATCGTCGCCAAGGGGAGGTGGAAGGTGGCGTAAGACGGCCAACGTCTGGAGCGAGTCTGGCGCACTGAGATGCATCTGGGCGGAGGCGAACAGGATCCCATAGTCCAGATTGTCGGGGAAAAGGCGGAACAAAGAGCGATAGGTCTCAACCGCTTTGGGCCATTCCTGGACAGTCCTTTGATATTGGCCCTCGACGAGAAGCTGCTGCTCTTGGGAAAGATGATTCGAGAGTTCGAGCGCTCGTTGCGCTTCCGCGCGGGCTTTGGCGTCGTAGCCCGTATGCCACCACACATCAGACAGAGCGGAGTGGGCAAGCGGGAAATCAGGATCAGCAGCAATTGCCTTGTTTAGTAAATCGCGAGCGGCGAAGTAATCGAATGCCCATATTCTTGCTCTCCCCTCCGCGTAGAGGCGAGCCGCCTTTTCGTTGGACGGTAGCGCGGCCCTGGTGGCGATTTCGATTCCCTCAGACGGTGCAGCCACACCGAGATTTCGCCGCAGCTTGCCACCCAAATCGGAGATCAAGTTAAAAAGGTCGTTCTCGTCACCGGATACGGCTTCCTCTGCGATCGTTTCTCCACCAGAAGTGTCTTGGAGACGAACGTCAAGACGAATCTTGCGCCTGGGATCCGCCGGAATCATCGTGTATGAGCCCACTACAACCACATCAGCACCCGGATTGGTTCGCAAACGTTGCAATGTAGATTTGCTAAGTGAATCTTCGTCACTGAGCGGTACTTCGCTCTTGGCCCGCGCCACATCCTCTCCTGGAACCAGGCGGAGATCTCCGCCAGCGGCCAGTTCGGTATTCAACATTTCGCAGAGAGCTGAGGAGAGCCAATTGTCATCTTGTCTACCGGGCAAATTGCGGAAGCCGAGCACTGCAACGGAGCGGCGCACGTGTATTGGAGGAATTGAGGCCTCGGCGGTACTCAGGGGAGATCGCGGGCTCGGGCGGAGGACGTACGACACAGTGCCGAGCAGGAAAACCACGAGGATGGCAATCATCAACCAACGGTTTGTCGAAAACCAGCTGGGTCGGGGAACGGATAAAGCCGGCAACGCAGGAATGGGAGTGGGGTGACTGGCAATCTGTGAAGTTTGAACCTTCACAGGTGCGATGAATCGGTAGCCACGGCGTGGGATAGTCTCGATAAACCTGGGATTGCCGGCATCGTCCCCAAGCGCTTCCCGGACCTTCAGTACGGCAACTCCCAAGCTCTTATCGAATTCGACAAAGGTATTTTGAGGCCAAAGCCGAGTTCGAATCTCGTCCCGCGAAACAATTTGCCCGGCGCGTTCCACAAGCAGAACAAGTAACCGGAAAGGCTGTTCTTGTACGCGCACGCGCACCGAACCGCGCGTCAGGGTCCCATCGGCTGGGTCAAGCACATATAGCCCGAAACTGTAACTGATTTCCGGGACCGCAGAATGATCTGGAGCAGGTGCCTTCATACGTCAGGCGGGGGAGATTTGAGCGTCGAGTTTAGCACGGAGAACGAGCTAAGACGAGTTAATCGAACTTCGTAACTTAATAAAAAGGAAAGAATTAGCAGTTAACGCACAATTTGCCCAAAGTTGGTTTGCAAATTCTCGTGATTGCAAGCACATTGCCCCCGTTGCAGCCCGTCCACCGGGTTCGATTCTGAGGGAGCGATGAACTCTTGCCAATCTTGCGGTGCCGCTTTGGCCGGTAACACTCGCTTTTGCGCGTCCTGTGGATCTCCGACAGAGATCAAGGTCGATGTTTCCAGCCCGGCGGATGAGGGTTCGGCTGCCATCGCCGTTACATCTACGCCTGGCGAGGCCGGATCAAAAGTGATGGAAACAAATATTGTGGGAGCGCTGACCTACCTCGCCGGCTTCGTGACAGGGATCGCATTTCTTGTTCTGGATCCGTACAAGTCGAATTCTTTCGTTCGCTTTCACGCTTTCCAGTCAATTTTCTTCAATGTCGCATGGGTTGCGTTTTGGATTGTCTGGATGATTCTCTCCGCTGTCTTAACGCCATTGACGGCCGGAGTTTTTGGGTTAATCGCTTTGCCGTTGATGTTGATTTTCACTCTCGCGGGCTTTGGAATCTGGATCTTCCTGATGTATCAGGCGTATCAGCAAAGACTTTTCAGGTTGCCCATCGTGGGTAAATTCGCCGCGGAACATGCCGGTGTAAGGCTGTGATGTCCCCATCCATTTACGGACTGTAAGAAGGAGAAAATTTGGCTCATTTTTTCAAAGTCATGACGGTGTTAGCCCTGTTTACCTGTGTCGTTTTTGGACAGCCAGCAGGTAAGACACGTGATTACTACATCGCTGCCGATGAAGTGGATTGGGACTACGCGCCTGGCGGGATCAACAAGATGATGGGAATGAAGTTTGACGGTTATTCCACAGTTTTCACTGAGCGCGGGCCGCACCGCATCGGGACGATCTACCGCAAGGCCGTGTATCGCGAATACACCGATGATACTTTTACACATCTCAAGCCTCGTGCGCCGGAATGGGAGCACACCGGGATTCTAGGTCCGATCCTGCGCGCCGAAGTCGGCGATACGATCCGCATCCTCTTTAAGAACAATGCTTCGCGCCCCTACAGCATGCATCCCCATGGGGTGTTCTATAACAAGGATTCCGAGGGAGCGCCCTACGACGACGGGACCTCTGGCGCTGATAAAGAGGATGATGCTGTGCCACCAGGCAAGACGCACCTCTATACATGGGAAGTTCCGGAACGCGCCGGCCCCGGACCCAACGATCCCAGCTCGATCGTGTGGCTCTATCACTCGCACACCAACGAATTGAAGGATGTCGAGAGCGGACTCATCGGGGCCATGATCATCACTCGCCGGGGTATGGCAGACGCCGCTGGCAAACCCAAAGATGTGGATCGTGAATTTGTTTGCCTGTACCTGCTCTTTGACGAAAACGTCAGCTGGTATATCGACCACAACATTGAGACCTTCACCACCGACCCCAAGGGCGTGAAGAAACTTGAATTCGCCCCCATGGATAACGAAGGAAACTTTTCTGGCCTTGGATCGGGCTTCACGGTCGCCAATGCGAAATTTGCCATCAACGGCCATATCTACGGAACCGGCCCGATGATGACGATGAAAAAAGGTGAACGCGTGCGCTGGTACCTGGTGGCACTCGGGGAGCAGTTCAGCGTGCACACGCCTCACTGGCACGGCAACGTCGTGCTTCACGATGGCAAGCGCACAGATGTCGTCCCGTTGATGCAGGCACAGATGGAGACCGTCGATATGGTCCCGGACAATCCGGGTACGTGGATGTTTCATTGCCATATCGACGACCACATGGATGCCGGAATGGTCACGTTATACAAGGTCGAGCCCTAGATAAGGAATCAATCAACTGTGTGAGGTGAAGAATGAACACTCATGCTTTCGAAGTGAGGTGGACCGATTTGGAGATGGTTGGAAAAGCGCGGGGAGATGCTTGGGGCTATCCACGAAGTTTCAAACCAGCCGGTCGACTGACCATGGTCATGGCGTGGCAAAAGCCGAGCGGGTCTGATTTTGCATTAACGAAGAAAAACGACTCTTCTTTTCATGCGGCCTGCGCCGTCATCTTCATGGTGATCTTTGCAATCACAGCTGTTTTGGGAACGTATTACGCGTGTGAGCTTCTGGCGCAACGCGTCCAGAACATGCAGCCGCTGCCGCACAGCCGCCCCCAGGCATCAATCTCCGACATACGGAAGTACGCAAATCCGAGATAGCGCGTTGCGCTGTATTTCACGTGGAGGCATGCAATGACTCATCGAAACAAGGGGCCCATCACGAAATTCCCGCAGATTGACCTCAGCTCGAAACACGATTTCATGGGATCCGAATTGTTTCGAGGCGCCGTTCCCGCTTCGCTACAGCGAAGGAGAATGTTCGCATTGATGCTCGCCATCATCACTTGCATTTCGGTCTCTTTGGCTTCAGCTCAGATAACAACCGAACAGGTCGTTCCGTCGGTCATCAAGTACAGCGGCATGATCACTGAGAGTGACGGCAAGCCTCTGACAGAATCCGTGGAGCTGACTTTCTCTCTCTATAAGACGGAACAAGGCGGCGCGGCGCTGTGGATGGAATCACAACGAGTCGAGCCCGACAAGTTGGGTAATTACACCGTTACGCTGGGCTCAACGACTGCGGCGGGATTGCCCGCCACACTTTTTGCCGCCGGAGAAGCTCGCTGGCTTGGTGTACAGATATCCGGCCAAGCCGAGCAGCCTCGTGTGATGTTGTTGGCGGTGCCCTATGCCATGAAGGCTGGAGATGCGGAGACCTTGGGGGGACTCCCCGCTTCAGCTTTCATGCAAACGGGCCTTGTGTCGAACGCTGTACCGAGTGGAGCAAGTTCAGTTTCAGCCTCGTCGACGGCTACACAAGCCGGCTTGACTCCCGCCACCTCCAATGTAACGACTACCGGTGGAACCGCTGGCGCGATCCCGATCTTCACGACCTCTACCAACATTCAGAATTCCATTCTCAGTCAGACAGGAAAAACTGCGGTCAATGTGTCTGGCAAGTTGAATCTGCCTTCGAATGGAACAGCAACAGCAACGGCAGGCAAGAATTCACGCCCGGAAGATTTCGTGGCCTCATCGTTCAGCAGCAGCGCAGGAGCTGCTGTGGCACAGACATTCCAGTTGCAGGCCGAACCGGCCGCCAACAATACGGCCTCGCCCACGGGAACGCTGAGTCTGCTGTTCGGCTCGGGGACGAGTACCCCTGCGGAGACGGGGCTAAGGATCAACAGCAAAGGCCTGATTTCATTTGCGACGGGGCAAACTTTCCCTGGTACTGGCAACGGGACCATCACAGGGGTGACTGCTGGTACTGGTCTCACCGGTGGAGGCACCAGGGGCAATGTGACACTCGCCCTCGACGCGACCAAAGTCGTGAGCGGAGTAACGGCGGGAACGGATCTGACTGGAGGAGGCACGGGCGGTGTCGTGACCTTGAATGTTGACACGACGAAAGTACCGCAGTTGAAATCGAACAACATCTTTAGCGGGACACAACAGTTGGCCAACACCGGAATCGGCATGGTCCCTTCTGGCAACAGCTATACACCACTGTCAGTGGGAACAGCCAACAGCTTTGGCACGTGGCTGGCAATCAGCAATACGAGCACTGGCGGACATACGTGGAACATCATTTCAGCGGGGGGAGCGAACGCGGAAGGCGCCGGCAATCTTGGCATCACGGACCTGACGGGCAAGAGCACGATCTGGCTCGAGGGCAATACAAACACGACGAACTTGCTGGCCAGCGCATCTGCCGGTGGATCAATCGTCGACGCCGATGCATACGGCGCCAACAACGCCAGCGGAACGCCGGGGCTTCGGTTTGGTGGTGCGAGCAGCGGAGAGACCATCGCTTCCAATCGCAACATCGGACTGAACCGTTATGGGCTCGATTTCTACACTTCGTTTGCGCCTCGGGTTGCCATCACCCAAGGCGGCCAGATGGGGATCGCCACGAGAGTGCCGCACAATCAACTCGATGTTGTAGCTCAGTCAAACCAATATTTGGCAATTTACGCATCGGGCGCCGCCGCAGCCAACGGTTCCAACCAGGATGGCGGGCGCGGCATGGAAGCTTTCGGCGCCGATGGAGACCTCTCTTCCAGTACAAGCTCCGGCGGAAGCGGCGTTAGCGGATGGGCAGGAAACGGCACGGGCTACTACGGATCTGGGGGGTTCTTCATCGCAGGTGTAAGCGTCCTCGACAACTCGACCGGCCCGGGAGTCGTCGGCCTTTCATCTCCGGGTGCGACAAGTGATCCCAATGGCTGGGGCGCTGCGTTTTTTCAGGGGAACATTGCGGTGGCTGGAAATATCGCGAAGTTGGGAGGCTCGTTCAAAATCGACCACCCTCTCGACCCCGCCAACAAATTCCTCTCGCACTCGTTTGTTGAATCCCCAGATATGAAGAATATCTACGATGGAGTGACCACACTCGACACCAACGGCGAGGCAATGGTGCAGATGCCGGAGTGGTTCACCGCACTGAATCGTGATTTCCGTTATCAACTGACCTGTATCGGCGGATTCGCGCCAGTCTACATCTCCGAAGAAATGGATCAGAATCATTTCAAGATTGGTGGCGGACGCGCAGGCATGAAAGTCTCTTGGCAGGTAACAGGCATACGTCACGATGCCTGGGCCGACGCTCACAGAATCCCAGTCGAAGAGGCAAAACCGGAGCGAGAACGCGGCTACTATCTAGCCCCCGAATTATTCGGAGCTCCGCCACAGAAGGGGATGATCTGGGCCGCCCAGCCCACCATGATGAAAAACGTGGATGAAATGCAAAAGAAACGCGCCGCGGGTATGTCGGTACTTCACAACACTTCGTCCTCGTCGCCGCAGTGAAGTGCGGCGAAACGATGAGGCGACCCGGCACGGACCTGTCTTTTCTCCACACAAGAAACAGCGCAGGGGCGTCTGTACGCTCATCGGAAAAATTACGCAGCATTGATCCAGCTCAATGGCGCGAAATACTCGAGGAGACTGAAACATGAAATTTGCCGGATTGGTATTCGCTTTAATCGCTTTCTCTCACTTATCAGTTGCCCAACAGCCCGACAAAGAATCGGCGCCTGTCCCTGAACACCTCGAGAATCTCGCGAAACAGGATGCAAAATCGCAATCTCCGGTGGAACTGCAGAGCTTGATCAAGGCCTTATCGGGCCGATGGTCTTTGAATGTGAAGTTCGAATCCAATCCGGAGATGCCGAACGGGTTCGCAACAAGTGGTGAAGAGACCTGGCGCCCCGGTCCCGGAGGC
>DATJWZ010000578.1:0-19252 GCA_035500795.1 Candidatus Eiseniibacteriota bacterium | reverse complement strand
GCGATGCTATCCACCGATGTGAACCATCGTTCTTGATGCTGGCACAAAATCCGGTTCGCCGATGTGGTGCCGCTCTTCTTTCTTCGCCACGACGCCGCGAATGAAATCGGCTAATTCTTCATCGCTGGCACCACGGCGCATTTGCGCGTGCAGATCGTGGTCCCAGACCGAGAACAAGCAAGTGCGGATCTTTCCGTCGCTGGTGATGCGGATGCGGCTACAGTGGCCGCAGAACGGATGCGAAACCGGAGCGATGATCCCGATCTCGCCGATGCCATCTTCAAATCGGTAGCGCCTCGCAGTCTCCGAGCGACCATGGGGAATTTCGACCAGAGGACGATATTCCGCCATGCGCGCCAGAATTTCCTCGAGGGGAACAACGGTCGACGGCGACCAGACGCGATCTTCTTCCAGCGGCATGAACTCGATGAAGCGCACCGTCACGCCCTCTTCGCGAGCAAACATTCCGAACGGAATGATCTGATCTTCATTGAAACCGCGCATCAAGACGCAATTTACCTTCAGCGGCCACAGCCCGGCCCGCCGCGCCGCACGAATTCCCGCAAGCACCTGATCATATCCGCCGGGCACGCGCGTGATGCGGGTGAAGCGATCGGGATCAACGGCGTCCATCGAAACGGTGACACGCGTCAGACCAGCGTCTTTCAGGGGCTTCGCCACATCGGCAAGAAGATGCCCGTTGGTGGTCAGCGCGATATCGAGAGGTTCAGAATTTGTGGAGCGGCCCCGGACGGAGGCGTCCGGGGATCCTTGAACGTAGAGCCGCAACTGTGCCAACTCCCGGACGAAATCCACAACACCCTTGCGTAGCAAGGGTTCGCCTCCGGTGAGCCGCACCTTCGTGATCCCCATGTCGATAAGAACTCGCGTCATTCGTAGGTAATCTTCAAACGGCAAGTCTCCGTAGAGCGCGCCCTCGTTCCCCGTACGGCAGTAAACGCACTTGTAGTTACAGCGGTCAGTAATCGAGATCCGCAGGTCAGTGATGGCGCGGCCGAATTTGTCGTGAAGAGCAGCCATTCAAATACAAAAGGAGACGAACAGGCGGGATAACCCGGAGGGCCGTTTCCTTTCCAATGCGCACGTTCGTGCGCGGGAGGCGTTGGCGTTTCCACCAACACCCTCAGGAGCTTGTGGCGCGGGCGCCTCGCCCGCGAACTTTCTCCCTCGCCGCCGAAGCCTCGGGTATGCCCACAGGCAAGGGCGATCGGAAACTCTTTTGATTATAGTCTCCTCCGATGCGATGAGGGGTGGGTCACAAGCCGCCAGCGTTGTCATTCCGCAGCGGCAAGAGCGCCGCAAGGAATCTGCTTTCGCCGGCAGCACAAACGCCGCAGGCAAACAACAGGTTCCTCCCTTCGGTCGGAATGACAAAACCGTGAATGTTCGGGCTACTTCAATGCCTTCTCAATGCCTGCTTCGGCCAGCGGCGCGGCAATCTTAAATCCGGCCGCATTCGGATGCAGGCCGTCGTCCGCAAGTTCCTTCTTCATCATGCCCTTGTCATCGACCATGGCTGAGAAGTAGTCGACATAGATAATATTGTTTCTATTGCAGTAGTCCTTGATCCACTGATTCAGAGCGAGAATGCGAGATTGAGGCCGCTGTGCGAAAAAGTCCTTTGCCTTCTCGGTGTAGTTGTGTACGGGCATGATGGAACAGAGAACTACCCGGATGCCATGCACTCGCGCCAATTCGACCATCGATGACAAGTTCCCTTCGATATCTTCGTTTCGCATTGGGCCGGTATTGCCGGCGATGTCGTTCGTTCCGGCCAGGATAATTACGACTTTCGGCTGCAGATTGATCACATCCTGGCGGAAGCGCACCAGCATTTGCGGTGTGGTCTGGCCGCCAATTCCGCGATTCACGTAAGGCTTGCCCGGAAAGTAATCTTCCAGGTTCCAAATATCAGTTATGGAGTCGCCATAGAAAACGACACGGTTCTCGGACGCTGTTGGTGAGCCAAGTGCGGCGTCGGCATCACGGTACCTCGCCAGTTGCCCAAAGTCGTCCGTGAAAACAGCAATCCGCGATGCGCGGTATTGATCGAGACCGGCGAAGCCAGTGGTGGGAATGGAAGGCGGCGCAGCGGCCTGCTGAGGAAAGGCATGGCAAGATAAGAAAACGAGAAAGCAAATCAGTTGCGCCTTGTTGCCGAATTGCATAAGACCTCGTGGTTGGCGGATCAATCCGCGTGTGTCCGCGAAAATCCGCGGAAAAGAAGTTTACAAGAGATCCTTCACTTCGCTCAGGAAGAGCGCAGCGGCCTCAGGCTCCCGCTAAACACGCTCACATGCCATCGTAATTCGGCCCGCCTCCACCTTCCGGAGGCACCCACGTGATGATCTGGTACGGATCCTGAATGTCACACGTCTTGCAGTGCACGCAGTTCGACGGATTCAGGCTGATCCGCTTGCCGTTCGGTTGGCTGGCGTCGTCGACCATTTCATATACATTCGCCGGGCAGAAGTTTTGACAAGGGCTGCCGTATTCCTTCACGCAGCGCTCGTTGCAGACCTTCGTATCGTGAATCACGAGATGCGAGGGCTGATCTTCTTCATGCTTCGTGCCTGAGTGATACAGATCAGTCAGTTTATCGAAGGTGAGCTTGCCGTCGCCCTTCGCGGGTCCAATCAAATGCCGCTCTGCTCCACCGTCGGACGGCAGTTGCGAGAGCTTTTCCATTCGCTGATAGCCCGCCACTCCGGGATAGCGATTGCGTAGACCGCGCCCACCGGTGATCATCTGCAATCCCGTGTGGAACATTCCAGCGAACATGCCATGTTCGAATCCCTGGTGAATGTTGCGGTATTTCCAAAGCTCCTCTTTGATCCAGCTGGATTCGACTTTCTTCTGGAAATCACTTAAAACCGCCGCGGACGAATCATCTTTCTTCAGCGCTTCGAATGCGGTCTCCGCGGCCAGCATGCCGCTCTTGATCCCCAAGTGAATTCCCTTCAGCCGCGCGGAGTTCACCAAGCCTGCGGAATCGCCGACAATCATCCACCCCTCACCCGCCATCGGGGGAACTGCCCACCATCCGCCATAGGGCATCGATTTCGCGCCATAGCGGATCATCTTGCCGCCCTCAAGCAAACGCGCCACCAAGGGATGCCGTTTGAATTGCTGTAACACGCGCTGCGGATCTAATCGCGGATCGGCATAGTCAAGACCAGTCACGAACCCGAGCGAAACGATGTTATCTTTCGACCCGTAGATCCACGCGCCGCCGTACTCGCGCGTGGTAAGAGGCCAGCCCATGGTGTAGATCACTTCGCCTGGGGCGATCCGGCCCGAAGGCACCTCCCACAATTCCTTCACGCCGACGCCATAAGTCTGCGGATTGCGGTCTTTCGCCAAGTCAAATTTCTCAACGAGCTGCTTGGTTAAAGATCCACGCGGGCCTTCGGCCAAAATCACGACTTTGGCCTGCAGATCGTAACCGGGCTCGAAATTCGATTTCTGATGTCCTTCTTTATCGACGCCTTTGTCATCGGTGCGCACCCCGACGACACGATCGCCGTCGTAAAGCAGTTCCGAGCCGGCGAATCCGGTGAATACCGTAATTCCAGTCTCCTCGACCTTGCTGCCCAGCCACTTCACAAACCGGTTGAGCGAAATAACGTAATTTCCGTGATCGCGAAGAAATGGCGGGGTGATGGGAAATTTAAAGCGGGAGGACTTGGTCAGGAAGTAAACGGATTCTTTTGTGACTGCGGCATCGAGCGGCGCTTCTTTCTCGAAATCCGGCAACAACTCATGCATCGACCGCGGATCAAGCAGCGCACCTGATAAGCAGTGCTGCCCAACCTCGCGCGCCTTCTCCAGAACGTAGATGTTTTCCTTGCTGAGCTGCGCGTCTGGATGCGCTGCGTTGTGTGCATCGATCAATTGTGAGAGACGCAAGGCGCAGGCCATGCCCGCAGGCCCACCGCCGACAATAACCACATCGGACGGCATCTGCGGACGCTCTACACCTT
Organism: Candidatus Eiseniibacteriota bacterium; assembly: GCA_035500795.1. Lineage (GTDB taxonomy): Bacteria > Acidobacteriota > Terriglobia > Terriglobales > Acidobacteriaceae > Sulfotelmatobacter. Next base: position 15,248 of record DATJWZ010000578.1, on the reverse strand, counting down.
CGATCAGTTTGCGGAATACGAGCATACAGTTTCGAGTTTCAGGTCTCGAGTTTCTAGTTCCCAGTGCAGCTCCGTACTCAGAACTCGAAACTGGAAACCTGAAACTCGAAACTATCCTTTTGCCTTTTTGACTTCCTCAATTAGTGGCGGAACGATGTCGAACAAATTGCCAACCACGGCATAATCGGCAATCTCGAAGATCGGCGCCTCGGAATCTTTATTCACCGCAATAATCGCGCGCGATCCCTTCATTCCGACAATGTGCTGGATCGCGCCGCTGATCCCGAGTGCCAGATATAACTTCGGCGCAACCGTCTGTCCCGACGATCCGATCTGGCGGTCCATCGGCAGCCACCCCGAGTCGCAGATCGGGCGCGAGGCCGCTAAGTCGCCTCCCAGGGCATCGGCCAACTGCTTGGCGATCTCAATATTTTTCTGCTCTTTGATGCCACGTCCGACGGCGACAATAACTTCCGCTTGCGTGAGGTCAACAGCCTGCTTTGCTTCTTTGAAGACTTCCTGAGGCTTGTTGCGAATCACACCGTCGGCAATCTCAACATTGACTGTCTCGACAGGGGCCGCACTCGCGCCGTCTTCCGCCTTGTCACCGCGGAACGCGCCATTCTGGAATGTCGAGAACCACGGAGCCTCGCTGGTGAAGCTCACATCTGCGGCGAGCTTTCCCTGGAACATCTGGCGAGTGAAAACGAGTTTCCCGCTTTCGTGCTTAAATCCGATGCAATCGCTAATGACAGTTCGGCCCATGCTCGTCGCCAGTTTCGGCACGAAGTCGCGCACTTGGTAGGTATGTGGCATCAAGACAAGCTTGGCAGGATGGCTCGCGAGAAACTGCTTTAAGGCTGCCGCAAATGCATCCGGAGTATATGGCGCTAGCTTGCGCGATTCGATCGCGTACACTTTAGCCAGTTTTTTGCTGGCGATTTCAGGAGCTACCGACGCCGCGCCCACAACAGCAGCTTCGAGCGTCCACCCGGTCGCCGCAGCGATCGCTTGTCCCGCGGTGATGGTTTCAAACGAAACGCGGTTCAACTTCCCTTCGCGCTGCTCAACTACGATCAGAATCGTATCAGCCATATCAGCTACTAGCTCCTAGCTTCTAGCTTCTAGCTTCTAGCAGAACCTATGGGGACAGCCACCATCGGTTGTTCCCCGAGCCACACTACAGCACTCGCAACTCGTTCTTCATCTTATCGACCAGCTTCTTCGCAATCTCCGCGGGTGCGCCTTCAATGCGCTCGGTCTTCTTCGTCTTCTGCGGGATATAGAGCTTCTCAATCTTCTGCAGATTCTCGCCGATCGCCGCCTGCACTTCCGCGAGCGGCACCTTGCGCAGCGGTTTGTTCTTCGCCTGTTTGATGCCGATCAGCGTGGCATAGCGCAGCTTGTTAATCCCTGACTGAATGGTTAGCACAGCAGGCGTAGGCATATCGACGAACTGGAAGTACCCCGCTTCTAGTTCCCGTTTCACCCGAATACCCGAATCGTTCTTCTCGATCTGCATGATGATCGTGGCATGCGGCCAACCGAGCAACTCCGCGAGAATCACTCCCGTTTGCGCATACCCGTAGTCATCGGACTGCAAACCGGTAAAGATGAGATCGAATTGTTCGTCCTTGATGGCCGTAGCGAACGCCTTCGCAGTATTGAAGGCATCGAATCCGACAAACTTATCATCTTCAAGATGAATCGCCCGGTCGGCTCCCTTGGCGAGTGCCTCGCGGAGCACCTGCTGCGCCCGCGCCGGGCCACTCGTGATCACCACAACTTCGCCCTTATGCTTCTCGCGCTGGCGCAAAGCCTCTTCCAGCGCGTACGCATCCGGCTCGTTCACTTCATAAGAAACGTCTTCGCGGATCCACGTCCCGCTTTCGTTGAGCTTCAACGGCGCATCCTTCTGCGGGACCTGCTTCATGCATACCAGGATTTTCACGGATTTCTCCCCAGCGCCTATGACCTCAGGCGGTCACGGCAAAACTTGTCAGTATAAATGAGTTAGAAACAGTGGGGAAATCGGGTTTTTCTGACTCGCACGACTTCAGTCATCGGAGGGACGCCGGAATCTTGGCTGCTCGTCATACCACAACAGAGTCGCAACGAACAAGAGGCCGAAGATGCCAATGAACCATAGGTCCATTTTGTATAACAATTCCATCTCGTCGTTTCGTCCCGGTTGCAGTATTCCGAAAGACGGATCTGCCGGATCGTAATAGACCTTGACCTCACTCCTCATCGGATGCGCATCGAGTACGGATTGCGCATCACGGAGTTGCGAAAAATAACTATCGCGACCGAAAGAAAACCTGCTGCTCCGATACTCCTTACTCCCAACGTGGTAGCGATATTCAATCCGCGGGAAGTAGCTATACCTGCGATATTTCGAGCTATAGACGACCTCGACCCAGTTTTTTAGAGATCACCCCGTCTGTAGTCGGCCAGCGCTCGCTCTTTCTTGCCCGGAGATACGGGGGCAAGGCAGCGATAGCTATCACCGCCAAAGCGGCAAATAGCGCAAGAGCAAGTTTCCTCGGCGGCAGCCGGCGATTGAACTGCTTGATGTCGGATTCGTAGGGCACGGAATTCAAGATACCCGAGACCCATTCAGTGAGTTGCTGGCAGCGAAGGTTCCAGGCGCGCTGTGATTCTAATCACAGACTCTTCCCACTCCCCCACGTCAGCATGACCGGGAGACTTCTATGCCCAACGACACGCTTTCCGCCATGCGGCAGAGCATCATCGACGGCGCTCCCGACACCGCTTCCAATCTGGCTCAACAGGCCCTAGCCGACGGCGTCGCGCCCCTCAACGCCATCAATAACGGGTACGTTCCCGGCATGCACGATGTCGGAGAGCAATTCGCCCGCGGACAGATTTTTCTTCCCGACATGATGGCCTCCGCCGAGGCGATGCGGGCAGCGATGGCCGTGCTCGACCCCGCACTACGCAAGATGGGCACGGAACGCCCGATGGCCGGAGTCGTCCTGCTCGGCACGACAAAGGGAGACATCCACGAAATCGGCAAAATCCTGGTGGGCACCATGCTCACCGCTCACGGATTCCAGGTACACGACCTCGGAGTCGATGTTTCGGGCGACAAGTTTGCGGCCAGAGCCAGGGAGTTGAAAGCCGACATCATCGGTGTCTCGGCACTGCTGACCACAACGATGCGCAATCAGAAGGGAGTGGTTGATGCCCTGGAAAAAGAAGGCCTCCGATCCCAAGTAAAAGTCATGGTGGGAGGCGCGCCGGTAACGAAGCGCTGGGCAGAAGAAATCGGCGCAGACGGCTACGCGAAAGATGCAATGAGTGCCGTCGCGCTGGCACAAGAATTGATGCAGCAGAAAACAGCCGCGCTACAGCTGTAAAGGTAAGGCATCTTCTACACGAGACTCTATGCAACCCAAACTTGAACTTCTTGACAAGCCGTTGATCGACCGCATCCTCGACGAAGCCTTCCAGCTCATTGAAGACCCTGGCGTCCGTGTAGCGCCGTATGTGGAAGACCTCCTGCGCGCGTCCGGGATCACGGTAAAAGAGGGCGTCGCTCACATTCCCGAAGCGCTAGCCCGGCGCCTGCTCGATCTCGTGCCGCGCGGCTTCTGCCTCTACGATCGCCTGGGCAAGCCAGCCGTCCACTACGGCGGAGACAATGTCCAGTTCGACCCCGGCTCGTCGTGCCTGAATATCCTCGACCCCGAAACTCAGCAGCCTCGTCCAGCAATGGCCGCCGATCTGGCTCGGCTTGTGCAGGTTACTGAAATGCTTCCCCAGTTTGCGGCGCAGTCAACCGCGATGGTTTGCAATGATGTGCCTCAGGAAATCGGCGACTGGTATCGCCTTCTGCTCGTGCTCTGGTATTCGGAGAAGCCGGTCATCACCGGAGCATTCTCCGCCAGCAGTCTTCATACCTTGATCGACCTGCTGGCCATCGAAAGCGGAGGTCGCGACAATCTCCGCAATCATCCGCGGGCTGTCTTTGATGTGTGCCCATCTCCGCCGCTCAACTGGTCAGAATTCGCGTCGCAAAATCTCGTCGATCTCGCCCGAGCCGGAGTCCCCGCCGAAATCGTCAGCATGCCTTTGGCCGGTGCCACAGCTCCGGTCACACTGGCTGGTTCCGTAGTTCAGCACGCGGCCGAGTGCATCAGCGGCATCACAATCCACCAACTCGCGCAGCCCGGAGCTCCTATCGTCTGGGGTGGCGCCCCTGCCATCTTCGACATGCGCTCCGGTAAGACTCCGATGGGCGCGATTGAAACTGCCATGCTCGATCTCGCCTGTACGCAAGTAGGAAAGTACCTAGGCCTGCCGACCCATGCGTATCTCGTCGCAGGCGACGGGCGCACCGTTGACGCTCAAGTGGCAATGGAAAGCGGAATCTCAACTGTGCTCGGAGCGCTGGGGGGAATCAATATGATCTCTGGCGCAGGAATGCTGGATTTCCTGGCATGCCATAGCATTGAAAAGCTGGTGATTGATGCAGAAGCGATTGCCTCGGCGCAACGTTTAATCGAAGGCATCCAACCCCGCAGCGTCTCTCTCGCTGTCGATATGTTCGCTCAAACCGGGTTGCAGGGAGACTTCCTGAAGTTGAAGGAAACGCGCGCCCTCTTCCGCAAAGAGCAGCACTTCCCCTCCAATGTTATAGATCGCGGCCTACCGTCGATGGAAGACAGTCCCGACATCCTGCAGCGTGCCCGTCGGCGAGTGGATGAATTACTTGCGGGCTACCAACGGCATTCGCTGCCTGGTGATATCGAACAGGAACTACTCGCGTTCGCGCAACGCGAGGGAGAACCCGCCGGACTCGAAGGACTACCCGGCATTATTTGCCCAGAATTTGCCCACGAGCCAAACCTGACAAAGTAGCCATTCGTCGCGCCGTCCTCTTTTAGGCTGTAGCGGGGCATCTCCCTCCCCATCTGCGAAAACACCTCATCCTTACACCTTGGGAAGGTCGGCGCCACCGTGGTGGAAGAGCGGCGCTTTAGCGCCGCGTCAGGGGGCTTTAGCCCCGGTGTGAAGCTAGTCCGTGATCACCGTCGATTGTCCAGAAATTTCAAACCGTTTGCGGCAACGCATGTTCTTGCACGCCATCATGTCGTCTTTGCGGACCATATACGACCGAAACTTCGCAAACCGCGCGCGGTCACGATCGTCGGCGCGCCCCGCAAGTTGGCGTTTTTTGGTACGAACCACCCAGGTAACTTCGTAGTCCGCAGATTGGTGGCAATGTGGACAGTTCAATAAAGCAGGTTTCTTTTCAAGCTTCTCATCAAAAAAATCGCGCTCTTCCATAGGACGAAGCGCCGAAGTACGGCGCAACTGTGAATTATTGCACATTTGAAAGTAGGGGGATTGAGAACGATGATTGCGCGGTTCCGCTACACTCAGATTGTCGCTCTGGGGCACTTATGCCGAAGAAGAGAAAACCGAAACCGTTTCGCGCTGTGACTGCCGTGAAGGAACTGGCCCGCGAGCGAGTCGGTCAACCTCCGACGGAGAAGATTGTGGTTGAGAAGAAGAGGAAACCGGAAAGGCACAAGGTGAACTTAGCAAAGCTATTGGATGAAGCAGACTAGTTTCGCGCCTAGTTGAATGTCACGCTAACCGTCCGGTTCGCGGTTAAGTTCACCGTACACGGATTAACACTATCTCCACTATCACAGTTCGACCAATTCCCAAAGCTCGAACTCCCCGCCGGAGTTGCGGTAAGCGTCACCGTTGAGCCGCTAGCAAATTGCGCCGAGCAGGCGTTCGAGCAGCCCAATCCGGATGGAACGCTCGTTACCGTTCCGGTTCCGGCTCCCGAGAAGCTCAAACTCAGGATTGGCGCGGCCCCGCCTCCGCCCCCTCCACTGCCTGTTCCCGTAAAGCACACGACGTTTCCTGTCATGAAGCCGGTTACCAACGCTCCCGAGGAAGAAATCCCTCCCGTGCTCTTGCCGGTTGTCACAGTGGCAGAGATCAGACTGGCTCCGCATGCCTCGCCGGTTACGGTCAGCACTCCTGATGAATCGACCGTCATCATCTGTGGAGTGTTAGAGGTCCAAGTGACTTGGCTTGTAATGTCCTTAGTCACAGGCGGGTGAATGTACGAACCGAGAGCCCTGAGTTGCACCTGTGCCCCCGCATTTGCAATCACAGGAGTATCTGCTGCGCCGAAGGTTTCAGTGGAAGGCTGCACTTGAATCGAGACTAGTTGTTGATCACGCCCACAGCCAGACAGATTTAAGACCACAACTGCGGCGAACACAAGCAGGAACATTCCGAACCACTTCCGAATCATGCTAGCTCCTGGGACCGAGCGGCTGGGGATGCGCGCTCCGGCGGAATGGGCCAATGTAGTCAAAGAAAAGCTAAAATGCAATAGCACTGCTGAGGCGGTATAACTCAGCCTTTTACGGCGTCAGCGACGGCTTTTACAAAGTCAGTGATGTCCTCTTCCGTCGTATCGAACGAGCACATCCAGCGCACGATGCACTCTTCTTCAATCCATGGATAGAAGAAGTACTGCTCCTTAATCTTCTCGATCGCGCCTCTCGGGACTTGCACAAACACGCCATTCGACTCTACTTTCCACGCGATTCGTACCTGCGGAATCTTCCGTAGCTCGACTTCCAGGACACCTGCCATGCGATTGGCGTGCTCGGCGCTGCGCCTCCAAAGATCATTGGTGAGCAGCGCTTCAAACTGCACCGCGATGAACCGCATCTTCGAGGCTAACTGCATCCCTTGTTTGCGGAGATAAAGGAAATCGGTAGCCAATGACGGATTGAAGAAGACGACCGCTTCCCCGCCCATGATCCCGTTCTTTGTGCCGCCGAACGAGAGAACGTCAACTCCCAAATCGCGTGTCGCCTGCCGCAGTGTCTGGCCAAGGCCGACAGCGGCGTTGGCGATGCGCGCTCCGTCCATGTGAAGAAACATGTCTCGCTCGTGCGCAAAATCAGCAAGAGCTCGAACTTCACTGGCTTGGTAGACCGTTCCCATTTCGGTCGATTGCGTAATCGAGATTACCCGCGCCTGCACATGATGCTGGTCGCCGATCCCGTGATACGCATGCCGCACCTGCTCAACTGCAATTTTTCCATCCTGATGAGCCAGTGGAATTAACTTGCAACCGATGTGTTTTTCAGGAGCAGCACATTCGTCCGTATAGATGTGCGCGTAATCGCTGCACAGCACCGCATGATAAGGACGATTCAGCGCAAGCAGTCCAAGTACGTTCGCTCCTGTGCCGTTGAAGGTGAAGAAGACTTCGATTCCAGATCCAAAATGTTCGTGAAACTTGGCAATCGCCGATTGTGTATACGGGTCATCGCCGTAGGCAATGACGTGTCCTTGATTGGCGCGGGTAATCGCTTCGATCACCTCTCGATGCACTCCAGCATTGTTATCGCTGGCAAAACCGCGCATTGTTTTGGTAAGTACTGGTGGCATACGCAATCAATGTAGCAGAGGAAGAAAAGCATTCACCACAGAGAGCACTGGGATTCATATGAGCTTCTCTGTGTTCCCCGTGGCCTCTGTGGTGAGTAATTTGGGTGGGATTACAATTCCCTCTTCCAACCGGAGGCTCTTTTCGATGCGCCATATTCCGCGATGTCTCGTGATTCTCGCGATTTTGACTATCTCCCTCTTCGGCGAGACTGCGGAACAAAAAACTTCTCGCTACCTCGATTCCATCCGCAACCAGCCGTCGCTCCTACTGGCTTTCCTGCATGACATGCCCAAGGGTGGAGACCTTCACAACCACCTCACCGGCGCCATTTACGCCGAGGACTACATCGACTTCGCCGCTTCCGACAATCTTTGCGTTGATCGCACCACCTCGCGCCTGCTCGCACCTCCATGTGACGACTGCCAACATTACACTCCGAAGCCCGCAATCCGCTGCGCGTATGACGACCACATTCTCTATAACCAGATCGTGGACGCGTGGTCCATGCGAAACTGGCGTAATTCAGAGGAATCGGGCCATGACCACTTCTTCGCCACTTTCGACAAGTTCGGCCTCACCGCGCATAACCATGTTGCTGACGGCATGGCCTCGGTGGTCAATCGAGCCGCGAAAGAACATGTTCAGTATGTGGAATTTATGCACACCGCTGACGGTAGCGCCGCGCCGGACCTCGCCATAAAACTCGGCTGGGACAGCGACTACGGCAAGATGCGCGAAAAATTTCTCGCCGGTGGCCTAAAGGAAGTTGCGTCGGCAACCAGCCAGACCCTCGCGGAAGACGATGCCAAGGTCCGGAGAATTCTGAAGTGCGACACGCCCGACGCAGAGCCCGGATGTGGCGTTACAGTTCGGTATATTTACCAGGTTCTGCGGGGCTTGCCGCAGGAAGTGGTCTTCGCCCAGATTCTACTCGGATGTGAACTCGCTTCGTCCGATCCTCACTTTGTAGGCTTGAACCTAGTCATGCCTGAAGACTGGTATGTTCCGCTTCACGACTTCAAAGAACATATGAGAATGCTTGACTACCTGCACGGCGTGTATCCCAAGGTCCACATCGCCCTGCATGCAGGAGAGTTGGCGGAAAGTCTCGTCAAGCCCGAGGATCTTTCCTATCACATCCGCGAGTCAGTCGAGCGTGGCCACGCTGAGCGCATCGGACACGGCGTCGACATCATGCTTGAAACAGATCCCATCGGCCTGATGAAAGAAATGGCCGCACGCAACCTACTGGTTGAAATCAATTTGACCTCGAACGACCAGATCCTCGGCATCACTGGCGACGACCATCCGTTGCCCATCTATATGAGATACGGAGTGCCGGTCGCGATCTCGACGGACGATGAAGGCGTGGCCCGCTCTGACATGACGCACGAATACGTTCGGGCCGTCGAGGGCTATCGGCTTTCTTACACCGAACTGAAGCGCATTACGCGTCAGAGCCTGGAACACAGTTTTCTTCCAGGTCAAAGTTTGTGGGCGGAAACAAAAGGATCGTTCACACCTGTTCCCGCATGCGCATCAGACCTGATCGGTAAGCCGACGCATGCGTGCTCTGAGTTTCTGGCAGAAAACAAGCATGCCCGAGAACAAATGAATCTGGAATTTGCCTTCACCGAATTCGAGAAGAGATTCTAAAAATATGCAGAGGGCAGCATTCAAAAAGCTTCTACATCGGCTAAACTTGCATCGAGACTTGCCCTCCGAATCGACTCTGACTGATGCCGCGCAGACGTACTTTAATTCCGGCTCCGATCGCTTGGACGAATACTAACCTTCCCGTCCCGCACCCGCCCTTGCCGGTTGTAGCTGAACGCGGTGGCACGCAGATTCGCACGCCCTTGCCGGTCGCAATCGTTGATACCCGCGAACAGAATCCGCTCTCGTTTCGGCGCTTCAAAGGATGGTTCTCGAAAATCGAGTACAAAGCTCTGCCGCTCGGTGATTATTCCGTGAGAGGCATGGAAGATACCTGCGTCGTGGAACGCAAAGATTTAGCCGACCTCATCTGCTCGTTTACGACGAACCGAACCGTATTCGTCAATCGTCTGCGTCGGATGGCCGATCGCCCGCACAGTCTGCTGGTGGTAACTTCGTCGCTGACTGAGATCAAATCGGAATATCCCTATCGTGCCGCCAATCCGAATCGCATCACGCAATCACTGATCGCGGTGCTCACAGGACTGCGCCTGCCCTTCATCTGCACCGACTCGCACGAACTCGGGGAGGAAATCGTCGCATCCTATCTTTATCAGACATTTCTGTACGAATGGCTCGAGCGCAACGGTCACGGGCGACAACTCGCCGATGGAGACTTGTAACGGGGTTCGGTCGCGATCCTGTCTGCTTTAGTTCTCACGCGAAGTGAGAATCGCGTCCGTATAATGTTCGCATACTGAAAATTTGGAGCGAGTATTGAGTCGCAAGCGACCCGTAAAACCAGAAGGCACATCTCAACTGAACATCCAGAGTTCCACATCAAAGTCTCGCGGTTTTGAGCAAGACATTACCCGTCGCGATTTTCTGAACGCTACGCTTCTGGCTTCGGGCGGAACACTGCTTGCATCCGTTTCGCCAGGTCAGTTGCTAGCGCAGAAAGAGGAAAAGAACGACGCGACTCCCGACGACTGGACGGGCTACGGTGGAGTGGGCGATTACGCAAACTCAAATGGGAATACGTACGCGGTATTGGAAGCTGGTCACAGGATCCGAGATGGCGAATTTCAGGCCGAGCCTGCGAATTCTCTCGACACAGGCGAAACATACGACTGCGTGATCGTGGGTGGCGGCATCAGTGGGCTTGCGGCGGCTCTGATCTTTCAACGCAAGGCTGCCGAGGGCAAAACTTGCCTTGTGCTCGATAACCATCCGGTATTTGGCGGTGAAGCCAAGCGCAATGAGTTCCTCGTTGACGGACACCGTCTGCTCGCACACCAGGGCTCCGCCCTGTTTCAGGTGAACTATCCGCACAGCTTCATTGAGCGCTTTTATCAATCGATTGGGCTCAAAACGCCGAAACTCGAATATCAGAAATGGGGCAGCTCCGAACCCGAGGTCCGGCTTACGACGACGCCCTATTTGGGTGGCGCGCCATACGGCATCTATTTCGGCAAGAAGTTCGGGAAGCCCGAAGGCGTGTGGCTTACCGACCCTTGGGGAAAGAAGTTGGAAGGCGCTCCCATCTCGGCGAAAAGCCGTGAGGAGTTGCTGCGAACTCAAGGACCTTCCCCATTCCGGGCACCTCAATATCGCGGTGATGCCATCTCGCGGCGGCTCGACACGATCACTCTCGAAGATCACTTGATGGAGAAGTATCAGATCAGCCGCGAAACCGTCCGAACATTCCTTACGCCAGACGAAGGCAGTGCGTTTGGGCTAGGACCCGACGCGCTTTCCGGCTACACGGCATACGCCTTCGACGCTTTCGGTCCGACGCTCGACGATGAGAACCAGATGTTTCCCGATGGCAACAGCGGAATAGCGCGGCTGATAGTGAAAACAATGATTCCGGATTCCATCGGGGGTGAACCTACCCTAGAAGATGTTTGTCGTAAATCTATAAATTTCGCCGCGCTTGATCGGCCTGGAACTGCGTCCCGCATCAGACTAGGATCCACGGCCGTTTGGGTAAGACACGAAGGTGATCCGGCGAAGTCGCAGTTCGTAACAATTTTCTATACGCGCGACGGAAAGCTATACAAAGTTCGCGCGCGCGCGGTCGTCATGGCGGGCGGAAGTTGGACGACCAAGCACATCGTTCGCGACCTTCCTCAAGATCGGAAAGACGCTTACGCGCAGTTCTACCGGTCGCCCTGCATGATCGCCAACGTTGCAGTGGGAAATTGGCGATTCTTGTACAAGATGGGTATTTCAGGCGCGCAGTGGTTCGAAGGCTTTGGAACTTACCTGCAATTGCGCAAGCTGGCGCTCTGCGGAGCCGAGTCGCCGACGATAGGTCCAGATTCGCCGGTGGTGATCACTTTGAAGGTTGTGTACTCACGCCCGGGTCACAGCACGGAAGAGCAAGGTCACTTGGGCCGCGGGGAGATGATCTCCATTCCATTCCGCGAATATGAAGGCCAGATTCGGCAGCAATTTACGGATATGTTCGCACGAACAGGCTTCGATGCTTCACGCGACATAGCAGGGATCATCCTAAACCGCTGGGGACACGCGTATGCCAGCCCCGCTCCCGGATTTTATTTTGGCAAAGATGGCAAGCCCGCGCCTGGAGACGTGCTTCGTGCGGCGCCATTCGGACGGATTGCATTCGCGAACGTAGATCTTTCAGGGATGCCCGATCACAAATCCTCGATCATCGAGGCAGATCGCGCCGTAGGGCAGTTACTGGATCAGGTCTTGAGCGAATAGCGCCAGTTACTTTTCTTTATCGTGTTTTTCTTCGTCGATCTTGATGCGCAGCGATTTCAGGAATTTCAAATCCTGATCGCTGACCTTCAGTTCAGGATTGCTCGACATGGTCGTGACGAGCGAGGTCTTGTCGGCAGTCTTATCGCCCTGCTTGCTCACCCCGATCGTCGCCTCGAGCACAAGGAAGATATCGTAGCCTCCCTCTTTAATGCGGGAGACAACTTCGGAGATCTGCTCAGAGTCGGAAAGAGATTCGTTGATGGCATCCCCGAGCTCTTTCATCAATTGTTTGAGTTGTGGATCCACTGAGCCTCCCCGAAACTTCTTCCTACCTGATCAGATGCGGTGAACGGCGGAACGGTTCACTCACCACTACGTTGCGCCATTGTAGCGCTCTAAGGCTGTTAAAATCGAGAGCGTGAGCAAAGTTTCTGCACTGCGTAAACTCGGTGCTGCAGCGCGGATCGCCCGCAATCAAGCAGGTCGAAGCCGCACCGCAAATGCCGTGCTGAGCGCCGTTTCTACCACCGCCCGTTCCTTCGGACGTGCCGCTCACATGCTCTGGCTTGAAGTTACCGGCCTGCTGTTCCTGGTGATGGCACTGGGCTTCGCAGGAGCTTCTGTGAGGGAATACGGGAAATATCATGCGGGCCAGGTTGGCAGTGGCCGCCTGGCGATTGCAATCTGTTTCGCAGTGGCGTTTGCCTGGTTCGGGTTGAGTTCGTTCTGGCGGGTGCGGAGGAAAAGCCAGCGGTAGAGTGAAGATCTGCATTGGTGACCATCGATGGCGGAAAAGCTGAAAGCGCCTCCCAGAATGCCAAACGACGTTGAAACTTCCTCTCGCATTCCCGTTGAGCAACTCTACACTCCTGCCGATCTGAAAGGCTCCGACTACGAAGGCGAGGTCGGATATCCCGGCGAATATCCGTTCACGCGCGGCGTGCAGGCCACCATGTACCGCGGACGCCTCTGGACCATGCGCCAGTATGCCGGCATGGGCGACGCTGAAGAATCGAACAAACGTTACAAGTATTTGCTCGCCAATGGCACCACGGGACTATCTGTTGCGTTTGATCTGCCCACGCAGATCGGCATAGATTCGGACCATCCACTCGCGATGGGCGAGGTCGGAAAGGTCGGCGTCGCGATCGATTCTATTGAAGACATGCAGGGGCTGTTCGATGGCATCGACGTAACGAAAGTGTCCACCTCGATGACCATCAATGCCACGGCATCGATCTTGCTGGCTTTGTACATTGCAGTGGCGCGGCGGCAGGGCGCGGATATTCGCAAGCTTTCCGGCACGGTGCAGAACGACGTGCTCAAGGAGTACATCGCGCGCGGGACGTACATCTATCCGCCGCAGCAGGCGATGCGTGTGATCACCGATATGTTCGCGTGGACGAATGAGAACGTGCCTGACTGGAATACGATTTCGATCTCCGGCTACCACATGCGCGAGGCTGGGTCGACCGCGGTGCAGGAAGTGGCCTTCACGCTGGGCAACGGTATGGCGTACGTGGAAGCGGCGATCCGCGCCGGACTTGATGTCGATAAGTTCGCTCCTCGGCTGTCGTTCTTCTTCAACGCGCACAGTAATTTCTTGGAGGAAGTGGCGAAATTTCGCGCAGCACGAAGAATGTGGGCGCGCATTATGCGCGAGCACTTTAAAGCAAAGAATCCTCGCTCGTGGATGCTTCGCTTCCACACGCAGACGGCAGGTTCAACGCTGACGGCGCAACAACCGGAGAGCAATATCGTTCGCACAGCAATTCAGGCGATGGCCGCCGTACTCGGAGGAACGCAATCTCTGCACACGAATTCCTTCGATGAAGCTCTGGCATTGCCGACAGAGCAGGCTGCAAGAATCGCGCTGCGAACGCAGCAGATCATCGCTTACGAGTCAGGAGCGCCGCAGACCATCGATCCGCTGGCCGGTTCGTATTACATCGAGACTCTGACAAACGAGATCGAAAAACGTGCTGCGGAATATCTTGGCAAGATCGAAGTTCTTGGCGGAATGCTAAAGGCGATCGAGCGCGGCTACGTACAGCAGGAAATCCAGAACGCCGCCTATGAATACCAGCAGCAGGTCGACAATCAAGAGCAGATCGTCGTCGGCGTGAATCGCTTTGAAGTCGAAGAAGAAAAACCGATCCCTATCCAGCGCATCGATCCCGCGCTAGAACCCAAACAAGTCGAGCGAGTGCGAGCTTTGCGAGCAAAGCGCGATGCGGGGCCCTGGAAGTCATCGCTCGCAGGAGTGGAAGACGCCGCGCGCTCAGGCGCAAACCTCATGCCGCGAATCGTGGCAGCCGTGGAGGCATGTGCGACCGTGGGAGAGATATCAGACGCGATGCGGCGAGTGTTTGGGGAGTATAGAGAAGCAGTTGTAATCTAAAGTACTTCGGCTATGCAGTCGGCGGGGTTGATTTCAAGGCCGTTCGAATTCTAAGGAACTGCACGAGCACCGGAAGCACATAGCTGAAAAGCAGTGCGGAAACCAGTAGTAGCCAATACTCGCGAGTAGTTAGCGCCTTGACCGCGTTGCCTACGATCGGGATCACAAGCCAGGAAGAGAGCATTAGGGTTCGTTTGGTCGCCGCTAGCTTCACGGTGCTAGGCTCAGGAGGTCTCATGAAGAGGCGCACGGTCATCCCAATAGCGAAGATCCCCAGGGCGCCGAAGATTCCGAGCATCACTTTCGCGAAGACAACGAGTTCGGGACTTGTCTTCATAGAAAGTGGCCAACCCTGTGGCCACAGCGTGCTACGCCGGCTGCGCTTCCATCTCCGTCACGGCCGCCTCGAGATGCTTCAGCGTCTCTTCCACAGTCAGCGAGTACATCTCCCGCCCGACGCCTTCACCAGACTCCAGCGCCGTCTTCAGATAATGACCAGCGATCTCCACGGCCAGTGAATCCGTGATCATGTTGCCCGTGCGCTTGTGGTATTCGACCCATGCCGGATGCGGCAGCGCCACCCACACTTTTCTTCCGCCAACAAGAAATTTGTAGTCGACGGCATCGGCGTGGCGCGTGGCGATCGCCACGATCTGGCATTGATACGCGCAGTGGACCTGCTTCTTCGTCCAGCGATCGGTCGCGGTAAAGTTCTCAAACATGCTTAAAACTATAGCGGAGCCTCACGCACCGGAGCAAACCGCGGCTCCCGCAAAAAGTCGGGCGAATGTGATGTAAACTGCGCCTTCGCCCAAAGGAGCCCCGATCTTGAAGAACCTGCATCTGTTGCTGGCGATTTCGCTACTCCTCTCCACTCCCGCCCTCGCTGCCAAAGACAAGAAGAACCTGCCCAAGGCGGCCACCACTCGCTTCGAAATGTTTTTCCCAAAGGAAGTCAACGCCACTCCGCTCGATGGGCACATCGTGCTTGTGCTT
>DATJWZ010000577.1:0-2959 GCA_035500795.1 Candidatus Eiseniibacteriota bacterium | reverse complement strand
AATTTCTCGGAGGCGATTTTGCATGAGAAGGCAATATCCAGGTCGCTCGGGGGAAGGACGGTTTCGCCACGAGATCGTACCGCCTCGCAGCGGACTCGGATTGTAAAGAAGGGAGAGCAGCTCTCTCTCTTTTGACCCGCCACCTCGTCTCGGTGGTCTCAAGAACTTGAAACTTTGAAACCTGATTTTCTTTACTTCTCCCAATGCGTTGACGCGAATTTCTCCGGGTCAAATGTGCTCGGGTCTAGCTTCACATTCGCATGAATATCGGAATAGTCTTCGGAGAACACTTTCTTGCCGTCGGAATAGACCTCAACACCGGCCGCGATCCACGTACCTGCGAGCGGTTGATAGTGGATGAAGCGGATATCGTTAAGCTTTGTGGCATCTCCACGTGAAGGTTCAATCACTCGGAGAAACAGCAGCGTGTCTTTTGCGATCCAGAACTGTTTTGACTTCAGATCTCCCTTGTCTGCGCCCACGACGTAGGCTGGCTTACCGTCCCACGTGTCTTCATGCAGCTTCGAGAGATCGTATCCTTCACCTTTGACGACTTGAATCGTGGTTTCCGGAGCCTGCCGGTACACGTCGAAGTCCAACACTAGAAGGATATTCAGATCCTTCTGAGTCGCGGCTACCTTGTTGTCTTTAATGACCGTCAAGTTTTCGCCATCGAATATGTAGCCCTTGCCATCGCTCGGTGGGCCAATATCGATCCGGAGTTTGCCTGGAACCGAAGCTGCTTCATACCAGGTCTCGGCGGAACTCGTGCCGTCGGGCTTGTAGGTTGTGCTTTTCTGGACAAACGTCACAGTGCTGTACCAGGAGGAGGCGTAACGATCGTGCATCGCGCGAAGGACATCTTCGCCATTGTGGAGGCTCTGGACTTGTACGAAGTTAAAAGTCAGCAGGATGGCAACGAGGAATTGTCGGCGCATAGATCTTGGACGCGTAGCTCATGCAAAAGACAGCCGACAGACTATCAGAGTTAGCCGATCATGATTTCCCCACTGCGATCGCAAACGCTGCGGCACGGCGAACAGGCTGCTCAGTCGCGTCCGCGCGATGCCCAAGGGCAAGCTCATCTGACATATCAATACGCTAAGAAGGTATCCGCGACCTGGCACTGACTCGCGCCCAGTTCGCACTCGCCTTGGCTCCCGGTAATCCTGATGTGCTCGCCATTTTGAGTGACACGTACGGAGCTCTGGGTGACCACTCACAGGCCCTGAAATATGCCCGTCTGACCCTGCAGAATGGTTACACGATCGATGACCCTGCACCGCGATCCCGAGATGCATCAAGTGCTCGCCGACCCGGAACTTTTAGTTTCAGCTAAGTCTCAACAAAGGAGAATGTCATGACAGCTGGGAAGAAGCGTGCGAAGAAGAAGACCTCCAAAGCGAAAAAGGCTGCCAAGCCGAAAGTTTTCACAATGACGATCTATGCGGACAAGTCCTTCACCCCGATCCGCTGGAGCTCAACCCGGGCGAACTTCTTAAAATTGTAGGCCCGGCAGAGGACGATGTAGACATTACGGTCACGAGTGATCTTGACGGAAGTGGCGGAGGCGGTGGCCCCGTCGTAATCCACTCGTGACGATTACGAATGTAGTGAGAGGAGCGTTGTTGATGCTCTAGGACTATTTCTGTCGTCGACACGGCGGGCTGGGAGGATTTTGCTGACGTTGAAAGGTTCGTCAGCGAAATGCAACGGTAATCCCAGAGCAATATTGACCAGATTCGTGGTTGCTCTTCCGCTGTAAGATTAGGGAACAAGAGAAACACAGTAGGAGCGGAGAACAATTCTCCTGCGGGCGAGAGGTGCTAGTTATGCTCGCGAAGTGCAGCAATCCGTTGTGTTCCGCCCGGTTTCTCCATCTCAAAGAGGGCAGACTCTTTCGCCTCGAGAGTAACCCGGCGCTCCACTCATCCGAGTCTGACCAATTGGAGTACTTCTGGCTTTGCCCCCGCTGCTCGCCTAAGATGGCCCTCCGTCTGAACGGAGACGGAACAGTGGTGACGTTTCTGCTGCCAGAGCGGATTCGTGGCATCCCTGGTGATGTTGCATTTACCTCGGAACATCGAGGAAAAGGTTTATTGCTTCGTAGCCTTAGCTCTCTGTCGCCAGAGGGCCTCGGAAGTCATGTCACAGCGCGGGTGAAAGGAGAACACTAGAGCGTCTCAGTGGGTAGATCGTGATGATGAACCAGCTGCTATTTCGCCAGTGATTCGCCATAATCATGGTTACCACATTTGAATGCAGCTTCCGCTTTGTCCTTCACCTTTGTTTTATTGTCATGTCTTCTAAACGGGGTAGGCCGCGACCCGCGCTTCACCAACGCAAATCATCAGTCGAGAGGTGACCATGCGCATGCTGTCCGTCTTCGCCCAGTGTTTCCTGACCGGCGTTTTGTTGATAGCTCAGGGGAAGCCAAGTCCTGATGGGTCGATCCAAGCGGGGAACAAAGCGGTGGCGATGCGCGTGTTTGATGAGATTTTCAACCAGGGAAAGTTCCAAGTGGCGGATGAAATCTACTCTCCGGATTTTCAAAACCATGGACTTCACCGATCGGCGGACCTGAAGACAGACCAGGAGGCGATGCGCGCTGAAAAGAGGGCATTTCCAGACCTCCGAATGACCGTCCAGGAAATGGTCGCCGAAGGGGATAAGGTGGCTGTGCTGTGGACATTTCGAGGAACCCATACCGGCTCCGGTTATCAAGGTCTTCCTCCCACCGGAACAAGGGTGGAGCTTCGTGGCATCACCATTTGGCGGATCGTCGACGGACGGATCGTGGAGGAGTGGTCCAGCTTCAGTGAAACGGGGGCCTACATCCGTATGTTGGCCGATCTAAAGTGGTGGCTGGTGTTTGCAGGGTTTCTCGTCCTGACCATCGTGATTGCTCTCGAACGACTTGTTTGGGGGATCGTCAGGAAGATGTTCGTCCGTCGCCCGC
>DATJWZ010000576.1:0-6764 GCA_035500795.1 Candidatus Eiseniibacteriota bacterium | reverse complement strand
ACCAGAGCAAAATGTCTAAATATGGTTTGGCTCGTCCGACAGATTGAACCTCTGGCAGAATCGATCCCCGTACAATTGGCATTCGTAAACCTCAGTTGGTTTTACGTCGAATCGTTTCTCTCCGAAAAAGCGAAGCAGGTATGCTCACTCGTAGTCTTCACACACTCGTACACACTCATTCCATAGATTGAGATCAGTATCACTTTCGCATTCACGCTCGACCAACGCTTCGCGGCCTTCCCATTGCGAATATGACGTGTTCCGAACCTTGACCCACTTTGCGTGCTCAGGTA
This sequence comes from Candidatus Eiseniibacteriota bacterium, assembly GCA_035500795.1. Classification (GTDB taxonomy): domain Bacteria; phylum Acidobacteriota; class Terriglobia; order Terriglobales; family Acidobacteriaceae; genus Sulfotelmatobacter. The sequence continues at coordinate 6,471 of DATJWZ010000576.1, read as the reverse complement.
GAAACGGATCGAAAGGTCAGTCAGGATGTGAAAAAGACTTGGTTTTCGGTCAAGCGTCAGCGGCTGGAATACTGGGACCATTTTTGTAAACAGTATATGTGATGAGGTTCTTCGCTTGAAATTCTCCGCCGGATGACACAATGATCTGTTCTTCGGAGGAATCTGGCCAATGACCCTCACAAGTCATGAAAAGGAGTTTGAAGCAGACAGACTGTTGAGCGACATTCGACTGAAAGTCGATCAGTTGCTGGCTGCAGATATTGAAGCTCATGAGGCGGGTGTGAGTGATGGTTCATTGCCCTCGCTCGGCAGTGAATGGGAATCATGGCTTGAAGATTACGAGCAGACCACTGGGACACTGGCATGGAGAACTAGCCGCGATGCAAGCAACTAGACAAGGCTGTTTTGTGCTAGTCCGCGTTAGTGCTGAGGACGTGAACCGATTCAATCGGCAATTCCCCTGCTCGAACGTGCCAGACGATTGCACTCTGCTAATAGAACTCGACGCACGCAATGGTGATCTGGTGAATATCACCATGCACCTCGAAAAAGGAGAATATGCGGACTCAGCGAACTATGACGGCTCTCATTTGTTGGCTCTGTGCAATGACGCGACAAACCATGCTGTAAAAGCGGGGGCGCTGCCCCAGTGGGCAAAACGCTTGCGATAGGTCCTACAAAGTTTCCACGCGTGCGGAAACTTTTTTCGAATCCTAACGGGTTTCCCGCGTGCGCGTGCGCTGTGATTAGACAGTTCCGTTCGTCGGTATACGTCGATTTCCAACAATTCATTCGAGGCGATTATGGAACTGATCTGTAGAATGGGTGTCCGAAAGGACTCTCAAGGTATGGGCAAATACAACCAACCGACAGGGAAGGTCAGAGAGCTTGCGCGTCGAATGTACGTCGAGCAGCCGTTCCTGCCACAGATCGCAATTGCTGAGGTTCTCGGGGTCAGCAAAGGGAGAATCGCTCAGCTTTGTGCAGACCTTGAGGAAGATCGAAAACATGCACAGAAGAGCGAACTGGCAAAGCTAAAAGCTCACTACTCGACAGAAGACAAATGAACGACGAAATGGTCCGAACGTGCCGATGTGAACCTAATCGAAATAACTCGAAATTTGAGTGAAATGGCCTGTTAACAGCAATCAACAAACTCTTCTTTCCGCGTCGGGACGTTATACTCAGTCCGGCATGAACTCAAGAACAAGTCGGAGCGGGACGGCTACTGTTCTCTTGGGGATAGTCTTGCACACGGCAATTGGCTTATTCGGTGGCTTCACTTTGGGCTTTACGCTTAATTTTATAGTCGGGTTCCTCGCACGTGGAGCGTCCAGCGACATTCGGACTCTGGCGGAATTTATCCCCTTCGTGGTTTCTGGCGCATTTCTTGGTATGTTCGCAACGCGACGATGGTGCAGTCGGTCTGCGCCGTGGGTCGGCCTACTGGGATTGGCCGCGCTGGTGGCCGGTGGACAGGAATTGTGGTTTGGGTGGAGTCCCACTTGGTCACATCAAACCCGCATTGATCACGTGCTTTCCCAACTGTTCGGCGTTTCCGGTGGTTGTAGCGACAGTGAATGCCTGTATATGCTTTTTTTCTCTCTTCCATTCGTGATTCTAACGGCATACTCCATCACCGCTTCGATCACACTTCGCTTCCTTCAGAGACAACTGGCGTAATATCCCCATTTCACTCAGAATCCTCCTTGGACACAATCTGTGCATCATCGATCTTCCCCGCGCGGCAGTGACCGCCACATCAACTCATCAGGCACTACCCACTCACCGGAAGCATCTTTGTAACAACCGTTTCTCCTCCACTCTTCTTCCTTCGCGGCTTGGGTAGTATTGGGTTTAGTTTCGATGACGCCCCTTTGTCCTTTCTGGTCCCTCCGCGATCTGTGGGGCTTGTACCCTGACTTCGACCACGCTTCAGCCAAGCGTCGGTCGAGATCGTCAGAAGGATGCTTCTGAGTTGGCAAGTCTGTTCCGTGTTCACTCGTGGCGTCCGGGCTTTGTGCGTGATGCTCTGAATCGAAGCTGAGTTCCAATAACACCAAACCGGTTCGCCGATCCGTAAAGTGATCGATCAGTTTCTTAAGCCAACTCTTCACGGATTTTCTTCTGCTCTGGATCAACTTGAGACGATCTTTTGATCGTGAGACGCTCCTGCGAGACGACTTTGATACGGAAGCCCTGTGAAATCCAAGTCAAACCACACTGAAGGACATAACGGAGGTAACGACTCATAATCTCAGACTGAGATCAACATAGATTCTCCGTTCCCGTTATCAATTGGCGAAATATCGCCATTACGCTCAAAACCACCTCGAATTGCCCAACCGACCTATGGATTTCGCAGAGACAGTGGCCCCGGTGTTGGCAACGGGGACGCGTGGGAAGTGAACTCACTTGGCGGGTGCTGGTTCCGATACGATTTGGGGCCGACAAAAAAGTACCACGCAGTTCCGTAGTGCGGATCGTCTGACTGAGCGGTAACTCCGCCAGCGTTGATACTGTGATCCACGAAATCGTCTCGGATGGGCCTCAACCCCGCCGGGCTGTCGTAGAAAAATTCGTACTTGGTCGGGACGCTGTAAACCATCAGAGATGTGGTCTGGCACCTCCCGTCTGTGCCGACCCGGAACGTAACCACATTTTGAGCGTCGAACGTTGGCGGAGTCTTCACCTCAAAATCGACACGCACCCATCCCACGTACTGGTCAGGAAGAATCATCCGGTACGTTATTTCGCTATTGCGACGGCAGGCTGGTAACAGGAGCAGCGCACCAGCAAGCCCCGAACAGAGCCATCTATGCACGGCCTGAATTGTAAATGTTGCATCGCCATATCACTCAGAATGCCCCGGCAGGGGTTTTGAGCGCTATGGCCTGTTTTCGACAGTTACCTCGGAAACGAGGACGCAACGACTATTCACTTTCGATCATTCGTGATGCGTGTTTGGCTCAAGCTCTATTTTCAGGATTCTCTCTTCGCCAGATTCCAGCCGCAACGGCAACGGCTTCGAAGGGTTCGATGGGTCGGAATACAACCATGGTTTGTAGCCTTCGGCAGTCACCTTCAACGTGACCTCAACCCTCGGCGGTATTAACCAGCGGAACTTAGCTGAACCCAAGAACTCGATGGAATCTTCTCGATTGGGACTTTTCTCGACGATAAAGTGGGGTGCGTGTGGCGACACAATAACTCTTCCGGTGACTTTGTCTAGCAGCGTTCCGCTCAGCACAGCGGCCTTCTGACCTAGAACCAAAACCACGGTTGCGGTGCCATAGTTTCCAAGCGTCACCTTGATTGGGTTTTCGTTGGTATAGAACGACAGAGCGGTGTTTGGATAACCAGCCGAATCGCTTTCGCCGAATATGTCATACGTCCCCGGTCCTAAATCTCCAATCACAAATTGACCAGCGTCGTTGCTGTCCGCCGTTGGCATGTACATGCCGGTTTGTTCCAGAACCGCATGTATGAAGATGTTCTTGAGGGGTTTGCCTTGCGGATCGAGCACTGTTCCTACGATTCGAGCTTCTGCGGGTGGCCTCTTATCACTTTGCGCACGGGCAGCCGCTGCCGACAAGAGTAGGACAGTGGCGGCGAAATAGTTGACTAACGAAACCCGACCCATGACTGAATATTAGCTCAGTTACTCGTTCTTTTGCGCAAGCTCGCCATGGTTGGCGAAACATCGCGATTTCACTCAAAACCCCAGCCCGCAGGGTCGAAACGTGTAATGGCCTGGGTTTCGACAGCTACTTTGCCTGTGAGCGAAGGCGAAGCAGTCTTTCCACAATTCCGAAGACGAAATCATCGACTCTCTTCGCGCCCAGAAAAAGGCGCAAGCAGGAATAGACAATTGCGAGAACGAAGAGCGTTGCCCAAACATACAACGTCACAGTCCCACGTGAGGGCAAGTACCGTCCGGGTTCGATTCCATATTTGATGGACAGGATTATCCAGACCAGAAATGCCATCCCAATGCCGACACCCGCACCCCAAAGTTTCAGCAGATCGCCGCGTGGTCGCAGTCCGGCCTGTTTGATCATGACGTTGAGGTAGTGATCTTCCCTTCGCAGACGGCGAATTGCTTGCCAGAGAACGTCATAGTCTTGAGCGGACTTCTTTCGAGCATGATTCGCAGCACGCCGGAACAGGGCAGCAATCTTCTTTTCATAATCACGATAGTCGTATGCGCCGTCAAATTCGTCAGCGACGGTTGAAATATCGGGCAGGGTACACCCAGACTCTGAAAAATAGAGTATCTTGCGCTCGGGCTCCGAAAGGACGATATTCTCCCGTTGCGCCTCGTCCACAATTTGGCTCACCAAGAACTCCTTCGCCTCTCGCGCACTGTGGAACTGACTCATCGCGCAGATTCTACTACGGTTCTGATGCAGCCCATACCGTTCCCCGAAGTCGGCTGTTGTAACATCCTAATTACACTCATTGATCTTTCGGTGGCAGTGATGCGAAGACGACGCCCTCATTATCGGTGGCTTCAGATAGCGTTCGCCGTCGCTTGGACTGGCGCGCTTTCGATGTACTGGATACGAATAAAAATGAGCGTGGCATTTCAATCGCTTCTGGCACTCGGATTAGGGAAACCCTTCCCACTGTCGGTGGTTTACGCGGCGTTCATCTACGTCGCTGCAATCACCGCGATACTTTGGGCAGGACTGTGCCTTTATCTCGCGATAACGGGCAGCTTGAATCTCAGAAGACTCCTACGGGGGCTAGGTCTGATCCTGATTGTTGTTGTTCCTTCCCTCATCATTGGAATCTTCCTCAAAGGACTAAGAGTTGCATCTCTGGTCGGATACTTGGGCGTGTGGTTGCCGTTGCTTTTTGCCTTGTGGCTGTCGATCCGAGCGCAGTGCTACGACCAGATCGAATCGCTGTCGTAACATCTCTCGATTTCACTCAAAACCCTGAAATGATGGCTCTCACCTGAGCATGCAATCACCCTCTTCTGACATGTAGCCATAGGAATGTAAATAGGGAGAAGATGCTCACTCCCAGCATCGAAATAGCGGTTGCTGGGGTCCAAAATAGAAGGATTCTCAGCGGCTTGCTTCTGAGCCGACTTGCTGCGAAGAACAAAGCAAAAAACAAGACGGCGAGAATCCAGAACCAAGGGGAGAAGAATCTTTCCAGAAAGCCTCCGACAACCGCTGCGAGACCGGTTGCTTTGGAATTGTTGATTCCGCGTAGCGCAAAAAACAGTCCGGGTCCAAGCAGTCCGATAAATACAGCGGCCAGTGCACTGAGCGTGCCCCTCAGAATTGTCATAGGTTCGCCTCATGGATCGCTACCGAGGGTATTTTACTTATAGAGCCGGTTCTTAATGGAAAACAGTCGTAAAATCGCCGTTCCACTAAGCAGAAGAAGGTTACAGCGATAGAATTTCTTCCCAGCTTTTTTCCCAGCTTTAATGCTTCTGGAATGGGGTTTTGTGCACCTGCCCCCCTTACAAAACCCTTGAAAACGCTAGATGTGCGCCTAGATTAGAAACTCCGGAGGCAACCGCTCTATCCAACTGAGCTACGGGCGCGTAATTACAGTTTATCGTGAGCGGTGGTTAGTGGCTAGTGGCGGGCATCTGGCTCCTGGCCGCAAGACGCAAGTCGCTGGCTAGTTTTTGGGGAACGCCTGACTCGGAGCTTGGGATAGCGAAGTAGATTCCTGCTTCGTCAGTGCGCGACTCGTCGGAGACGACAATTACACGTGGACTGTCGCCTGACTCGCGTGACGAAATGACGAGCCATCGGGACAGCGCTCGAAAGCCCTGAGCAGAGTCACAAACGATGCAGTTTGCTACCAGATCAGTTCTAGACCAGTAAACTCAACATCCCCACTTCTGCCGAAGGCGGTCAGAAGTGGGGCACGCATAGCTTCATACGATAGATTCGGGCCAGAACGGTAGCGTGTAAGGTGGTGCTTACCAGCGGTCGCGGGAGTTGCCGCGGTCGCCGCCGCGACCTCCGCCGTGACCGCGATCGCGGCCGCGTCCGCCACCACCGCCGAAACCACCGCCGCCTCCGCGGTCGTTCTTGGGCCGAGCTTCGTTGACATTGATGGTGCGTCCACCGAGTTGGCTGCCGTTGAGTGCGGTGATGGCTTTTTCGCCATCTTCATTGCTGTTCATTTCGACGAAGCCAAAGCCACGGGAGCGTCCGGTATCGCGATCGGTCATGATGCTGACACGGTCGACCTGACCGTAGCCTTCGAAAATCTGCCGGAGTTCGTCTTCACCGGTATTGAAACTGAGATTCCCCACAAAGATGTTCTTCACGCGTCTTCCCCTGCATTGATCTGTCGGAAGTGCGAGCTCAGTTCGCGGACTGCAGGGAGGGAAACCTTCCTGAAAATCTTGACCGGAGCCGGCAACAGTCGAATGCGCGGGAAGTATAGCAGAGTTTTATGGAACCGCTGTCAACAGAAAGGTGCGGATCAGCA
>DATJWZ010000575.1:0-1730 GCA_035500795.1 Candidatus Eiseniibacteriota bacterium | reverse complement strand
TCAGGATTGCCGTGCTCCGACGCGAGCTGATTCGCGCGCTGGACGGCTTCCTGCGCTTTGACTGTAAATTTGTCCCAACGAATTGCCATAAATGTTCCTAAGTTTAATGCTGCTGTACTTCCGACAATACTCTTCTTCCGGAGTACCAGCCCTTTTCTCTCGCTTCAGAGAGCTGCTGAGATGTGAACTCGCGGCCACATACTCCGCAATGATACGGCGGATAATTGATGCAGGTGCAAGGTTGCAGGGCTTTACAAGCACAAAACCTTTTCTCACATTGCGCGTGATTGACTCGGTCGTCGCGCATGCCTGAAACCTCCAGAGATAGCGATGAGGGAATCAAAAAAATATTGGGAGGCGGTCACCTCTGCCGCCTCCCGTGACCTCAGGGGCTAAAGCCCCGCGTCTATCACTTCCTTCTCGCGGCGCTAAAGCGCCGCTCTTCCACGTTCGAAAACGGACGAAGGCGTCCGCCGCTACACGAGCGTTACGCGGCTTTGCTTGGACCCTTGCTTTCGATCTGCTTTTCGGAGCCGACGTTGACCTTGATCTGTTTCGGCTTGGCTTCGGCCTTCTTGGGCAGTTCGATCTTCAGCACGCCCTTGTCGTAGTTGGCCGAAACTTTTTCGGTGTCTACGGTCTGGGGCAGAGTGAAGGTACGGGTGAAGCTGCCGTACTGACGCTCCACACGGCGATAGTTCTCTTCTTTCTCTTCCTTTTCGATTTTGCGCTCGCCGGTGACGGTCAGCGTATTGTTTTCCACGCGGACATCGATGTCCTTTTCCTCGATTCCGGGCACTTCGATCTTCAATGTGACCTTGTGCTCGTCTTCGTAGACATCCACGGCGGGGGCAAAGCTCGAGGTGGTCAGGGACTCATCCCGGCCAGCGTCGTTGTAGGACTCGCGGAACAGACGGTTCATCCGGTCCTGCAGGGTTGCGAATTCACGGAATGGCTCCCAACGGGTTAATACGGTCATGGCTCAATCCTCCTTCGGATATTGGTATTGAACAGAAATTGTTGTCTCTCGTGACCGGCGATTTTGCTTGAGGGCTCACGGCTGCGGTCACTTCATTAGACGCATCGTTAGCGCAAAAGAATCATAAAACTTTAGTGTAATACAGTCAAGTTAAATATTCCTTTGTTTTTCTCTATGTTACGAGCGATATCAGGCACTTTAAATACCCTGTTTCGGGCATATTCAGCAGCACTGGATGGTCCTTGGCCTGACCACGGACTTCGAGGAGTCGCAGGTTTCGGTGAGCGTCCAGCGCGGCCGAAGAAAGCATTTCAAGGAAGCTCGTTTGGCTCACGTGATAGGAACATGAGCACGTCACCAGGATTCCCCCGGGCCGAAGCATTTTCAGGGCGCGCAGGTTGAGCTCTTTGTATCCGCGAATGGCGGAATCGAGGTCTCGTTTGCTCTTCGCGAACGCTGGTGGATCCAGGACGATTGTGTCGTAAAGCTGATTCGAGGCGGAATAGTCTTTCAATAGGTCGAATGCGTTGGCCTCGATCCATTCGATGTTCCGCTGATTGAGGGCGGCATTCTGGTCGGCAACTTCCAAGGCAGGACGCGAACTATCAACGCCGGTCACCTGCTCGCACACTTTGGCAAGATGAAGGGCAAACCCTCCCTGATAACAAAAGACATCGAGCGCTTGTCCGCGAGCATACTGTGTGGCAGCAGCGTAGTTCTCACGCTGGTCAAGGAACGCCCCGGTTTTCTG
>DATJWZ010000574.1:0-8882 GCA_035500795.1 Candidatus Eiseniibacteriota bacterium | reverse complement strand
GGAGCTACAACGAAGATTCGGTGCCCCTTTCGGAATGGTTCGATCAGTAACCGAAACAACCATTCGATGCGCACCTTCCGCATCCATTTGGGTGCACGTGGCACTCGGCCGGAAACAAAGTCGAACAGTCCCCCTGTATTCCAGATCAGGCCGACGTGGAGTGCTTTTCGACATCGCGAGATGAAATCCGCGTGCAAAGACGATCCACGCGAAATCAACAGGAGGTCGGGAGCTGAACTCCGGATCCTCTCGATTATTTCCGGAACTTCACTATCCGCGAAATAGCCGGAGCGTGCGCCGCACAGGCGGACTTGCGGGTAGGTCAGCCGCACCCTTCGAATCGTTGCCTCGAGGACGCTTGAAGTTCCTCCTAGCAAGAAAACTCTCAGTTTCCGTCGGGTGGCATGCTCCATAACCATTGGATACATGTCCGTTCCATTTGCATCGGGGAGCCACCCGTGTCCTAAGATCCAAGCGGCTAGCTTCATCCCGATTCCTTCGAATACGAGAGCATAGTGCTCATACTCTGCGGCTGGTTCTCGACGCGTAGCAATCCAGTAACTGTAAAAATTTATATGGGCCACAGTAGTGCTATCTGGAGGGGTTTTCCCGGCCATCCAGTCTGCAACAGTGGAAGATGTGCCCACGAGCAGATTCATTCCCATGAATGATATGGTCCGCAGCCCGCAATCAGGCATCATGGCGATCGACCTCAGTTCATGGTTCCACGACGGATAGCACCGCTGAGACGCATCAAGATCGGACCTGGTAGCAACTGAGTTGCATACGCAGCCACAGCATTGCTTAATCCTGGTATCGCAACCGATTTGCCGGCAAGTAACGCGCGTACGGCGTGGCGAGCGACTTTAGCGGCGGACATGGCGCGCATCCTGTAAAACCTCCCGTCTTCGCGGATGCCTGCTCGCCGCGCGAATTCGGTCTTGGTAGGTCCTGGACAAAGGCACGTCACGCTTACACCAGTTCCCGAAAGTTCACGGTTCAACGCTTGGGAAAAAGAGAGAACATACGACTTCGTTGCGGCGTACACGGCATAGTACGGTCCCGGCTTAAACGCAGCGGTCGAAGCAACATTTAGGATTCTTCCAGATCCTCTTATCTTCATCCCCGGCAGCAACATCTTCGTCAGTTCAGTCAACGCCAAAACGTTCAACTGGACGATCTCGTGCTCCTGTCCCCAATCAGTATTTGAAAACTCCCCCGTGTTCCCGATTCCTGCATTGTTCACCAGGAGTTCAGGTATGCGATCAATTGCGTGGAAGTGGGCAGCTATTTCTGCTACTGAACCAGATAGGGTCAGGTCCACCGCCAGAGCGTGTGTATTGACACCATGAACAGACATCAGTTCCGAACTGAGTTGTTCGAGCAGATCTTTCCTGCGGGCGACTAGACACAGGTCGTACCCTCGAGCCGCCAACTCGACTGTAAGGGCACGCCCGATACCGCTCGACGCGCCTGTGACGATCGCCATTGGGCGTTCAGTGGATTGCTTTCTTGAAATAATATTTTCGTTGGCTGCGAGTTCCATTGTCCCGCGACGCCTCCATTGCGCCGAAGGCTACAGCGTCAGGTTCGCCTGGGATCAGAAATCAACCGGAGGTGCCTTCACCAATGCCGCCTAGATAATTCGCGATATACTCCGACGCTCGAATAGAGCAGATCTTTTGACCGAACATCATGCGCTCAAACATTCGCTTGTGCAACAAGAACCTGCGATGGTGGCTCTTGATATAGAAGGAATGATGGAATGGCTGCTCAAAGAATGGCCCCCATCCTAAGAAAGGTGTGAATTCATAAGAATGGAAGAGATAAACGATCGCATTGCCGCGACGACTCGCTTCAAAAAGCAAGATCCGATACAGCATGCTGAGCACGCTTTCGCCGAACAGGTAGCCGATTCCGGAAATGAAAGGCAAACCGATGCTGCTGGATGGGATTACCCAGATTGGTAGATTTCCCCTCCGATACGCGGAATTCGTCGAGGGCCGATATGGCACGCGAGGCGCACGGAGCCATCCGATGTCCCCGCCACGGCACGTCAAGAAATCGAGCCGTTGCGGGCAGACGGAAAAGTCAGCCCAATAACCGAATTCGATTAGGCATTGTTGCGTTGCCACCGAGGTGGTCATGCGAGGGCCCCTGAAACAACGTGGTTTGGTGCCCATTACCTCCGTGATTCGCGCAGTTGCTTCTCGAATGCAGCCTTCGATTTGATTCGCACTCATGCGTCTGAAGTCTTCATCGCGAGCATGCGTTAGTCCATGGCAGCCAATTTCGTGCCCTGACAATTGAAGGCGATGTAGTTCAGACGAGAATGCTTCTGCCGCAGTAGCCGTTGCGAAGATCGTGAGTCGGAGTCCCGTTTGCTCCAATGTCTCGCGCAGCTCGTCGAGGATCGATCGCTGGGCTGCCAGGTCGTGGTCTGGAGCAAGTTCCAGATCCATTGTCAGCAGTAGTGGTACTTGTGACCGCCGGCCCTCAGTCATGACTCATGCTTCATACTGACTAATTCTCATTGACGGATTAAGACTATTGCTGTTATGCGGACCAGCCCGCTGCTACCCGCCCTTTGTGTCACTTCGCGGGAAGACTGGGAAGACTTCAAAAGTCATGTTTACTGTTAATTCAGCAATCGGGCTGCTCTCGTTGCCGCAGCTTGCGAGATTGGGATCGCGCTCATGTTCGTCAATCGAGCTTCGAAGCATCTTCAGTTCCCATTGCTTGAAGTACAACACCTTCCATCGTCAGGTTTGCTCAGGGTCGCCCTTTGCAGGAAAGGATAGTTGGAAACATTCTGATTTCACTCATCATGGAGTCAACGAAGCGACCGCGTTCTTGATCAACCTCTCAAGAACTGTGCACTCGACATCCGCCAGCTTCTTAATGTACAGGCATCCCTTTCCCGTTTTGTGGTTCCCAAGTTTCGCCAGGAGAGTTTTCGTGTCGCCGTGACCCAGCAAACCGTATATAACAAGTGCGGCCTTACGCGGTGAAAAGCCAATGAGCGGCATGTCTCCTTCGCGGCCGCTGTCATATCGGTAGTGATACTTGCCAAATCCAACGATCGACGCTCCCCAAAGCTTCGGTTTTTCACCCGAAACCCGCCGCATCAGTTGAATCAGTTCCTTTGCGTCGGAGCGTCGTATCGGATCGGTCAGGGTGTCGATATAAGCGCTAACGCTGGCCGTCCTTGGCTTGGTTTTGGTCTCCGGCATTTCAGCCTCCGTTTAAAGCGGAACCCTAGCATAGTATGCCGCCTTCGGACCCACCGCCAGTTAAGCTTTTTGATTGTTGAAATCCTGCTTTACACTCAAAACCATTAGATGGTAGTAGCATCGGCGGGCATGTCTCAGCCGAGTTCAAGAAGTGGCGACTCGCAAGCCGTGACGGTAATGAACTGCAAGATCCGCTCCAAAGATGGATCATGGCTGTGGCGTTTTTCTGTCTCCCAAAAAGGTTTGCCATTCCAGGTGACTGATTGGCAAGGCGTAGTAGCTCACGCGAATCGATACATTTTCACGTCTGAGTTCATTGACGTTGAGAAATCTGCAGGGATCGGTCCATATCGTCTCGCTCAATTTCTGCGCAGAATGCTTTCGGAACGTGACAACGTTCAGACTGAGATTGTTGAACTGAGCTAGGTTGACGGGATGTGCGCTCGATCGGTCGGAATTAGTCCAGTTCGGTATCATGTCTCTGTTCGTTGTCAAATCTTCTCCCCTAAATAAGGACTCAGATGACTGATCTAGGCGCGATAGTGGCACAGTTGAAAAAAGAACGAGACAAGCTGGATAAAGCGATAACAGCATTAAGCGGCATCACTGGAGGGGGTGGAGGCGGGCGTGGAGGGCGCAGGTTGTCAGCGGCTGCTCGTGAGCGGATCGCAGCAGCACAACGGGCGCGGTGGGCGAAGTTCAAGGCGAAGAAGAGATAAAAAAGCGCGTTCGGAAAACAGGGCATGCCTGCGGGTGTGCCCTTTTATGTTCCTCGTTCATTGATGGATAAAAGCATGGTGACAAATAGCGGTTTCTGCCCCACTCTCGCTGGTCAGCGTCGAACTGTGGCACTGGTGTAGTACTTGGGCAGGACATCAACCTAGTGTCTTCAAAAGGAGTTTTAATATTTCCCCCATCGGCATGACAGTGGCGAGCAGTGGCGCCATGGGGATCAGACCGGCAAGCGCCAGTGCAAGAGCTGTCCGGGGTTCAAAGGGAAAAACTCTCATACGGTCAACCAGTTCGTAATTTTGGCTATAGTTGGCAAGTGAGGTATTGTCGGGAGTGGAAAGCAACGATTCGCCGAGGGGATTTCCCTTCACCCATTTTCGATCATAAAGGCGTCCCAGTTTACATGCGAGCGTACTGTACTCCTGCAGGCCCTTTCGGCGGGTCCGCAGCAGGATCGGCGCGAACATGAACAGCGGTCCGAGGAAGAGGAGCAGCATCAGGATTATCAGGCCGGCAACAGGAATTTTAAAGGTCTGAACGGATACTTTATCGAATAGAACTTCCCGGCAAGCCACGGCCGAGACCGTAGCAGCATAGGCGAAGATAAAGATGCTATACAGCCGGTGCGTCTCACCCAAAAAGCCGAGTCCTCCCGACTGATCCGGATGGGTCGGAACCAACTCCAGATCGAGCTTCGACACACGGCGCAGAAACCGACACCAGATAAACGTTCTCCATAGCCACCGGTAAACCAAGAATTGGAAAATCGGAAGGGCGACGAGCGCATACCAGTACCCTGCCAATGTAAACCGGTGACCCGACTCGGTAACTAGTGAGTGCCAGGTTGAGGCAGTAGCGGAAAAGAACCGAATAGATATAAACGCACCGAGGTAAGTGATCGCGAGAATGACTGCTTCGGCAATGTTGGAATCTCGGAGTCGGATCGTATCAACGATTGCAGCATCGAAATCGAAGTAGCGGTCCTCGGAAATGAGGCCTGAAGTGATGAAATGGCTAGTGGCCGCGACGATCCGTGGGCCTATGACAACCTCCGCCACGATCAAGAGTGGAACCGACAGCAAGAAACGGATGTGGGCAGAAGGGTCATAGAGGAAAGGAATCTTTACGTTCGTGAGGAGTGTTCCCTGCAAAGCCGAAAGGATGAGAAGAGGCACCCACGCAAATAGAGAGAAAACCAAGGCCCGCCTAACTATCAGCGGTGCCTCAAGCTTCATGAGTCCCAGGCGACGCTGAAGCCGATCCAGCGGGCCGCCTTCGATCACAGAGAGTTTTTTCATTGTCGGCATGCCGACCTGGCGATCGAGCATCTGTTCAAAATTGCACTGTGTCGCAATGTTTCATCGTTCGCGCTGGGGCTAGTCATTGGTGACAGAATTCCGATTTGAGGCGCAGCAAGCGTCGCCGGTCAATTTCTCGTTGCGAACTATCTGCGACTGGCTTCACACAGCGAAAACCGAGTTGATTCGCCCCCCGCCAGAGTGTCACTTCACTTTTTCGCCGAGCGGGGCTCCCAGCTCTGTTGCAACAAACCGACCAGGATCTTAACGACGTCGCCCACCGTTAGTGCGCTCCAAGAGCCTGATAATCGGAATTCGTTGTCGTCACCACGAGCTGTTTGGCGGTGGCATTAAGGACTGTCTGTTGTACATAGTTAGTGGTGTCCGGCAGGCTGGCAAACTTGATCGCCAATGTAACCACATCCTTCGGATCATCCATGTAAGTGTTCACTTTGACCGAGCTGATTTTTTTCGCCGCAGTCTCAAAAAAGATCGTCATCTGGTCGCCGGCCTGAGCATAGTCTTTAAATACCATCTCCATCGCTCCGGAACCTGGATTGGGATTCAACGAGACTTTCCCTGACTGGAAGCTCTGTTGCATGCGCTGGGGATCTGGTGGCACATACAACCCGAGTAGGTTCTTTACTTGGCCCATGTAGTCTTTCATCTCTTCCTTTTTATTCGCGATCACCTTCTGCTTCATTCTTCCACCACTCGGAGGTGCGGGCGGCGGACCCAACGGGGTCTTCTGCACCTTTCCGTCCGGGCCATACTGGCACGTTGACTGGCTGGGAGGCTTAGCGTCGCCCTTCAGGGTGAGTTGGGTTGTTTCCTTCCATTGATACTGGCGTAGCTTCTGCTGGTTTTCCGCAACCGATTGCTTTACCCCTGCCAATTTCTGTTGTACCTCCTCCGCACCTGCTCCCGTACCAGTCTGCGCGATCGCAGGGACAAAAGCCGCCAGTACTGCAGCAGAGATTAACAGCGCGCGTTTGTTGCCGGGGCGACTCGTCGTTCCGAAGCTGTGGCTCGTGACCATGTGGCTCTGGGCGTGCGTAAGCGTTGTGTTCATAACAGTGTCCTTTCTAATGTCGATTAGTTACAGCCATTTCACTTTCCTCAAAGTCTGGCGGAATCTACTTCCGGTTGTGCGGCTCAGTGCACAAAGCGCAGACACCAACCGCAACGTGGGTTTCACTATGTTTTTCCGTCCGCATCGCCCGATGGGCGCCGAGGTTTGCCTTCAGCGGATCATGCATTGCCTAATCAACGTCTCATACCTCCTTTACAGTTGAAGGGCTACCACGTCCCTTCCAGGCCGATGACCGGTCCTTTTTGGGTGAGGCGAATTCCCAACCGGTTGGACGTCCCGTGAATTTCAGCGCGGCTTCCTAGGAGGTAGCCACCGCGCAGACTCAGGTGATGGCCAACCGAATATCCCAGAAAGCCGCTTGTAGAGATGAAGTCGCCATAGCCGAAGAAGTACATGCCAGAGACCGCGCCGTCGACGTAGAGACGGCTGGGCATTAAGTAGTAGCGGAATGTTGGCCCACCCGTTGGCAGAGGAACAAATAGCGACTTAGAAGCCGATCGAGCAGTCGTCACGGTGCCGCCCGGACCAATGACGCCTCCTTGCGTCTCAATACTTCCTTTCGAGTCGAACAGGTTCACCATGAATTGAATACCGAGATGTCCCCTGGGGCGACTGATGAAATCATATTCGTAACCGGGAGAGAAGATGAACGACCTCAGTTGTGTATGAAGCTTTTCGTTTACAAAAAACGTCGTGCCCTGGTACTCAATCTGCCGGCTAATGACGTGATTGGTGGAGCTCTGATTGGGTGCGATGTAGCAGTAAATGTGGTGCTTTCGGCGCGGCTTCCATTCCAGCAATCCATAGAAGGTGCTATAGTCGCCAAAATTGAAATCCTTCTGAAAATCGATAGGACCGGTGTCGCCGTGGAGATTGCCGCCGGGTCTGGCGATCCACCATTGGGCATTAAACTTGAACTTGTAGTCCTCTGGATCGCTTTTGTCGACCCCTCCACAGTTTACGGGTACAAGGCCAACAAAAAGGAGCGCAAACAGCAACACCATGCGCCGCGGTCTCGGCCTCAGTTTGTCCTGCATAGTCGCATCCTGTCCTCGGCGCAGCCGGAATTTTGGCGAATCGCCGAACTGTTCCCGTTAATGCACAGACCACACTCGCTCAAAGAGAAGCTCTTCAACTGCGGAAGAATGACCTCCTGCATTTCTCCTGCTAACCCAGAACAGGCCTCATCTCGCGCTGGCAACCCGCGACCCGCGAAGCTCAACCCTCAGCATTCGCTACGGTTTCTTGGGTCCTTGCGACTTCGGAATCCGGACCGTCCAAGACCCGCCGAATACAAAGGTGCGTCCCTGGACACGAGCCTTGGCCGAATACTCGTCGTAGTACTTAAAGAAGAGAGCAACACCTGGGCTTGGAAGAATGAAATTGCCCTGAAAACCGATTGCATGAACTGAGTAGTACGGAACTCTGCTTGCCGAGACAGGAATTCCCGCCACAAGGTAATTGCCGCCATTCCCAGAAACTTGCCATTGGTCGTACCCAACCAGTCCGAGTTGAGCCAACATGCTGAGATCCTTCTTGAGAGGAAGCGCCTGACCAAATCCCCATTCCATGGTGAACGCCTGCCCGGGGGTTATCTTGCTGAGCTGACCTGACAACGTGCTGGCAACCGTCTTTTGCCCGTGAATTTCCCAGTCGGTGAGTAAGTTTGCGCTGGTCCCTTTGTTCTTGGTGAGGTAGAACGTCGTGCCTGACGTGATATTGTTGCCCCAATACCCAGAGCCTACATTGTCGCTCGCGCCCGCAGTGTAGCGGCCCGTAGGGGCGACGAAAGCGTATCCCACGTTGAAGTCAGCTCGCTTGAAGTGCCAGCCCAGGTTCAAGGGCTGGACGTAAGTATCGGCCAGACCTGCTCCGCCACCGTTGGCCGAGAGATTGGTCCCGACTAGGTCAGCCACCAGAGAGCCATTCGCGACATTTACTGAGACATATGGCATGAAATAGCCGCCGAGGAATTTATGGTTAGGAACGTAGTAGACAATGTTTTCATCTACCCAAAACGAATAAGTCCCAGTAATATTCTGAAGAAGGCGGTTCCCATTGGAATCGTTCAACTGGCTGGCAGAGTAATTAAGGGCCAGGTTGGCATAAGTGATTCCGGGGTCGGGTATGACACCAGCATTGAGACCGAACTGTCCTGGCACCCATTGTCCTTTTTGTTGTGCCACCAAAGGCAAAACGCATACAAAGATAAAGCATGCGAAAGCTATAGTCCTGTTTTTGGTTGTCATTCCTTTTCTCTCTGACACCTGACTTGTCGTGAACTCAGTTGTTAGTCTGGACAAGCATGGCAAAGAACTAACTCGCACTCCGTCATCCGACTTACGCTATCAGTTGCGAGGTTCCCTAAAATCCGTGTAATTGGGCGCGGGCGGGTTGGGATACTTCTCGATCGACTCATTGTATTCATGCACCGCCTTGACCGCGAATTGGACAAAGAACAAGTACAGGCCGCCGAGATTCAGGTCCTCGTGGGGATCCATCTCGATGTTGTAAACCTTTGGGTAA
>DATJWZ010000573.1:0-1160 GCA_035500795.1 Candidatus Eiseniibacteriota bacterium | reverse complement strand
GATCCAGTAATCGACAGGGGTGGGAACCAATCGGACCGTTTGCGTCGTCTCGGACTTCTCACCGATGACCAGCAACATCTCCGCATAGCGCCCTTTATTGGGCGAGCTGAACCGCTTGATCGCGGAGAGCGCAACGTCGTTGAGGTGCAGTTGACTTTCTAGCGCGCTCATATCGCCAGGCTGTTGGCCGATCAGCTTTGTGTTCGCATTCTTCACGATTCCGGGTCCGTGAGGCCGAGGCTGGGTGGAAGTTCCGACGAAGTCTTCGAGCGTCTGGGAAATTCCCCACACGCTCGAGTTACGTTTGCGCGCCGTTCGAAACAGTTGAACGACTTCTGGAGCAAGCACGGGCGAATCGAGCAGGGACCAGCACTCGTCCAGAACAGTAATGCTCGGGCGCCCGCTCCTTCCCGAAGCCCTTTCCGCCATGGCATTCGCGATCAGCATGCTCATAGCGGTCTCCAAATGCGGGTCCGACCCGAGCCCCTCGACATTGAAGAACAGCCAGTCGTTGTCCGTTCGGATGTTGGTATGTCGGTCGAATAGTCTGCTGTAGATGCCCTTTTCGGTCCATGTACGCAACTTGATGGCCGCCAATTTGGCTTCGTCGACGGCTCGCTGCATCTTCTCTTCGTCCTGCCATTGGGCGAGTTCGTCGCGGAGATCAGAGAAGGTCGGTACCGGATTCGCATAGCGTAGCCCAACTCGTTTGTAGGTCCGGCCGATTGCCTCGCTGATGACGTTATCGACGAGCGTGGTATCCGATCCCGGTGCGTCGCCGATCATGTGCCGGGTCAGATTCTTTAGGAACGCGATCTTCTCCTTTGAAGGTGTCCTTTCTCCCTCGGGAAGATCCCACGGGTTCAAAGTTTCGTTGCCGTCCAGGTTTATGTCGATC
This sequence comes from Candidatus Eiseniibacteriota bacterium, assembly GCA_035500795.1. Lineage (GTDB taxonomy): Bacteria > Acidobacteriota > Terriglobia > Terriglobales > Acidobacteriaceae > Sulfotelmatobacter. Next base: position 262 of record DATJWZ010000573.1, on the reverse strand, counting down.
ACCCGGCCGCCCATGAGTTCCACAAGCGGTCTGTACGAATCGCCCCGTTCCAGGATAGAGATCTGCGTACCAGTCCGGCCCAGCATCAGCAGCAGCAACTGGGCCATGAACGTCTTGCCTCCACCGCTCTTGGCCATGATCAGCATGTTTGCGTCACCCAGACTTGCGTCGAATGGCGAGAAGGGCACCATTTGGCGCGATGGAGTTTCGAGCAGGATCGCAGCCGACGTCAATCCTTGCCACGGGACTTCCGCCGGCAACA
>DATJWZ010000572.1:0-10537 GCA_035500795.1 Candidatus Eiseniibacteriota bacterium | reverse complement strand
ACAAGTTCACGGTCGCCCCGCTTACTCACTTCGAGGCCTTCGGCGATGCCCCAGGAATGCAGCAGACGGTTATGCCGCCTCCTCATCTCGAGGTGATACGCCTGCTCATCCTTAAAATCCTGCTCGCGCAGGAACTGATGTTTGAAGTAGTTCGCTCGTTTTACCGACACAGCATCATTGCTCCCTTCCCCAGCCCTCGCACCCCCGCTAGTGGTGCTCATCCTTACGATGTTCGACTTGCAGCGAATACATCGTGTGCGCCGGTTTCGCCAAATCGATTACTTCACGCGCTATGCGCGTCTGATTTTCCACTTCACGCTCTGTACCTGAGAGCTCGAGTCGCACCCGAAAGAAAAAAGGCGGCCCACCCTCCACGTATGTGTCGCGGCCCAGTGACGAATGAACTCCAATTTGAAAGCGAGGCAGTTCATTGTCATCAACCCCGACGGGCGCCTCGAAGTACAAGCGCAGCAGTTCTTCCAGATATCTCTTCGTGCCGCGCACCTGATACAAGGGCACAATGTTGGACAACAGAGCTCTGCGGCGCGACAACGGCAGGTTAGAGCGCAAGTCCAGAGCCACCCAACTGCCCAGCCACGAAAGAAAATCTTCTCGAGTTTCTTCCGGATCAAAGAACGTATGAAGTCTCGCGACGCAGTGCTCCAATCCCTCAATGCGGTCGGAACGCTCCGCGCTCTTACCGTGCGTGGGTTCTTCGGTCCCCAGTAGTATCTGTTCAAATGCCAGAAGAAAATGCCTGAGCAGATGTTCAGAAGAAGAATCGGCAGCGTCAACCTCGTGATAGACAGCCGGCAAATAGTCCATCAGGCGACTGCTAGGCACGCCTGCTTCAGATCCTTGAAATTGTTCGTGCTGTGCCACTCAAAATCCTCTGCGTCTCTGATTCAGAACTATGATTCCCGATTTCTACGGTTCTAAGGCATGTTCACTTACGATCTGACACTTATCGACCTGCAGCTTGACTAGCTCATTCGGCAGGAGCGCCATCGCTTCCAACTCCGATCGTTGGTTCCGAATTTGACGCTTCGCCATTTCACTTTCGACGGTCACCTCATCGAAACTCTCACCAGTCAAATTGTTGACTACCTTGCCGACGAAACTCACTCCCGGCAGCCGGGCCACCGTCGCATAAATATCAGAAATGAAGATGCTTCTTCCCAAGGGCCATCCAGCCTCCTGCGATCCGCCGTGATGCGGATCGAAATATCTGGACAGTCGTTCCATCGCAATCCCGCGAACCACCTCTGGATCGGCGCCGTCCGTTACCGTAATCTGGAGGCGCACCGCCACCTGCACGTATTGGGGCCCCACCACGTGTATCCAACTCGTCAGGAGTCGCGCTCGATCCAACGCTTCAGAGACTATCTCGCGCAGTTTCTCAGTCGGCTCAAAGCGATCCTCGGCAAGCAACACAACGCTCACGTGCCCCGGGGCAGCAGCCTTTTCAAATGGAACTCCCGTCTGGGCGAGGTTCATGCCGGGCAGGCAACGCGCCTGAACGACGCGTTCCTGCTTCAAACTCGTTGCAATCGCAATAGCCTCAAAGTCGCTGACCGTTACGGCTCGGTACAAGCGGCGTTGATCGGATAATACTTTGCGGCATTCCATCTCCAGATCCTGATGTGTGAGATTTCGTGTGTGCCGCGACCATTCCGGTCCGTGAATTAATTTCAGAAACGTGCGCAGGTTAGCGTCTGAGATGCGATTGAGACGATATACGAGTATCTCGCTCAAGTACGCGAAAAGTTCGACGAGAGTGATTCCAGGATCGGCAACATTATGGTTGGTCCACTCGGGAGCATACGCCGGAATCAAAGAGCGGCCTTCTTCAACCAGTTTCTCCCAGGTAAGATCGTCGAGATTTGGTAGTGTTAACGGCATACTTATTCTTTTGTCGTCGCTGTAATCGCGTGTTGGCCACCGTAGATCATGAATCGCCCAGCTTTTTCGGCACCAGGTCGGTCTCCCAGCAACGTCAACCGTATGCGGCGCACATGACTAATTCCCGGAACTTTATGCAAGAGCGCGTAAATGTCCGAGGCTTTCGGTTCGTAGCCAAACTCCCACCCGTCGCCGTTCCAACCCCCGAACGAGGGATGAAGAAACTTTTGAAGCGCGCTGACGGCATTGTGCTGCACTGTGGTTGCGGTCTCGACATGTGAGACGGTAATTTCGGCGGTGACATCTACACGCGCATAATCTGGAGCAACAAGGACTAAGGACCCCGCCTGCTGACGATGTTCATCCAAAAAATTCGCGACCCGGTCCATTAGCGCAACGGTCAGATCCGGTTTCGGATCGCGGGATCGAGGCGACAAAATAAGACTGACCGTGCCAGGAATAAGGCGTCTCGCGTCAGGATCTTTAGAAAGGTCGTGCAATGGGACACACTTTGCGCGAGCCACTTCTGGCGAGGCAGCCTTCGCCAAATCCTGGAAGTCTTCGGGAGTCACGGCGCGAAAGCGATGCCGAATCTCCGAAGGAGCACGCGAGATCATGGAAGGCACCGCTTCCGTGTCCACGCCGCCCGTCGCTGCTTCCGGATTGTCGACCTTGTTTACGTACGGAATAGAGCTACGCAGCTGCTTAATCTTCCCAGCCGGTTTATTACCGCTGGCACCGCACCCGGTGCGATACATTACCAAACGAATATTTCCGACCAGCCTTGGAGGAATCATGCCGTTCACGCCATCCCCGAAAGTGATGACGCCCGTCAGATGATCCATCATGTAGTGCCGATCGCGTGGCCCCGATGCGTAGAAATTGGCGACTTCATGCCATCGAATCCACAGTTCTTCGGTGCGATTATCAACACTCTTACGATGGCTGATCGCGTCACTCCCCTCTTCCGCAAGGATCGCCCCTCGCTCTTGTGGGCCCGGGACAGTTGGTTCGCAGATTTCCAGAATCTGTCCGGGAAGCACCGGTGAGCGAAGAGTCTTGAATTTCTGATTCGGCTCCGCATTGCTGGACCCGAGCTTTTCCCCTCGTATAGTCTGCGAACCCGACGCCATCTCGGTGTTCAGACTGATGAACCGCAACAACGGATCAAGAGAAGGAACATCTTTGGTTCGCCGCGCACGCAACCAATAGCGCTGCAAGCCAAATTGACGATGGATCGAAATATCATTTGGCGTCAGAAATCGAATGACGCCCGGTCGAAGCAAACCTTTCGAATCATCCTCGACAATCGTTTTGACCCACTTGCGCCCGTTCCAGTACTCCCATGACACTGAAGAAATCTGATCCAAAGAGCCACTGCCCGTAGTCCACGCTCTGGACGTATTGATGATGCTCACATACAGACTTACAGACCTGCCGGCAAATCCTGCCGATTTACCGATCAACGAAGCGGGCAATGCACTTGGTGTGAAACCGAGATAAAAAGCCGGATCGAGATCGGAACTCGCCTCGAACGGCCGTAAACTCGAGTCCTTCTCCGCCACCACAATGCTCCCGTCATTGACGGCGAGCACAGCGTCCGGCACAGACGTCTGCGTCAATGAGTGATTGATCTGGACCGACTTGATGCACGGGGGGGCAAAGCTGGCCGGCACCACACTATATCCCCTCCCCTCTTTTTCGTAGTACGCTTCGCGCCCGTAGTTGCCGCCAACGATCGAAGCTCGAATCCACAAACTCTTAACTCCGTTAACTGCAATGGGACGAGCCGGTCGTGGAAGCCTGAATCGGATTGTTCCAGATTCGGAGAGCGCCTGCGTGCCATCGGCAAAACCGGTATCTTCTCTCACTCTTCGGATCTGTTTGCCATAGTCAGATGCGCCCAACTCGCTCCACACGTCGCCGCCCCAGTATTCCCAACGCAGCCTGATGTCGTTCGGTGCGACGGGAGGAAGGCTCGTTCCCGTTCCCGTCGAGGCTGGGTTGACGAGGACTACATCCAGACTCACTTCCGCTCCAGGAATGGTGAGCGACTCCTCTGCGGCTAAATAGAATGTATCTCCGTATTTCGGTCTCTCCCCGAAGGGAAAGAATTCTTTGCTGACGTCGAGCTTCGCGTTGCCAAAGAATGCGGCCTTCGGAGACTCACCTCTGACTTCGATCTCAAGCGTCGCCGTCACCTCGGTGATGGATGGCAGCTGTGACTTGCGCACCGTACCGGCTCGCGGCTTTTCATCGAGACTGATGGGCGTGCGGAGCCGGCACCGGACCCACGCAACATGATCAACAGGAGTCCTGTTGTTGGTATCCAGGGCCTTCTCTTTACCCTCACTGGACGGAGCGCTCAGCACAACATTCCCAAATACAATGTCGCCATTCCTGGCAAAGCTTGCCGTGTCGTCAATAGCTGGAGTTAGTGCAACACCGTCCTGCGCTTCTATTCCGAAGAGATACTCTTCATCGAACTCTTCGCCCGGAGAAGGCGCGATCACAAATTCCCATTGCAAATCACGGGGGTCGAACGAAGCCGCCTCGATCTCTCCAATCACAAAGCTCAGTCGAAGAGTCTTCAGCGCCGGACAATTGCCCGGCAAGCTCAGCCCGGCATAGAAGACATGGCGAATCGGCTGGTTCCCGCGAAACGCAGGAAATAATTCCACAACTTCCCGATTGGATTCTTCGGTCTGCGTAGCACTGGTCACGGCACTGTAGTCGCCAAATTCATCCCCTGCAGGATTCTTCACGAACACCGATGCCAGCCGTGCAGAACTGATCACCAGTTCACGTTCTGTCTCAAACACCGCAGGGCTTGTCTCTCCCGGCATAAGTTCGCTGGCGACCTGAGTACCTGCCGGAACCACCACATCGCCAGGAGCATTGGGCGTCGCGAAGAATGTAAGCGGTACACGTGCGGCCTGCACAGGCAACGGAGAGACGCCAAACAAATCAAGAAACGCAAGAAAATTCTTGCCCGGGACCCGATTCAAGCGGCTGATAATCAATTCCGCATAACGCGAACATATCTGGATCAGTGCTTCGCCAGGGCCGCCTACAACGCGATCCTGAGGCCAGCCTTTGAGATGCTCACGCTGCAGGCTGTGCAACTGCCCGGCAACTTCAATTGCTGTCCGGTTGTCGATCTGCGGAGAATCGGGAATCACTCTGGACCTCCGCGCAGATAGAAGGGGAATACCAGATTGAACAGGTTGTTCGTTGAGCGCACTCGATAATTAATGTTAATCAGCAGAACCTCTCCATTGCCTCGCAGTTCCACGCTCACGTCGATCACGTCAATCCGTGGTTCCCAAAGCGTCAGAGCGTGTCGCGTTTCTTGCTTGACCCGGCCAATCGTGCTGGCATCGTTCACGGCGAACACAAGCTGATGAATTCCGCAGCCGAAGTCCGGACGCATGACCCGCTCCCCGGGCGCAGTCGCGAGAATCACCCAGATGGCCTGCTGAATGTTTTTCTCGGCCCGTGTGAGGACGATGTCGCCGCCTGGATCAAGCGCCAGCGGCAGCCCCCATCCCTTACCGAGAAAATCTGTGAATGGTGTCCCCATAGCTTCTATCCCATTAAGACCGTACCGACCGCCACGACTGTTCCAACAGGCAAATCCACCGGATCATTGCAGGTAAGCGCGATATCTCCATTTCGCGCTGCTGGCTTGTTGTTGATGAACACAGTTGGACTGCCCTGAATAATGGTGGCCCTGTTTGAGGGCGGTTTCACAAATGCCGTTCCAGGAGGAGTCGGCAGATGGGGCGGTGTGTCGTCTGCAGTACTCGTGACCGTCGCTGCCGGCATTCCCATGATGTTGACATTGCTGCTAAGACTCCCATCAATGATCCCGGTAAAAGGATGCGGAAGCGGCGTAGGCACCGGCGGACCCGGTGGCGCGGGCACCAGAACGATATGAATATCGGTTGCAACGACTTGATCCCCTTGCTTTGCCGCCGGCTGTCCCATTGCATCCTCTCAGTCCCACCCATCAAGCGCTAGTTGATGTTGACCATCGCTCCTTTAATAGTGAACTGAGCCCCTGCTTCCGTATCTATCGTCGTATTGGCTTGGATCTTAACGTCCGTCTGTGAGGTGATCTCCACCCCCTGAGCAGCTTTCAACGTGAGTTTCCCGTTGCACTGAATCGTAATGCTGTTATCGGAACTTTTGATCGTGACGCTGTTGTTCCCAGTCTTGTCAATCAATTCGATCTTTTCGTCGCCGTCAGTATCGTCCAACCGAACAAGGTGCCCGCTGCGTGAATGTATGACCCGTATGTTGTTCTTTCCGTCACTGTTATCAGCCGGCGGTGCATCCTTCCCGTTCCACAAAGCACCCAAAACGTACGGGGAACGCATATCCCCATGTTCGAAAGCGATTAAGACTTCGTCATCGACCTCCGGGAGAAAGTAGGTACCGCGGCCGGGGCCCGCCATTGGCACAGCTATTCTTGCCCACCAACTCTCGTTTTGGTCCGACAGCCAAGGAAATTGCACTTTCACACGGCCCATCTTGTCCGGGTCCTTGTTGTCGGTCACAAGTCCCATCACAACGCCGTAAAACTTTCCTTGGTCTGCATGACTGGCCGGTTGTAGCAGGTCCAACAAGCTATGAGGCATTGGTAGCATTCCTTCTCACGGTGAAGTCAGTCGTATATCCGCTCGCTCCAATCGTGTGAACGACTTGGGTGACGTAGTATCGGCCGCTGAATACTCCCAAGCCATCCAGATACACCACAACCCCGGGAGTCAGATCGGGCACGCCGATCGTCTGCGCGGTACCTCCAACATATTTCTGTGCCGACCCGCTCTGCTTAGCTTTGGCGGCTTGATTCGCTTCGCCTGGAGACGCAGCCGTCTGCGTGACTTGAGTTTGCTGACAAGGACCACTGGCCTTTTCTCGAGCCGCGCTTCCTGCTTCACTTCCACTCGGCGATTCCTCGTCGCTGCTCGACTTGCCGATAATCACCTGCTTCGTCTTGGGATCGTAGGCGCGAATTCGTGTCTCGGTATACTGCTGATTCAAGGCATTGGCATCGGGATTAAAGCTCTTGAGGGGTAAAGTTCGTGATCCAGCCGTGCTGAAGGATTTTGAGGGCGACCATACAAACGTGTAGGTCTGATCGCTGGTGTCTTTCGCTTTCCGGAAGTGCAAGGTCTTGCCATCGACGAATAATTCATAATGCAGCATCTCCGCTCGCGCTCGGAGAAACTGGTAGTCGGTCTGATTCGCCTGGATCATATAATCGTGCACTATTTCTGTGTCTTCGGCCTCCACCTGCAAGCCAGCCGCCTCGCCGATCTGCTGTGTAATCTGCGTATCCGTTTTCCCGGTATGCGTGGTTGTTTTCGGGCACCGGTTCAGCTTCTGGCCATGGCCCGTACACGTCACTGTTAAAGTGGGCACGCCGCTAGCCGGGAAGCTCGCGTTCACTCCGGTGATCGTGCCTGTCATCATGCTCTGCGTCAGATTGTCGACATAACCCAGGTCAACTTGTATCTCGCTTCCGATCCAGAATAGGTGCGAGTCATCCGTATGAGTCCAGCGCATCTCCGGAGCCGCGTTCGTGATACTGAGCTTGCAAATATCCTGAACGCTGTCGACACCCTTCGTTACGACAATTTGCTGAATATTTCTCGAGACATCACCTTTCAACTCTGTGCCGTTGACTGTCACTTTGAACTCGGGTGCGTAATACTTCGCCATATTTACTCACTTAAAGCTATCGAATCGCAGGGATAACAAGGTGCTGCCCCGGCTCTAACTGCCTCGGATCCTCGAGATTGTTCGCCTCGGCAATCATTCGCCATTGAGACGGATCCTCGTATTCCTCTCCTGCGATTCCGTCAAGCCGGTCTCCACTCTTTACCCAACGGTTTTTCTGATGATCTGCAGACTGCTTCGGGCTCAACTGCACCAGCGATTGAACATCCTTCCACTCAGTAAAGGTCACCGTCAGATTTGCGCGTACGGGAGTTCCATTTGCCATAAAGAGGGAGAACTCTCCCGAAACGTTTTCCAGCACTCCCTTGAAAGCAAAACCACCCCATCGGATATCGCAAATCGGCGCAGCATGAGTTGATGGAACAATATTCAGCAAGTTGTAGACTGCATTTGTGTATGGCGTCACGTCGCTTTGCTCTTCGTAAGTGTCGAAAAAGAGCTTCATATTCAGCGTCCGCTCTTTGCCGCAGACATACTGCACGATGGGAGAGTCGAGACCAGGGATCGGCTGCTTCTGGATCGTGTTGCCCTTGTTTAGTGTGTATTGCGTGGGGTTGAAGAGCGCGGTGATCTGAGCTCCATTTTCTGGCGTGATAGTCACCCTCTGCAATTCCATACCTAAATTCCCCTCAAGGAACGCTCGCTCATCAGGCGCGTGAGCAGCAATTGATATACGCGATCTGCTAGCAGTCCGACGTCCGCATCCGCTGGTGAGTTTGACTGGGCAGCTGCGGAAGTATGAGGCAACGGCACCGAACCCTCAATGGCCTCCGCTGGCGCACCGGCTCCCATGGCACGCTGCACCTGCGCAGTCTCCCCGATGACGTGGAGCGCAAGACTCTTATGGGTTCTCACGACCGCAGCCCCATGCGAACTCGATCGAGGTTGTGCGGGAGTACTCGAAGCAACGGCTCGCTGAACCAGGACCATAGGCCCCGCATTGGGCGCGCTGAAACGATGAATCTCCGCCGCTGCTCTACGTTGTCCGAACGGAACAAGCGAGGCAATCTTGGCCGCTAAAGCTTTTGGTTCGCGTGCCTCGTGGCGCGTTGCAGTTTCCCTCGCATGAATGTCCACAAGAGTTCTGTCGCCGCTGGAAACCGAACTGTCAAGCACTCCCGGCATGGAAGAATCGCCAACGCGCAACGACAACTCGGGCATAGCCGATTGATCCGGCTTGCCTGCGATCGAGTCTCGAGGTGTCAGCTCACCACTCGGCATTCCCAGGCTCGAATGCGCCTGTTTCTCTTCAATCGTGTCGCGAGCTGATGCGCGAAACAGAGTAACTTCTGAAGTGGGAGTATCGACGCCCTGAAGTTCTGTCACCCCTTTGCTTTCTCCGGCACCGGGAAGATCCGCCGCGTGGAAGATACGATGCGCGGTTGTCAACAGCGTTGTGGGCTTCAGTCGCGCGGATGACTCCATCCGCGATGTCGACGTGGACTCGAACGCCCCATCAGACTCTGGAGCGATGAGAGATTTCAATGAGACTGGAGCAACGCCAGACGCCGATATCGTGCGTGCAATCTTGGGGGCAACCATCTCAGATACGACGTCTGGAGACCCCGAGCCACCTGCTGCTTCCGAGTTGAGGCGGGCCACGCCGCTATATTGGACGTGAACAGGGTTGAATTCATGTTGCAAGTCGTGCCGCTCTGAACCTGTAGGATTCTCACTAGCCATCAATGGAATCGCGGAAGCCGATAGGTTATCGGTAACAGCGACGGTTTTGACTGGATCGGAAAGGCAAGCCTCTCCTGCTTCTAACGATGAAACGTCCTCATGACGCAGCGGATATTCCCCGACATTCTGCAACCCGCGATTCGTGGAAGCGCCTGAACGGACACCAGACCCCGCTTCTTTTCTCAAGACTTGAGTTTGAGTCTCTATTGGCTTGCGGCCCGAGGACACATCTCTATCCTTATTATTGGGTTTTGCGATCAAAGTGGCGCTTTTGTGGGCAACTCGAGTTACGTGCCGAAATGGCAATCCCGCCGTCGGCAACTGGTTCAACGAGATGCTCCGAATTCCTGGCTCGTCTTGGAGATGTACCGGCTTCGTGTCGGCGCTGACCGGGCTGTCCAAGATTGGAGCCGCAGAAGTCTGTTCCGAGCCAGCAGTCAATTCCGACTCCGCATTTGCCGAAGCAGGTGGTATAGACTCTTGCCGCACTCGCCGGATGATTCGCTGCCCTGTTTCACGAACCGCTAAAGCACCCGACTTACTCTCCGGCGGTGCAACCGAACGAGCAAGCCTTGATTCTCCGCTACTTTTCGACACCGGCTGAGACTCTGCTCGCGGTGTTTCCGCCAATAAACCCGGCATATCGCCTCCAAGCGGCGATTGCTCGTTCCCCCGAGTCGTGGGACGTGTCGAGATCCCAGCCGCACTTTCCTCTTCACGAGCTCGATCGCGACTGATCTTCGATCCACTCTTCCGCCCCGAACTGCCCGCTTGGAAAATCGGCGGCCCCCACTCGACTCTCTGATCAGGAATTTCAGCGGCTAAGGAATTAGTCCTGGCGGATTGCTGAGGGTCTGCATCAACAGCCCTTGATACAACCGAACTTTCTGGAAAAGCTGGCACAATAGCCGATGCAGCGGGAACAACCGCAGGCTTGGCTGATGAAGTCGGCTTCGGGTACAAGCTCCGAGTTGATACTGCGCGCGCGATGTACCACTCATAAGCGGATCCTTTCGATGCCGGAACAACTGCGGCTCTTCCCCAACGTTGCGAAAATCTTGCCAGCATCGGAAGTCGATTCGTACCGAACGTCTCAAGCCGAAGGGCCTGCCAAGCCGCGGAGCGGGGGCCCGCCACACTCGACATGCTGAGGTGTCGAGCGTAGAGCTCGCGGCCCAGATTCCTTGTGTTTCCGTCGTCTGGC
>DATJWZ010000571.1:0-1192 GCA_035500795.1 Candidatus Eiseniibacteriota bacterium | reverse complement strand
TCTGTCAAGTTCCAAGGGGAGTCTCTGACCGCGGACAGGCTCCGCCGAAATGGGTACGCGCTCACCTTTCGACGCCAGGTCGCACTTGTTTTCCAGAATCCCGACGTCCAGTTGTTCAATCCCACGGTATTCGACGAGGTTGCCTACGGCCCACTACAACTTCGATGGGCAAGGGAAGAGGTGATCCGCCGGGTAGAAGAAACGCTTAGCACAATGGGCATTGCGCAGTTGAAAGATCGCCCGCCGTACCGCTTGTCCGGCGGAGAGAAGAAACGAGTCGCTCTGGCGTCCGTTTTAGTCCTCGATCCAGAGGTTCTGCTGCTTGATGAGCCGACCGCAGCGCTCGATCCCAAAAGCCAGAGTCAGATCGTCGATCTGATCCAGCAATGGAAGGGGACGAGCAAGAGTGTCGTCACGGCCACTCATCAACTGGAAATTGTTGAGGATATCGCAGACCGCGTTCTTGTGCTGGAAGCGGGCGCCGTTATCGCCGCAGGGACACCCTCCGAGATTCTGTCCGATGAGGGCCTGCTCCTTCGAGCCAATCTGGTGCATGCGCATCGCCACTCTCACGGCGGTGTCGTGCACTCTCATCCTCACCGGCACGGCCACTCTCACGACGAACACAGCCACTGAGCACTAGCGTCCGGCCCCATGAACCTTCACTTTCTCTTGTGACAGGAATCACAACCACAATCCTCCCTTGGTGTTACGATTCACGGTTTCGTGTTACCAATTGAAGCCGCCTGGGAGGAGATAGAAAGTGCTCAGCGGCTATCCGATGCCGGGCGTGAACGGATCCGGAGAGGATTCTCAATCCACTATGCATCGTTTCAGGAGAACAAGACCATGCTGCGCGCACTGTACTCAGTTTTCTCGTTAGCAGCTCTTTTGCTTCTTGCCGCGACTTCCTTAGCCCAGGCTCCGGGAAAGGACAGACCGCGTCCCAAAGTTGTAGCTCTCGACAACGCAGGGAAAGATTATTTGCGGGTCCTCGGAGGACCGCCAGAGACTGTCACGATGAAGTCGGGGCTGGTGGTATTGGCTCCCAGCAAGTCAGTTGGCAAACACACGACCGGTCAGCACGAGGAGGTTCTGGTCATTCTGTCAGGGAAGGGAGAAATGACATTCGGAGACGGCTCCAAACTCCCCGTTGAAGCAAATCACGCTCTCTATTGTCCTCCAGAAACTG
>DATJWZ010000570.1:0-15884 GCA_035500795.1 Candidatus Eiseniibacteriota bacterium | reverse complement strand
TCCTGGAACAATTTGCGATAGAGATAGCGTGGGTTCCAGTCGATTAATACGCCCCCAAGATCGAACACCACTACGGACCGTCCCGTCATTCAGTGATTTTAGCGAATGAGGTAAACGCTCGCATTTCTATCCGGCTTACTTCTAGAAGCTTCCTATTGTTTTCCTATAGGTATCGGATGTAAGCTGACACTTATTGGTTAACAATAGGAGCTTCGATGGCAGAGAAACCAGACGTTTGGCAGGGTACGTTGGCTCTCATGGTCTTACGCACCCTCGAGACCATGGGCCCACAGCACGGATACGGTCTTGCTCGCCGCATCGAGCAAATTAGCGGAGACCTTCTGGACCTCAACTACGGCACGCTCTACCCCGCTCTCCTCAAACTCGAACAAGAGGGTTACATCCGCTCGCAATGGGGAAATTCTGAGAACAACCGCCGCGCAAAGTTCTACGAGCTGACCAAAGCAGGGCAAAAGCGGCTGCGCAAAGCTGCACAGGAATGGAATCAGACCACTGAAATCCTTGCCCGATTCCTGGACGAGCCAGGCAAAGCCTGACGGAGTTTCCCATGAACAAGCTGCGAGCATTTTGGACCCGGCTGATCAACACTCTGCGCGGAGCATCGTACAGCAAAGACTTCGCCGACGAACTTGAGACCCATGTCGCCATGGATACCGAGCGCGGCGTCCAAAATGGACTAAGTCCCGAAGAAGCACGCCGGCAGGCGCTGATTCGTTCCGGCGGCATAGCGCAAGCGCATGATGCTTACGCCGAACGTCAGGGCCTTCCCAGGCTCGACTCCCTGCTCCGCGATATTCACTACAGCTTGCGCTCTCTCACGCGGAACCGTCTCGTAACCGCCGTGGCGATCCTCTCGATCGGTCTGGGCATCGGATCCAACACCACTATCTTCTCCATCGTTAGCCGTTTCGTGTTGCGTCCAGCGCCCGTGGGCGATCCCAGCACGTTGTTGTCGCTGCACATCAACCACGACGGCGATCGCTGCTGTAATCAATTCCCGTGGCCCGTCTTCAACGACCTTCGCGAACAAGCCACATACCTTTCTGACATTGCCGCGTATGACGATCTCGTCCCTGCGTCGATCAGTGGAGGCTCCGAACCCGAGCGCGTCTGGGGCCAGGGCGTGACTCCCAACTTCTTCCGCGTGGCTCAATTGCCAATGGTGATGGGCGCAGGTTTTCACGATGCCGACGAGAAAGCCCCAGTCGTCGTTCTCAGCGAACGACTTTGGAAGCGCCGCTTCAACAGCGATAAAGAGATCGTCGGCAAGACAGTCACCCTCTCCGGACACATTTTCACAGTAGCGGGCATCGTCCCAGCCGCTTTTCACAGCATCGATCAAATCATCAATGCGGAGTTCTGGATTCCACTCGACATGACTCCCGAACTTGCGGCCAGCCTGCCTCCGCATGATTCGCGCGAATATCACTGGCTGTCGCTCATCAGCCGCGTCCGGTCCGGAGTCACCCGTGACCAGGTAACTGCTCAACTCAACACCATTGCCGATCGCCTCGCCGTCAGTTATCCAGCTACCGACAAAGGCAATCACTTTGTATTCGAGCAAGCGGGATCCCTGCCGCCTTTTTACCGCAGCATGGCACTGATGTTTCTCACGGCACTGTCGATCGTCGTTCTTCTATTACTCGCGATCGCGGGATTCAACGTGGCCAACCTGCTGTTCGCGCAATCCATCAATCGCCAGCGCGAGATGGCCGTACGCCTCGCCCTGGGCGCCAGTCGCGGACGCTTGCTTCGTCTCGTTCTGCTGGAAAGCCTTTTTCTAGGTCTGGCGGGCGGAACACTCGGTGTGATGCTTTCGCTTTGGTCGACCGGCGCGTTGTCGTCGCTGAAGTTGCCCGCTCCCATTCCGCTTGATACGCAGGTGAGTATCGATGGACGCACACTGGCCTACACCTTCCTCATTAGCGTGCTTTGCGGGCTTCTTCTTGGCATGGCGCCCGCGTGGGCGGCATCGCGACCGAGAGTCGCGCACGCGCTGAAGGCAGACTCCGGATTCGCAGCGGCAGGAGGTCGTTTCCGCGCACGCAGTGTCTTGGTTGTAGCGCAGGTAGCCATGGCTGTCGTCCTGCTTGCGCTGACGGGCCTGTTTCTGCGCAGTCTCGAGAGCGCCTCCGAAATCAACATCGGCTTCAGGACGCGCGGCTTGCTCCTGCTTCACGTGGATCCGCGTCTGAACGGCTACTCGCCTTCGAAGACCAGCGCTTTTCTCGAGCAATTGCGCGAACGCGCCGCGGCGCTCCCCGGCGTAGACGCCGCAGTTTGCTCCGATGTGCCCTTGCTTTCCGGCGGCAATCGTAGCGACGGTTTCACAGTCGTCGGGCGCACTCAGAAGGACGCCCCATCTGTCCCCACCGCAGACCTCTACATGGTGACGCCCGGTTTCTTCAATGCGCTTGGAATACCAGCCCTGGCAGGGCGCGACTTCAGCCATGAAACCGCCAACGGACCTCGCGTCGCCGTCATCAACAAGGCTTTCGCCGAGAGGCTGTTTGCCGGAGCAGATCCAATCGGCCAGCGCGTCGACGGCGGAGGCTCGACATACCAAATCATCGGCGTCGTCGGAAATGCCAAGTCGCGCACTCTCGGCGAAGATACGCGCGCCATCCTCTATCGCTCGCTCGATCAAAGCGTCGCCAATGATCCCTCCGGCATGGGATACACCCTCATCGTCCACACTCCCGGAAATCCTGCTGGCATCGCTGCGGCTCTCAGGCGCGAGGTCTACAACCTCGATCCGGACATGGCCGTCTACAATCTCGAAACCATGGACGAGCACGTCCGCGCAGCCTACATCCTTCCGCGCGTAGCGGCGCTGCTCTTCGGAATTTTCGGTGCAATCGGACTCGTGCTCGCAACAATAGGTCTCTACGGCGTCATGAGTTTCGCAGTGGCACGCCGCACTCGCGAGATCGGCATCCGTATGGCAATGGGCGCGCGCCCCTCCGCAGTTCTGAATCTTGTTCTCCGCCGTGGCCTGTCCTTGACGCTCACCGCCATAGCACTAGGCTGGCCCGCCGCGTGGATGCTGGCAAAGTTATCGTCCAGTTTTCTCTACGGAATTCAACCGCACGACGCCGTGACGTTCACGATGGTTCCGGTAGTCCTGGTCGTGGTTGCGTTAGTCGCAGCCTGGATCCCCGCGCATCGCGCCGCATCCATCAACCCGACCCAGGCCTTGCGGATGGAATAGCGGGACATGAGAAGAGACCCGCGAATGGTCGCCCTTGTCACACTAAATTCGCGACATCCACGGAGAGGAAGTCAGCAAGAAGCTACGGCGTCCCGTACAGTTGCCGGTACACACTGGCGTTCCGCATGATGGCCTGCACGTATTCGCGGGTTTCGGTGAACGGAATTGATTCAACGAACTCTGCTGAATCGCGATACTTTCCCTGCCCCATCCAATCGACCACACGGTCTGAACCAGCGTTGTAGGCGGCGAGCGCCTGCTCGAACGATCCGCCGAACTGGTCGACCATGCCGCGGAAGTAATGCGTGCCCAACTCGAGATTCACGGTAGGAGTATAGAGTTGGCTGGGGTTGTAGCGTTTCATCGCCACTTGACGAGCGACAGACTTGCCAGTTTTCGGAAGCAACTGCATCAGCCCCACGGCATTGGCACGAGAGACTG
Organism: Candidatus Eiseniibacteriota bacterium; assembly: GCA_035500795.1. Taxonomy (GTDB): domain Bacteria; phylum Acidobacteriota; class Terriglobia; order Terriglobales; family Acidobacteriaceae; genus Sulfotelmatobacter. The sequence goes on along the minus strand of DATJWZ010000570.1, from coordinate 12,211 downwards.
CAATCGGATTGAATTCCGATTCCTGCCGTATCAGAGAGGCAACCAGATAGGGATCGAGCCCGTTTGCAATCGAGAACTTCTTCAAGTCTGACCAGTACGGACGCGGAAATAACGCTTCCCAATACTCGCGCGGCAGAGTTGGGATATCGACCGCAAAGTAGCTCGGGACCGAACGCTTCATTACCTCGATGGCGCGGTCGTAATGTCCGGTATCGATATACAGCTGCGCGGTTTCGGCGGGCGCCCAGCTCTTGTCTTCGTCGTCGCTTACGGCCTTATCAATCTCGCGGACCGCCAGATCAACCAAGCCTCCATTGCCCAGCAGTTTTGCCTTCTGATAGTGCAGATCGTCAGGTGGAGCTTCTGCCAGAGTAATCTTGTCCCCATGCTCCAACGGCGGAATGTGATCGAGAAGCGGGAACTGCCCTGGCGGATCGGCGACGGGTGCAAGTTTCTTCATGCGCTGCCGGCCTAATTCAGCGTAGTAATAGTTGCGATAGCGGTCCGAGAGCTTCTGATAGAAAGCTCTTGCCATCGCGGGTTGGTTGTCTTCTTCCGCTAAACGGGCGCGCCAGTACAGGGCAGCGGAAGTTTCGTTGCCATTGGGATACGCGGCGATCTGCTCGTCGAAGAGCTTTTTGGCATCGTCGTTACGCCCTTGACGCAACGTGAGCCAGGCAGCCTTCCAATGCGCATACGACGCCTTGCTGCCTTTCGGGAAACGCTCCTGCAACTCACGGTACGCATCAAGCGCCTGGTCGTATTCGTGATGGACAAGGTGCAGATTGCCCACCGAAAGTAAAGCCGACTCGAGCCAGGAACTCGTCGGAGCCGTGCTGCGCAACTGATCAACCGTGCGATAGAACTCGTCATTGTCGTCCATCGCCCACGCGACTTCGCCCAGAATGTAAAGGCGCTGCGCGCTCTGATCCGCATTCAATCCGGAAAGCGCCGCCAATTCCGTCTTCGCTTCGCGGTTGCGGCTGCTGTGGTGTAACGCGTCGGCAAGATTCAGCTCAGCCGAAGGGCGTTCCGCCGCAGAGCAATGCGTTGAATATTCGCGATAGGCGTCGGCGGCATCGGCATAGCGCCGCGCCTTCATCAGTAACTCGGCGCGAACCTTCAGCAGTCCCGCATTCGGCTGCGCCGCAATTGAGAGCTTCTTTAACTCGGCGTATGCGCCATCGGCTTCCGGCGACGTCGGCATTTTGTAGTAGACGTTGTTGAGCGCTTCCGACGCTTTCGCTTGATCCTTAAGCGCGGCGTAGGCTCTTCCGAGGGCGAGTTCAATATCCGACCGCGCCGGGAGACGATCGTTTTCCAGGATGCTGGCCGCTTCCTGTGCGCGCCCCTCAGTTAGGAGCGCATTGGCATAGCTCAAATGTGCATCGCGAATCAGCAGCGAGTCCGGATAGCTCGTCTCGAAATTTGCGAGCGCGGCCAAACCCTCTGCCTGACGGCCAGTCTGCAGATAGCAGGTTCCGAGGTAGTACGAGATGTAGTCGCCAAGATCGCCAGCCATCGGCTTGGCGCGATTCAAAGGCTCAATCGCTTTGGCGTAGTCGTGATCGATAAAATGGGCGTAGCCGACAACCAGCCACGCGAGCGCGCCTGCGTCTTCTTTCGGATGGGCGCGCGCATAAGCCTCCACGCCAGCATAAGCGGCGGGAGTGCGGTCGGAGATCAACTGCTGCGCCATCGGACGTAGTGTCGCCGAAGCCACAAAAGCCTGACGGATTCGGCGTACCCGGGGAGAAATGGGGCGCTTGCGCCTTCGCGCAGCGGCCGTCTTGGATGAAGTCGGCTTCTTCCCTGCCGTCGTTGATTTCTTCAGCGGCTTCTTGGCACCAGACTGGTCAGGTTCAGTTTTCGGCGAAGACGTCTTCGATGCCTTTGGAGATTCCCTATCGGGAGAGTCAGCTGCTGCGGGATTGGTTGATTGTTGGGGGTGAACCGGGACGTGCGTATTGCTCGCGAACGCGCATGCGCCAGCCAGAGCAAGCGTCCACCACAACTTGAGACCCATTTGAAACACTTTTACTTTGATGCGCGGAGAAGCGCCAGAACCTGTTTCAGCTTTAGGCTGTTAGCTTTTGGCTTTTAGCGAAGAGCCAAGGGCCTAAAGCAATTTACTTCTTAAAACTCGCGCCCATGACCGACATATCGTCTTCGGCCAGGCTGCGCACCACTTCCTTCTGGAAATAATCGCCGCTTGCCGCTGCGGTGCTTCCGTAGCGTTTCTGATAGGTCGCGCGGCTCTTCTCGATATCTTCCTTCAGCCGATCATAAAGGTCTTTGTGGCGCCGTCCGTCATTGACCTTTGCCTGGTTGTAAAGCTTGATTTCATCTACCAGCAGGCGTGCGAAACGCTGCGCTTTGCGGTGCGTGTCTGCGTCTTCCGGAGACAATCCGGCAAAGGGATCGGCTGCAGGAGCCGCCGCCGCGCTTGCCGCCGATGCACTCGAGGCCACTTCCACCACTTCTGCCGCCGGCTCCGGTTCAGGCTCCGGTTCCGGGGCAGGCTTTGCAGTGTGCTTCGGAGAATGGGAGGCAAATGGATCGTTGAACGCGCTTACCGTCTGTACAGGAGCTGCGGGCGGAGGAGGCGCGGTCCGCTCCATGGCCGGTGCGGTGTCCATTTCTTTCTGCGCTGCCTGCTTGCGCAGCGAGGTGACTTCGAGCCACGCGCTGGTCGACATCACCACAACTTCCAGAGCAGCCGGATCCAGCCGGTTCTCGGACCCACCATCTGCGTAGAGCAATGCAGCAACTTTATCTTTCAGAACTAAAGGCAAGATCAGGATCTGTTCGTTCTCTGGTGGACCAAACTGTTTCACGAAGCGGCGATCCATCTCGGCGATGTTCGCCGGAGCGACTGCGCGATTCTGATACGCGTGGGCCGCCGGCCCTGAATTCATGTCGAGCGGGAAATCTTTAATGGCCTCGTCTTCACTGAAACCGCGAGCTTGCCATCCGCTGGCCGATCCGGCCTTTACCACGAAAAGCGCGACACGCGAGGCATATGCGGTACCTGCATCCAGTAATGCTCTCAGGATTTCCTTCTGCGTCGTGCCAGCGTGGACCGTTGAAATCGCCTGTACCAGTCCATCGGACGAAGCAGTCGCTCCCCCCGAAACCGCTCCTGAGCCTGCGGGCAACTCAGCCAGGACGCGCTCCACTAACTCCGCTTGCAATTTTGGTAATTGGCGATCGAGGACCTGCGCGACCGCGCGCTCAACGATTTGCTGGAGTTCCTTGGCCATTTCTTAGAAGACCATTCTCATTCGCTCGCCGAGAGCCCCGTAGACCAAAAAACAACGATCCAAAGGACACTGCCCTAACTTCCGATTATAGGGGTACTTTCACGCCCGCAGCAGGGTACCGAAGTACCCTGTTCCGCCGGGGTACCAGCGTTAAAGTTCCGATTCTATAGCAAGCGGTTGAGGATGATTCGAGCGATATGGCGGGCAGGATTGTTCATCTTGACACCCGGTGCGGAATACTCACCAAATCTCGATTGAAACAGGATCGCTGACGCTCAGTTTGGATTCGTGAACATCCCCACCATATCCCGCGAAAAACTGATAGTGCCCAGCCGGAAGGTCAAAATGGATTTGCAAGGAACGTGACGTGTGAGGGTGCGAGCTTGAATTCAGGCAGTCTTAAACTATCCGGGATGACGTAAGAATAGAAATATACCGTATCACCATTTCCCAACCCCCGCGTGCCTTTTCCGAGGAAAACATTGTTACGCGTGATGACAGCCATCGACGGCCCATCTGATGGCGTCCGGACTCCAGGAATCTTCTCCGACAAAAGTACGAAACCGATCTGAGAATTGTCGATTTTCGCAAATGCCTCACCTTCATTCGTGATCGTGAGTTCAACGGCAGCACGTACGTCCTTGACCGCCACGGGTTGAGCGTCGATCCGCCCAGGCTAGACACATGCCGCCCCCCCGGATTCGCCAGATTCCCCTTCACCAGATAGAATAAGAGTCACCTCCGCGTGGGGAATTTATCCGCAAAATACTGAATCGCCTGAATCATGGGAGCCATCCAAAACAAAGTAGTCGGGCCTGTTAGCGACGAGCTGGCACTCGTTCAGGCGGCCAAAAAGGGCGACGACTCAGCCTTTGAAGAGCTGGTTCGGCGCTACGACCGCAATGTTTTCCGGATCGCGCAACACATCACGCAGAACCGCGAGGACGCGGAAGATGTGGTGCAGGAAGCCTTCCTGAAAGCCTACGGCAACCTGGCGCAGTTCCAGGAGCAGTCGAAGTTTTATACCTGGCTGGTCCGGATCGCCGTCAACGAAGCGTTGATGAAGTTGCGCCGGCGCAAGCCCGAGCGCACGGTATCGCTCGACGAAGACATCAAGACGGAAGACGACTCCCTTCCCCGCGAGATCGCGGACTGGAGTCCGAATCCAGAACAGCAGTACACACAAGCGGAACTTAGGGAGATCCTGAGCAAGACGATCCAGGGCCTCCCGCCGGGTTTCCGGACAGTCTTCGTGCTGAGAGACGTTGAAGGTCTCTCGACGGAAGAAACAGCAGCGGCGCTTGAATTGAGCGTTCCTGCGGTAAAATCTCGCCTGTTGCGGGCACGCCTGCAATTACGCGAGCGGTTAACGCGTTACTTCCAGCGGCGCGATTCCGGGAACGACAAAGATAAAGATTCGAAAGGTGGAGAAGTTAAAAATGATGTGGCGAGTGGAGATGGCAACCTGTGAAATGTTCTGAATTCCTTAGCGAGCTGACGAGCTATCTGGACGGCGTCCTCGACGAAAAGACAAAGGTCGAACTGGAAAATCATCTCTCCTGGTGCCACAACTGCTATGTTGTTTGCGATACCACCAAGAAGACCATCGAAATTTACCGCGATTCACAACTCTACGAATTGCCCGAAGACCTCCGCAGCCGGCTGCGATCGGCCATCATGACGAAGTGCATGCAGCAGAAGCGCCGCGGCCCGCAGAGCGTCTAGCTCATTTCAGAGATTCGAGATTGCAGGTTCTGCTTGGCGTGGTGTCGCCGTAGACCGCAATCTGTCTTCTGCGATCTCAGATCTGAATCCGACATCCAAGTGCGCCCGCTCACAGCTTGGCGCCTTCGCGACGATACTATTTGCGGCATGGAACACCGTGTTTGTCCTTGGTGGCTTGGTTATTTCCTGGCAAGCCCTGTTCGGCGTTGGCTCGGGCAGGATCCCATCGCGATTCTCAGTCCCTACATTCGCCAGGGCATGACCGTGCTTGAGCCCGGGCCCGGGATGGGATTTTTTACGATTCCCATGGCCTTGCTCGTGGGACCAGCAGGACGCGTGATCGCGGTCGATCTGCAGCCAAAGATGATTGCAAGTCTGAAGCGGCGTGCCGCAAAGAAGAATTTATTGGATCGGATCGACGCACGTGTCAGCCCGGCCGAAACCATGGGGATTACCGATCTCATCGTCAAAATTGATTTCACACTGGCATTCGCCGTGGTGCATGAATTCTCGGACACAGCAAACTTCTTCTCCGAAGTTGCACGCGCGTCAAGACTTGGCTCACAGGTGCTGCTTGCCGAACCAAGCGGCCATGTGAACGATCGGGATTTCCAGATGGAATTGAACGCGGCGGGCGCGGCTGGTTTTTCCTTGCTAGGACGTCCCCAGATTCCGCGAAGCCATGCCGCACTTCTGGTAAAGGATTGAGAAACAGGGCAGGAAATTCCCTCGATGAGGGTTTCTGCGACCTAATGAGAATCAAGAGTACAACGCACAGCTCCACGAACTGTGTAAATCTTTGTCCTTATCGCTGTAACTCCCACGTATTCAGGTGATTGCAGGCATTAGCCAGTTTGGCTTAAAACCCATGAAAACCGAAACCCTTTTCCCCTTAGGTGAATCTAAGTATGCAAGTGACTAAGGCGTTGTAACGATGTGGCAGGGGGAGTCACTTTCTATCAGGTAAACCCAGGAACTGGCATACACGCTCAGGTATGGAAGGTGGGTCTATGATCACAAAATTGATTAATGCAGTCTTCGGCTGCAGGCACGCTCGTTATAGCTTCCCTGTAACCGTTCGTCGCGCAACGCGCCGCCCCCAGGCCGCTGCTCTGACCGGAACCTATGTCGTCTGCCTCGATTGCGGAAAAGAATTCGCATACGATTGGCAAGAAATGCAAGTGATCACTTCCCCCGGGCGTCACCGCGAGCGGCTAGCGGAGCTGGCAAAGCACGCTGCATAGTGACGCAGTACTTGACGTAAAGTAGGGCAGAGTTTTGGCCCGTTGCGCGCATACGTATAGGCGCCCCCCAGAGCCGCGGAAATTCCGCGGCTCTCGCTTTTGCTACTATTTCCTCCCCGAAAGATAGTTGGCGATGTTCGCCAGTTCTTTTCGCGCGTCGTCGGCGCGCTGCCCTGTAGATTGCTCTTGTACAAATGTGCTGAACTCCGCGCCAGCTTCCGCGATCTGATGCTTCTGCTCCCGCGCGAATGCTGCGCTCCAATGGGCAAATGCGTGCGGAACGTTGTTCAAGGCGTGTACTCTGCTGCAATCGCTGATCACGTCGTCGAAATTTTGATTCATGTACTCGGCGTAAATGAGCAGCACCAGCACGATGCCATTCTCGGGATCAAGTGCCGACGCCGCTTTAAGCTCTGATTCGGCCGTCCCAAAATTACGTTCCGCGATTTCCATGCGGCCAAGATTGACGTAAGCGGGCACATAATGACTGTCGGCAGCGATCGCATGTTGGAGCGCTTCCGCTTCCCTGCCACGATCCCCGCCGCGCGCATACACCACTCCGAGATTGTTGTAGGCCGCAGCATATTGCGGATAGATGGCAATCGCGCGCTCAAGCGATGCCGCTGCGGCGCCCCATTGCTGCGCGTCCATCTCATGACTCGCTTTATCGAATTCCTTCGCCGCGCGCTTGGGAACTCGTAAATCGCTGAGGGATGTCGCGGACGATTGCACTACTGATTCACTTTTTGCCTTCGCTTGAGGAATGTTGATTTCAATTGGCTGCGAATCGAACGACGTGATCTCAATCTCGTTCGATTCAATGCCGGCGAAGCCGCGCCCGGATACAATCATGCGATACCTTCCCATTGGCACGCCGGACATTTCCACCATACAGTTTTTGTCAGCAGCTCCGCGGGCGATTGAGTTCGAACCTTGCATCAATTCCACGCGCGTTGAACTATCGCAGAGGCCGCTCGAATATGCGACGTGAATACGCACAGGATTGTTCGCTGGTGTTCCTGTATCGAATTGTGCTGCGGCAGAAGTAACAAATAGAACGAGGAATAACAAAGGGCGGCCAGCCATAACATCCTCCCGCTTGCGTTTCGTTGGCCCAATTCGATCGGTGAGACGACAACGTTGGCTGGTAGACGCGCGAGGCGAAAAAAGGAAATGCAAAATCTATGTCACGCAAACAATTTGTTTTTGCGGGCATCGCTTCCCAACACTTTCAAGCGAATAACACCGGTGCCGTTTCTAGCCTGTGTTGATGCGGCCTTTCTTAGCTCAGTGAGGATCGATGTTGATCGATATATTTGTTGCATTCGAGTGCGCTGAGGAAAGGAAGCCGAATAGCCGCGACTACATCTCGCACCTTTGCTTTCTGGCCGAATTAGGTTCGATAGCGGTGCTACCCGGTACTGTCTAAATTGCGAGTTGCTCGCCCGAAGAGGTGGCACGTAAGCTTGCCCAAAGGATATCTATGCGACAAACAAAGGCGCTCCTTCAGACGGCTCTTGTGGGCTTGTTGGCGTTGGTGGGACTTGCACTGGCCCAGACTCAGGGACGAATGACAATCCAAGCCACGGCCCGGGGGACGAGCACACAACTCGGCAAGATGGTTGACGTCAACATCTACATTGAGGCGTATTCCACGGAGGATGATCGGCAGACGCTGATCAACGCCTTCAAGCAGCGTCGACAAGACGGGCTGGTGGACGTCCTTCAGGACATGAAACCGAAGGGACGGATCCGCTTCGCCAACGGAGGTGTCGGGAACGATATCAAGTACATCATGGAATTGCCATCCGACAACGGGCGGAAACTGCGCCTCATTACCGATCGCTGGCTGTCTTTCGCAGGACTGTACAACAATACACGCTCGACAGACTACAACGTTGGCGCAATCGAATTAAATCTCACGCCCGACGGCAAAGGCTCCGGCACAGTGCTGCCGGCCTGCAGGCTGACCGTCAACAAGAAGAAGCAGCAGGTGGAGATCGAGACGTTTCAGAATCCCTGGGAGCTGACCAATTTCATGATCTCCAAGAATTGAGGAATATCGGGGGCGGAGCGATGTTCAAAGATTTTTCCCGGCCTTCGTCGCGAGCCCGGACATGAATTTGCGATCGAGTACATAAGGCCTCCGAACGCATGACCTCGCGGTGCGCCCGGAGTCCACTCCGACTTCAGAACGAGGTCAGTCTTCGGGTTTGCGGCAATCGAGTCAGCATAACAGCCGGTTTGTTTTTCCAATCCATCGGTCAAAGCCTGCAATAACACGCCGCAACTCACCGTGGAGCGTGAGGACTAAGAGAACGAACGAAAGATCGAGGAGCCGTGCTTCTCCTCTGCTCGGTCACTGACTTTCAAGCACAACCCGGTCATACAAAGACTGCGTCGGACGCGCGTCGTCGCGATACAGTTGCGAGAACCGTTGGATTTCGTCCGCTGAAATGGTTGTGGGATGCTTCATCACAAACCATGTCACGTCTTCACTACAAGGCGGCGTGGTCAAGGATCCGGAAAACGTGTAATAGCCACGATCCGCCGGAAGAATCTGCGTCAGATTGATCTGGGCATTGTCAAAGAACTCTTCCTTATCCTTTTCTTTTGGCAGATCGTTCCACAATTCATGCACGAGAGGATTGTCTGGGCCTTTCTGCAATAGCACGGCAACAACGGCGAGTTTGCCTGCCTCATCCGCATGGACGAGATGCACTGTCATGTCGAAAGCCTTGCCGTTGATCTTCTCCTCGCTGGGCCGGTGGAAATGAAATTGTTTCAGCATGTATTTCTTGTCGCCGACCGTGATCGAACTTCCGGGGCTGTAGTTGATCATCACCGTGTGGCCGTTATCGATGATGTGAAGCGGCGAAGGCTTGTAGTCGAACTGGATGGGAGGCAGCGCCGCTTTTTTCGGGTTGCGGATGTCAATAGGCGACTGATGGTGCCCGTCTTTGCACGTTGCAAACTCTGGTTTCAGATCGCCCCAATGACTCGGGCCGAGCGCGTCGCCGTAATCCCATGTGTGGCCAGGCTGATGCTCCTGTGCAGCGCACATCACAGTAAAGACGACTGTACAGGAGACAAGCTGACTGAAATGGAGCTTGCGCATATGCAGCCTCAGAAGAAGACAGCGTTGATTCGGCCTGAGGAGGAGAGTAATGAAGCCGATCACGGCTGAAGACTGTGATTGTTGACAGGCTGACTCGACTATTGTCATTCCGACCAGTCGCGCAGCGACGATGAAGGAGTCCGCTGTCCTGTTCCGCGTCACGGCAGCCTGATGCAAGCCCGAAACGGGAGCTTTTTTGGAGAAAACGAGGGAGCGAGGGAACCGATGCCCTGCATGGTCAACCAAGGCCTCGAACGATATCGAATCCGGGTTGAAGCAGGATCCCGATCTGCAGGCACAGGTTGGCGTAACAGGTCACATGAATCGATGATCCCGCTGCACACCAATCACTACGGCTGGTCGGGAAATTCGATTACTCTCGCCGTCCCGCTTTGTCCGCTCCATTGTCGGCGAAGTAATGTACGGTTACGTCGTCTCCGACTTCCACCCGGTTCCCGCGCTGCACAGTCCGCGCTTTCGGTGGAGGCGTGAAAATCCGTACCGTCACATCTTCCGCAACATAATCGACCTCATTCGGACCCATCTCCACTCGGCGGAACGCGGGCAGTGCGCGTTTCACCTTTGCCACTGCCTGTGTGTGAGATGGGCTGGCACCTGGCAATGCGCCGGGGGGTTTTGCCGCAATGTTCGGCTCAGCGGCGTATGCCTGGACGGTAGAGCGTGACGAATCCGACATATGAATGTAGGCCCAACTGGCGATTGGTACGGCGAGCGTTGTTGTCACAATAGTGATCGGCCAACGGCGCCAGAGATTCCTCAGGAGAGAGCGGACCAACAACTGATTCATGGCATTGTGCCTCCGCAGGGGAGTGGGAGCGTGGCCCAGTGATGCCTTTGTCCGTCGCAGAACTCACGAACAACGAAAATGTAAAAGAAGTGATCTCGATTGTACCACTGTAAGTCCTTGCAGTTTCTTCTTGAATACGACTCTAGTACCTCAGTTGGAACCTAGGCACAACTTACGATGCTCTGGTGGAAGCAAAGGATCGCTGATATAGGTTCTTGATCGAGGGTCATGAAGGATGTTGCTCTCCCCACGCTCTTCTGAAATAGCCAGCGTGGCTACCAATAGGTATACTGCTGCGCAGATTTCTCCTGTCCTGAAGTGTGGCTGATGTGAATCCTGACGAAAATAGTCCTGACGACACTAGTCCCGACTCAGCGCTTGCCGCGCCTGAGACGACTGCGCTCAGTGCGCTCGGTTCGACGACCGTAATCGGCCTGTACCATCTCTTGCACCGAGTCGGGATCGGCGGGATGGGCGAAGTCTGGCTGGCCGAGCAGAAGGAGCCCATCAGCCGCCGCGTAGCAATCAAGCTGATCAAGGCGGGATTGGATAGCCGCGAGGTCGTCGCGCGATTCGAGTCCGAACGCCAGACCCTGGCACTCATGGACCATCCGGCGATCGCAAAGGTCCTGGACGCTGGATCGACCGAACAAGGCTCGCCCTATTTCGTGATGGAGTACGTGAACGGCATTCCCATTACGAAATACTGTGACAAGCACCGCCTGACCACCGAACAGCGCATTGACCTTTTCACGCGCGTTTGTGAGGGCGTACAGCATGCCCACCAGAAAGCTATCCTGCATCGCGACCTGAAGCCGTCGAACATCCTTGTCAGCGAAGTCGACGGCAAGCCAGCGCCTCGGATAATTGACTTCGGAGTGGCTAAGGCGACGGCGCAGCGGATGACTGCCGATACTTTGTTCACGCAATTTGGATCGGTGGTTGGCACTCCTGCGTATATGAGCCCGGAGCAAGCCGATTCGGCCGGCGTCGACGTGGACACGCGAACCGATGTTTATTCGCTGGGCGTGGTGCTTTACGAATTGCTCGTTGGCGCCCTTCCGCTCGACTTCACCAAGTCCTCGCCGGACCAGTTTCGCAGCCGCTTGCGCGATGAAGATGCGCCTCGGCCCAGCACAAAATTGCGGACTTCTGGCGCGAAGTCGGACACCGCGGCACAGGCACGCAACACAGAATTAACAGCGCTCCTGCGGAAACTGCGCGGCGATCTCGACGCCATCACGCTCAAGTGTTTGGAAAAAGACAGGGCGCGGCGTTATGCGACTCCGTCTGAGCTCGCTGCCGATCTCGGGCGCTATCTGCGGAACGAGCCGATTATTGCCCGTCCCGCAAGCCTGTCGTATCGCGCACGGAAATATGCCCGGCGGCATCGGGTTGGCGTAACGGTGGCTGCCGGAGTTGCCCTTCTGCTCGTGGCCGCCACAGTCTCGCAGACCGTCGAACTACGGCGCATACGGCGGGAGCGCGACCGCGCCGACCGCGTCACCAAATTCATGATCAACATGTTCAAGGTATCGAATCCCAGCGAAGCACGCGGGAACGACGTTCGAGCGCGAGAGATCGTCGACAAGGCCTCGAACGATATCGAATCCGGGTTGAAGCAGGATCCCGATCTGCAGGCACAGATGATGTACACCATGGGATTGGTCTACGAAAGCCTGGGTCTTTACTCCAAGGCGGAATCGCTGTACAGCCGTGCCGCCGATATTCGCCGCTCCATTTTCGGCCCGACGGACCGCCGCACCCTGGAGGCCTCAAGCAAGCTTGCAAATGTGCTGACGGAAGAGAGCCATTTCCCCGAAGCAGAGAAGTTGGCACGTGAAACTCTAGACCTGCAGCGCCGCGCCTTCGGCCCGAAGGATCGCGACACCATCGACTCGGCATCAGAGCTCGCCATGATTCTTGACGATGAAGGCCGTTTCTCAGATGCGGAAAAACTTAATCGCGAAACGCTCGATATCGCCCGAGTAGCACTCGGTCCCGACGACGATGAGACCCGCATGACCAGGCAACATTTGGCTATCGATCTCGC
>DATJWZ010000569.1:0-7853 GCA_035500795.1 Candidatus Eiseniibacteriota bacterium | reverse complement strand
GCTGCCGAAGGATGACCGTTCACGCGCTGCGGCAATCCCTGACACGCCTGATGCAGAAACCGCGTCGCATCTTCGGCCGCATGCACCATCTGGAACTCGCGAACGTAGAACGCGTTCACCTGCGGAAGATACGCGCTCCCGCAGTCTTCCACTCGCTTCATCAGACTCTGCAGTTCCGGCGCGTCCAGCCCCTTACGCAACACCAGACGCCCAAACGTCTGGCTCGTCGAGCCGCCGTAAACCTCGGGTAAGAGATCGACGAGAAACTTCGGCTGCGTGCTGTTGTGCGGTGAGTAGCGATTGATCTCGAGGAAACTCGCCAGGCTGTCGATCAGGTTGTAGATCGTCGGCGCGTAATCCGGACAATCATCGCAGCGGCTCCACTGATCCAGGAAGAGCCGATAGCTCTCGTACTTCTCCAGCGGCGTCGCGTTGAACACGCAGACAACATCATCCTTCACGCGCACCGCTTCCACTTTGTCCACCTGCTCTCCCGCAGCGCGCCAGTAAAGCGCATCCACGTTCTGCAGGACAGTCACGACTTTCGTGTCCGCATTGTGCTTGCGCACCGCACGCGGCAAATGGCTCGGGGCCATGTGCGACTCGCCGAACAGGACGAATACAACCGCATTCGGATGCCGTTGCCGAATCTCGGAGATTTTCACCGCTGCATGTGAGTCGCGAGCACCAATCTTGCGGAGATCTTCGCGAGGCATGCAGTCCAACCCATAAAGCGCTTCGGCGCTGTCGCGCGCGCTGACGAGCAGTTCGTAGAACGGAATCCAATCGTATCCCCAATCGAGGTCGAAACGGATTCGCTGCCGCAGTTCCGCTTCGTCGATCTCGCGCCGCCACCACTCGTCGAGAATGTGCTGATCGCGCGCAAAGATAGTTTCCACTCCGAGGACAACGGGACGATCTCCAACCAGCGCCCGTTGCTCCAGCAACGACGCAGCACAACGCTGCGATGCCGGAAGAGCGTGATAATCCCCGATCAAAACGATGTCCGCAGGACGAATCGCGGCCTGCAATTCCTCGCCACTTAGCACCGACTCGTAGGTGCGAAATGCGTGGCTGAATTCGCGAAGGTACTTGCGACGGCCGTGAGAATCCTGCGACCGGATCTCCCGCTCCACTTCCTCCAGCGCGTGCAACTGCGCCGCGCTGCGTCGAAACCGGAGATTGGCGGTAGATGCCATGTTCAGCTTCTAGCTACTAGCTTCTAGCTCCTAGCGAACCCTTGACTTCTGGTTCATCAAATCCCTATGCTCCGGAGTTCGTTGCAAAGAACCTGCCGGAGATCAACTTGCCCAACCAGCCGCCGGAGAATCTGACGATCGCGACCACTGGCGCCAGCGGTGCTATCTTTCTGCGGCACTTTCTGCTTGCCGTTGAGCGCGAAAAGCGCATTCAGACCGTTAATTTCATCGCATCCGATAGTGCCTTACGCGTGATGGCCGAGGAACTTGAGATCAAGGGCAGGAGCGATCTCGTTTCTCAACTTCTCGGCAAATCTGCAAAAGCTTCAAAGAGCAAAATTCAGGTGCAGGCCAACGCCGATATCGGCGCCAACGTGGCCAGCGGTTCTTACCCCACAGACGCCATGGTCGTCATCCCATGCAGCGTGGGCACTCTGGCCCGCATCGCCAATGGGGTCGCAGCGCAACTCATCGAGCGCGCTGCTGACGTTTCGCTGAAAGAAAAACGCCCCTTGGTGCTCTGCGTCCGCGAGACTCCACTCAACAAAATCCACATTCGAAACATGTACCGAGCAGCCGACGCCGGAGCGACCATCTTCCCCTTGATCCCCGCTTTCTACTATCGTCCTGCTTCATTAGATGAAATGGCACGCGAGTTCGCTTATCGCGTGCTCGCCCATCTTGGTCTTCCGCAGCCTGACGCATTCCGGTGGAAGCTCTGAAAGATCAAGGGCTTAGCTGCCTAAAGGAAAAAAGTTTGCTGCTTACGTATATCGGCTTTTTTCCGGCAGGATTTCAGTGTAGAGACCCAAAAGTGCAGACGTCAGATATCCCCCGGACATGTCCGCACGGGAGAAGCGAACCCAAGAACTCATCACATCGCTCGACGAAAAGCCGAAGACGGCGGCTGTCCTCACACAAATGCTGTTTGGCAAGATTTCCAATGCTGCGAATTTCCTACCTTGTCGTAGAATGCGGCACATTCCGCAAGGGGAGTTCATGTTCAGAGCACTGTTTCTGGGATGCTTCGTCTCTCTCGCGCTTTTTTGTTTCGGGCAAGATCAAAACCCTCTAGCGCACAATTCCAACGCAGCCAAGGCTGGGGAATACGAGTTCCGGATAAATTGCGCGCTCTGTCATGGACTCGGCGCCCGCGGCGGTGGACGCGGCCCTGATCTGACCCGCGCTCAAAAAAAGCACACTCACAATGACGCGGAGATGTTCCAGGTCATCAGTAATGGAATCCCCGGGACTGCGATGCCTGCGAATGGAACGAACGGCCAAGGTGTTGGCATGACCGACACCGAGATTTGGCAGATCATTACCTACATCCGCAGTCAGGAGGTAAAAGCCTCAGCAGGCTCTTCGGGCGATGCCGCGCACGGCAAGGAACTCTTCTTCGGAGATGGAAACTGCTCGATGTGCCACATGGTGAATGGCAAAGGCGGACGGCTTGGGCCGGATCTCACGGGAGTTGGTGGATCGCGCACTCGCGCGGCGCTGATCGACTCGATTCGCAATCCCAGCCGCCGGCTGGCATGGGGGCTAACCGAGGCCACGAAAGAATTCCCGCAGGAATACGAGACTGTCACTGCCGTAACTGCGGACGGCAAAGAAATCAAAGGCGTAGCGATGAACGAAGACAGCTTTACGGTTCAGATCATGGACTCGGGAGAGCACATTCATCTGCTCGAGAAAGACAAGCTGAAGTCGTTCCAGAAATCCCGCGGATCGATGATGCCGAAATACGACGCGGATGTTTTGAGCGACAGAGAAGTAGATGACATTGTGGCCTTCCTGGCTGGATTGGGGGCGAAATGAAAGGAAGGTCAAACGATTTTCGACGCCCAGATCGTAGAGAAGGGCCGCAGAGGGCGCGGAGAACGTCGAATTTTCCTGCGCGAGATCTTGTGCGCGGACGGTGCGCAAAGAGTCTAAGTTTGAGGCCCGGCTCGGCACTGGGCCTAAAGGCCATCAAGTCTCGAAACTTTTACGCGGCCCTTAAAGGGCCGCTCTTCCACGGGATGGTCAGACATGAGTTGGGCCGGGCGATCGCGCTACTCGCTATCTTTCTTGCGATCGTCACGTACACGAGCGCACAGGTCACTTCCGAGCGGCTTGTTAACTCTGGCAAGGAGCCACAAAACTGGTTGATGTACTCGGGCGATTATTCAGGGAAGCGGCATTCTTCGCTTGATCAGATCAAAACTTCGAACGCTAAGACGATCGTCGCGAAGTGGGTTTACCAGACCGGAGCCACCGGGAAATTCGAGAACACTCCTCTTGTGGTGGATGGAATACTTTACGCGACCGCGCCGGACAATCGAGCGTTTGCTCTCGATGCGCGCTCGGGGCGGCCGATTTGGATGTATCAGCGGCAGGTTCCGTCGGACATTCGTCCGTGTTGCGGACGCGTGAATCGGGGTATGGCGATTCTCGGTGACAAGGTTTTCTTTGGCACGCTTGATGCGCACGTCGTTGCGCTCGATGCGAAAACCGGGGCTGTTCGCTGGGACGTGGAAGCCGCCGACTACCGCGCAGGGTACAGCTTCACAGTGGCTCCGCTGCCGGTGAGAAATCTCATCATCATCGGGGTTTCGGGCGGCGAATACGGAATTCGCGGATTCATCGATGCCTACAACGCCGAAACCGGCCAGCGGAAATGGCGCTTCTATACAGTGCCCGGCCCGGGTGAGCCCGGGCACGAGACGTGGGAAGGAGATTCGTGGAAGGTCGGTGGAGCTCCGGCGTGGAATACGGGAACGTACGATCTGGCGACGAATCAGATTTTCTGGCCGACAGGAAATCCTGCACCGTCGAATCGAGGGACCGGACGTGCAGGTGACAATCTTTATTCGAATTCCCTGCTGGCGCTTAATCCCGACACGGGCAAACTGAACTGGTACTTTCAGTTCACCAAGCACGATGAGCACGACTGGGACGCTACGCAGGTTCCAATCCTGATTGATGCTAACGGGAAGAAGCTTATTGCGCAGGCCGACCGTAACGGCTACTTCTATGTCATCGATCGCACGAATGGGAAGCTGATCTCTGCAACTCCGTACGGGAAGACCACGTGGAGCGATTCGAAAGATGCCGAAGGCCGGCCTGTCGCCAATAAAAACGCATCACCCACGCTCGAAGGACACACCGTTTGTCCTGGCGCGCTGGGAACGACGAATTACATGCCTCCCTCATATGATCCGCAAACTGGATTGTTTTATGTGACTGCGCGCGATCAGTGCGATATTTTCAGCACTGCTCCGCAGCCGTACGAGGCAGGGCACGCTTTCTACGGCAGCGCGTATTTTCCGTCGGAAGAGGCCGAACCTTATCTTGGATTTTTGAAGGCAATTGATCCCGCGACGGGTGAGATCAAGCAGAAGTTTCAGCACACGTCGCCGACGTGGTCGGGCGTTTTGTCGACGGCGGGTGGTCTGGTTTTCAGTGGCGATGCCGAGGGAAACTTCATTGCGTTCGATGCGGCGTCTCTCAAGCCGCTTTGGCATTTTCAGATGGGCGGCGCTGTGTATGCTGCTCCTGTCGCTTTTGCCGTGAATGGAAAGGAATACGTTGCCATTGCGGCGGGGAGCGCCATCTACGCGTTTGGTCTGCCGTAGGGCGCGGCAATTCCGAGTACGTGGCACAATAGAAACTGGGGCGCCGGGCTAGCCAGTTATGAGGATTCGAAGAAATGTATTCGCGCGCCTCGTCCCGTTATTGATTGCAGTCGTGATACTGATTGGGATCGCGCGGTCTTCAAAGCGATCCAGTTTCCCGTTCTCACCGGTCGATCTGACGCTTGACCTGAAAGTTCCGTTTCGCTTCGTCGCGTATGGCGATGCGCGCTTTCACGATCCGCACGATACTGACGCCGCGAATCCACCAGTGCGCCGTGCATTGGTACAGGCTGTTGCGCAGGCCGACCCTGCGTTCGTGTGCTTCACTGGCGATCTGGTTTTTAATGGTGACGATGCCAACGACTGGAAGGTCTGGGATTCCGAAACTCAGATCTGGCGCGACAAGAAGATCCCGATTTATCCGACGCTGGGAAATCACGACATCCGCAGCAATGAACGGGTTGCCCTGGACAACTACTTCCAGCATTTTCCTGAGTTGAAGAACAGCCGGTACTATTCGGTGCGCGCGGCCAATGTGTTGGTGCTGGTAATCGATAGTTCGATCAATGAAGTCGCCGGACCCCAGGGAGTCTGGCTGGCGGACAAATTCGATCACGTTCCTGCAGACGTGAACTTTGTTCTTATTCTCGACCACCATCCGCCGTACACGAGTTCCGGCGGCAGCATGATGTTTGATCATGGGCACTCGGCACGGTCGAACGAGCAGGCGCTGGCGAAAGTTTTGGAGACGCGGCAGGCGCATGCGTCGTACCGGATTGTGATGTTTTCGGGGCACGTTCACAACTACGAGCGGCACGAGCATGGGGGCGTTGCGTATTTTGTGACAGGTGGGGCGGGCGCGCATGCGTATCCGGTTGTACGCGCTCCGAGCGATCCGTACCAGAGCACGGAGATCAATTATCACTACCTGCTGGTGGAAGATGATGGTCCGCAGATCAAGGTGTCAATGAACCGGCTGCAGCTTGAGGCGGATGGGAAAGAGATTTGGACTACTCCGGATCAGGTGCAGATTGCGATTCCGACGGCGACGAGTACGGCGCGCTGATCCACCAAAGCGGTTGCGTTGTTGCTTATCGCGGTACTCCGAAATCCCCCGATTGACGCGCGGTTCGTTTTCATATTAGTCTGCGCTTACACCGGAAAGGAGGTGGTCTGATGACAAGTTCTGAAGGCAGTTGTAGAAAGACCCATAGACCAGGTGAGGTGGCTGAGACTTAGAGCTGGTTGCTCTAAGCGGGGCTTTGAGGGCGGAATCTGCAAGGACCGCATTCGAAGCTACAGCCCGCGTACTTACGGTGAGTAAGGATTGTATCCGCCTGACGCAGGTCGGTCAGGAGCCCGGAGTTGCCGAAGAGGCCACGTAGAGTGACCACCTCTTGGTCAATCCACAACAGTCCACCGGACGGCCCGCAGCGCGAGCTACGGGCCGTTTGCTTTTTGTGGACGCCTGCCGCCGTCAATTTTGTGTGTCGAAGTAGAAGACGTGCTGCAGGTTGCCGATGGCAAAGCCTTTGATGTCGGCGTAAAGATTGGCTTGCCCGGCGCCACCGGTCAAATTTTGCACAGACCAGGCGATGCCGTTGAAGTAGAGCTGGTAAATATCCGATCCTGGCGCATAAAAGATGTGGAATTGACCGTTCGGCGTCGTGGGGAAGGCTGTGAGCCCACCGTATGTTTTGTCCGGCGCACCGACAGATGCAGACAGATCCAAGTCAGTCCAATGACCTCTTGCGTAAGTGAACTGATGAACGTGGCTGTCGTCGGTCACAG
The DNA here is from genome assembly GCA_035500795.1 of Candidatus Eiseniibacteriota bacterium. GTDB lineage: Bacteria > Acidobacteriota > Terriglobia > Terriglobales > Acidobacteriaceae > Sulfotelmatobacter. Next base: position 1,243 of record DATJWZ010000569.1, on the reverse strand, counting down.
CGTAGATGTGTCCCTGATTCGCCGCCGCAAAGCCCGAGACACCGCTATCTGGGAAGATCGGGAGCCTGGAACCGCCGGCCCGGTACGTGATGTCTTCATAGACCCAAGTGTAATTGTTGTAGTAGATGTGCATCAGGTCCAGGTTGTTGGAGTAAGCCCCGTATCCCGCACAAATAATGTGCTGCAAGTTTCCCGTGGCGACGCCCAGCCACCACTGGCCGCCGGGACAATAGGCGCCCGTCGCAGAAGTGAGGTCCGAGTCGCTCCACGAACTGCCATTGAAATACAGCTGGTGCATGTCGTGGGCATTCGAGTCCTGATAGTAGACGTGCAACTGATTGTTCGGCTTGGTCGGGAATGCCGATATGACAGGATTGGCAAGGACGCCGTCTCCCAGCGAAGTCACGTCGGTATCGGTCCAGCTCACATTGTTGTAGTTCAGTTGGTGAACATGCTGGTCGACGGTGACGTAGAAAAGATATTGCAGATTCCCTATTGCGAACCCCGATAACCCTCCGACCAAAGCGAGGGGCGAGCCAGTCAAGGCAGTAAGATTCGTATCGCTCCAGGTGGTGTTCTTGTAATACAGCTGATGAATGTACCCGTCGGTGTCGGCGTAATAAACGTGCAATTCCTGGTTGGGCGTGGTGTAAAAGGCTGCGACCCCGGCGCCATAGGAACTGGCCCCGCCTGTCAGAGTAGTAAGGTCCTGATCCTGCCAGTTTGAATTGTTGTACCAAAGGTGGTGAAGGTGACTGGCAAAGGCGGGTATCGGCAACAGGGGCAAAACCAGCAGGATGGTTCGCAGAAGCTTGAAGGTTGGGCGTAAGGCTTGGCGGGCAGCGAGGGGCGGTATTGCTGCAAAAGTAGCGTTTGACATCGGCATCTCCTTTGAAGTTTGGTTCCAAGGGCGTCTGACGTGAGTCGCAGTGTGAAACGAAAACCCAAAGGCGTCAAAGGAATCGGTTGTGATGCCTGCATGACTTGATAAGCGGTTGGATTTCAAGCTGTTGCGAATTCTCCTGACATCGCCGGGAGGACCTTTTGCAGCTCACCGAATCGAACTCATACCGAGCGGGGTCACCTTCACGCGGAAGGAAAAGACGAACGGCCCGTCCTTCGAAGGACGAGCCGTCCGATAAACCGCTTTGATCCGTCCTCGTTCAGGAACGGCTTTCCGAGGTGTGTTTTAGAAGTTCACCTTCAAAGCGACCTGCATCTGGCGGGCAGAAGTAGTCCCGTC
>DATJWZ010000568.1:0-1248 GCA_035500795.1 Candidatus Eiseniibacteriota bacterium | reverse complement strand
TGTATTGCACCCGGCTAAAACTGGACACCTCAGTTAGGTAAGATCAGGGCCTCCAAAACAGGAGGCAACATGGGCAGGAAACCACGCGTAGATCGATCCCCGGAACAGAAGTGGCAGATTGTGCAGGAAGGAATCAAAAGTGGGAACGTCTCGGAGACGTGTCGGCGTCACGGTATCGCTCCGAATTTGTTCTATCGCTGGAAGGATGAAGCCGAGCAAGGAGCAAAGGCAGCGCTTGGGGGGAGAAGCGCTGCCGCAGCCGAAACCGAGAAGGACCACCGCATCCGGCAACTGGAACGAACGCTGGGGCGGAAGTCCCTGGAGATCGAAATCTTAAAAAACGTCGTGGGGGAGTGAGCTGTGGTCAGGTTCACTCCCAGGCACGGGAACTGGTGACGCAGGGCTACACGGCCACGCTGGTGGCGGCGACCTTGGCCATCAGTCGATCGAGTCTGTACTACCAGAAACGACCGCGAGGCAGCCGTGCGGACCGCACCTACGATGAGCAGATCGTGATGGCGTGTGGAGAGAAGTTGGCGTTCGGCTATCGGCGCGTGGCGTGGTGGCTGGGACGGAAGAAAGGGCTGACGGTGAATCGCAAGCGGGTGTTACGCGTGATGCGCGAACGCGGGTTGCTGGTGCGCTCGCGTCGTCTGCGGGCACGAAGGAAGAAGGAGTGGGGTCGAGTGGAAACTGCAGGACCGAATCAGATCTGGCAGTCGGACATGACGAAAATCTGGGCCGGTCCTGCCGTAGGCTGGGCCTACCTGGTCTGCGTGATCGACTGTTGCACCCGGGAGATCGTAGGCTGGAATCTCTCGAACCGTTGTCGAACCGAAGATGCTCTGGTGGCGGTCGAACAAGCGGTGCTGGCACGGCTGCCCGAGGGCAGCCGCGAGGCAAACCTGACGCTGACAACGGACAATGGGACGCAGTTCACTTCGTCGCGGTTCCTTGAAACGCTCGCGCGGCTTGGCATCACGCACCGGCGCACGGCCTATCATCACCCGGAGGGCAACAGCTACATCGAACGGTTCCATTGCAGCTTGAAAGAAGAGGAAGTCTGGACGGCGGAGTATCGCAGCTTACAAGAAGCACGGAATGGCATCGCTCGTTGGATCGTAGAGTACAATCACGACCGCCCTCATCACGGAGTGGGAAACCGCACTCCTCATGAGGCGTTCTTGGCTTTTGCAGTTGACCTAAAAAACGAGGCCCTGACTGTCTAATTTAGAAGGGAGCAATACA
>DATJWZ010000567.1:0-10886 GCA_035500795.1 Candidatus Eiseniibacteriota bacterium | reverse complement strand
TGCCAGTTTGACCAGTCGAGATCTTCGACGATTTCTTTTCCGTCAACGGTTCGCTTCCATTTCGATTTCGCACTGCCGTTGACGGCGATTGCGGCATTCGTGATCGCCTCCTGCGTGAGGTTCATGATGCCTTCGTAATTCGTGTAGGCCTGGTAGGCCTCGAGCATGGTGAACTCGGGATTCCAGCGCCATCCGAGACCCTCGTTACGGAAGTTGCGGTTGATCTCGTAGACGCGGTCTAGGCCTCCGACGACGAGCCGCTTCAGATAAAGCTCGGGCGCGATGCGGAGGAAAAGATCCATGTCGAGGGTGTTGTGATGCGTGACGAATGGTTTGGCGACAGCACCGCCGGCGATGGGATGCATCATCGGCGTCTCAACTTCAATAAAGCCCTGCGAATCGAATGTGTTCCGCATCGACTGGATGATCTTCGTGCGCTTCAGAAAAACTTCACGCACTTCGGGATTCACGATCAGGTCGACGTATCTCTGGCGATAGCGAGCTTCGACGTCGCTGAGGCCATATTTTTTTTCGACGGCGCCCGTGTCGGCGTTTTGAGATTCGAAGTCCTTGCCGATCGGCAGTGGCAGAAGATCTTTGCTGAGAAATTCGAGTTGTTCGACGTGGATGCTGAGTTCGCCGGTGCGCGTGCGGAAGAGATATCCGCTTACGCCGATGTGGTCGCCGAGATCGAGCAGCTTGTAGAGTTCGAATCCTTTTTCGCCGACCGCGTCTTTTTTGACGTAGATCTGTAGCTTCTGTCCACCTTGCTGAATGTGGGCGAATCCTGCCTTGCCCATAAGGCGGAGCGACATGATGCGTCCGGCCACGCGGACGTTGACGCGGGATTGGTCGAGTTCTTCGGCAGGTTTGTCGAAGCCGGCCCAAATCTGCGGGATGGTATGGGTGAACTCGTATTTGCTGCGGTACGTGGGCTGGCCTAGAGCCTCAATCTGTTTCAGCTTTTCGCGCCGCAGGTCGTAAATGTTTTCGTCCAGTGCCAAAGAGAATCCTTTTGTCCTTGTGAGGAAGAACGATTATAAATGTCCAGTTCCTAAGAAAAACCGCCCATTGTTAGGGCGGCTTTTCTGAGCAATATGAATTCGAGCATTATGGTCGCGTCAGGAAGATGGGCAGGCCGAGTTTGCGGTCGTATTTTGGCCGGTAGCGCTCGGTGTTGTACATCGATTCGATGTCGACTTTGCGCGGGCCCAGTTTTGGATCAGGGATTGGGACGATGGCATAGCGGCCTTCGTTGATGGCCGTCATCAGGCCGGACTTCCCTTCTTCCAGAGCGTCCATCGCCATTCCGGCGAAGGTGAATGCGACCATGCGATCGACGAAGTCGGGACTGCCGGAGCGTAGGTCGTAAGTGAGATCGCTGACCACCGTTTCTTCTCCGGTCGCTTGCTTGATTTCGTCGCTCAGGTCTTCGGCGACGCTCATCTTTTTGCGATGACCGAAGGCGTCGGCTTCGCCATATTCCTTCACTTTGTAGCCTTGCCACTCTGCGCCTTCGGAAAGGATGACCAGCGAATAGTTGCTGGGATTGTTGCGCTTGTCCTGGATGAGCAGATCGATCATGTGCTTGAGATCCACTTTATATTCCGGAATGCAGCAACGGACCGCGGTGACGTAGGCGGTGTAGAGAGCGGTGTAGCCAGCATCGCGGCCGAAGACGCGGAAGATGCCAATGCGCTCGTGGGAACCGACGGTGGTGCGCTGGCGGTCAATGGCGTCCATGGCGCGGGTGATTGCGGTCGAGAAGCCGATGCAGTATTCAGTGTTGCGGACGTCGTTGTCCATCGTCTTCGGAACGGCGATCACTTTCATTCCTTTGCGATCGAGTTCCGAGGCGTAGCTGAGTGTGTCGTCGCCGCCGATGGCGATGAGGTAGTCGAGGCCGAGGGTCTCGATGTTCTTCAGTACGGCAGGCGTTACGTCGTAGACGGTGCTGGTCACGCCCTTCTTTGTCGATTCCTTGGCTTCGAATTTTTGTCCCTGAAGAACGGGGGGGATCTTCTTCATCTTGGTGGGATTGGTGCGCGAGCTATGGAGGAACGTTCCGCCGGTACGATCGATAGTGCGGGTGTTCTCGCGATTGAGCGGCAAAATATAGCGCGACTTGCTCGCAGGATCACTGAGGTTGACGTGGGTTAAGCCTTCCCAGCCGCGGCGAATGCCGATCACTTCGCATCCGATCTCTGCGGAGCGATAGACCACGGATTTAATTACCGAGTTGAGGCCGGGGACATCGCCGCCTCCGGTGAGTATGCCAATGCGATGCTTTGCCATGTATGGCTCCTTACTTTATCTAGAAAATAAATTGCGAATGAAACACAGAAGCTGACGCTAAAGGTTGGCTCTCGTCGTGGAGGCAACTACAGATTTTATATGTTGAGGGGCCGGGTTCCAAGTAAAAGAACGTTTTTGCGCGCGGGGCAGGAACTGAAATGGCACCGCTCGACGAAAAGAAATTGAGGCTTGCACGAGCCCTAAATTGACAATGCTATTAGAGCGAGAACATAATTTTGACCCAGAAATTTCCCCACCACGGAAAGCAGCGCAACCCGTCGAGTAGAGAGTCACTTCAGCAAAAACGATCCCTGAATCGGTCAGATCGAGAGGAGAAAAAGATGTTGAAAGCCCGTGATTCCGGGTTGATTAATGTGGGTTGACTCGGATTGAAGGCATGGGCTGCGAATTATACAGCCCATGCCATGTCGAAAAAGGACCGACGATTCAGAATCAGACTGTATGCAAGAATTGGCGGAGGAGTCGGCCCACTTCCAGTGGTTGCTCCCATGCCGAGTAGTGACCGGCTTTCGGGATCACGAGGAACTGGCTGCCCTTGATGTGCTGATGCATGAGTTGGGCTTCGTTGATGCCGGTTGAGACGTCTTCATCGCCGGTGACGAGAACTGTGGGGACATTGATGGTCTTCAACGTATCGACAGAGTCGGGACGATCGGCCATACCGCGCTGAACTTCGGCGATGTCTTCCGGAGACATCTGACGCATCATGCGCAAGGCGCCGTCGATCAGATCAGGTCGTGTTTCACGCGTGGTTTTTGCCATGACCCGCGGGATCATGGATTGGAGAAACTGTTCTGTTCCGCGCTCGAGGACGTCGTTGGCTGATTGGAGGCGGCCGGCGCGGGCTTCGGCATTGTCGGCGGGAGCTTTGGTATTGAAGAGGCCAAGGGCGGCGACGCGGCTGCGGTGCTTTCGCCAGAATTCGAAGAGGATGTATCCGCCGATGGAGACGCCAATGAGCGGGGCGCGGCCGATATCGGCATCGTCGAGGATGCGGGCTAGATCTGCGGCGTGTTTCTGCATTGTGGCCGGCCCCTCGCCGACCGTGGACTCGCCGTGACCGCGAAGGTCAGGGAGAATGACGCGATAGCGAGTTGCTAGCGATTCTGCGACCGGGAGCCAGAATTCGTGGTTCGCGGGAAATGGGTGGAGCAGGATGACGGAGGGGCCGTCGCCTTGCGTCCAGTAAACGATCTCGGCGTCGTCGGACTTGATGCGTTGGGAGGGGATGGGCATGTGGGGATTAGAACATATACCCATGCCGGGCTCAGATCCGGAGGACGGTGAGTGTTACGAGATGTTACGCCAGTTGACGTCCCATAGGAGCAACAGATACTTGCGAGTATCGAATTCACACGATTTCGCGGGACAGAGCATCAAAGTTTTAGAGGTGCCTCATGAAATCCACGTCCCTTCTACTTCTGGTGTTGTGCCTCTTTTCCAGGGCCGCTCGTTCGCAAAGCCCCTTCGACGGTACATGGGTTCTTGATACTGGCAAGAACGAAAGCCTTGCATCCGAAAAACCGAGGGTACTTTCTGTCGCGGACGGAGTGTTTCGCGAGAATGATAGGCAAATCAAGGCCGATGGCTCTGACCAAAAGGTCCCTGTCACCGGATATTGGGATACAGTCAGTGTTCGCATCGTGGACGATCGCACGGTCGAGGTAATCTCCAAAAAGGCCGGGAAACCGATGTTCACCGAAACGGACACCGTTTCAGCGGACGGTAACACCTTGACGAAGGTGATGAAAGACACAACCGAGGCCGAGGCGGTTACTTTCGAGAGTGATTTCAGACGTATCGCGCCCGCTCCTGCGGGTGCCCACCCCGTGTCAGGCTCGTGGCAGGTCTTCAAGGAGAGCCGATCGCAAAACAGTACGATCATCAAATACAAATGCACATCGCAGGGATTCACCGCTGAGACTCCATTGGGAGAAAAGCTCGAAGCCAAGTTTGATGGCAGGCTATATGAAATGCAGGACGACCCCGGTCATACGATGGTCTCGGTGAAATTGATAAGCCCTTACACGGTCGAACAGACCAATGTGCGTGATGGCAAGATTGTTTTTATCGTGACGCTAGAGGTCACCCCTGACGGTAAGGCCATTCGCGCAACGTCGAAAAGCAAGGAAGGCGGAAGTGTGAAAACTTGGACACTTCACAAGCAGTCTGAGTAGTTCGGCATTGCCGAACACATCACGCAAATTATGAAGAAGGTTTGTGACTGCTGTAATTAGGGATGTTACAACAACTGAGTGCAAGTCCCACACGCGAGATTTTGTGTAAGTGTCTTTCGCTTCGTCGCGTCCGTGGACCATTTGTCCGGCGTCCTGCATACCTTTTTTGTACGCAATGGAGCAATATTCGGTAGACCATAGGAGCGCAATCAAATGCCCGCAGTGCAACCAACAGAGTTCCGCTATACCCGAGCAATCATCACCTTCTTCGCGGCCTACGTAATTGTCACCCTCGTCGCCGTCGCCCTGTCGATGGCCGCCGAAGCCGCCATGCACAATCCTCCCACACGCGACATGGTCCACAGTCCTTCCTATGTCTTTGCGGAAAAGTTCTTCCCGATCATCAATCTATTGGTTTGGACTGCCTTCAGCTGGGTTTACTTCAAGCTTCGCCGCAGCGCTCCGGTTCTTTCCAGGGAAGCTCTTACCTTGGGCGCCTTCTGGCTCCTTTTGGCAATTCTTGTGGACTACGTCGGCTTCGTGCTCATCAAGAATCCGTTTTCTTTAAGCGCCCACGACTTCTACATCGGCCAGTTCCCGTGGATTTACCTCATCTATCTCGCCATCCTCGTCAGTCCGATTCTCTACGCCACCTTGCGCTCAAAACGCGCGATCGCAACCTAGCCATCGAACTATCGCCCATACATTCCGCTGATTGAGGGGTTTTGAGCGCTATGGGATTTTTCGCCAACTATCTTGGTGCGCCGGAGGCCGTACACGCCGAATACTCACCAAAGCTCAATCGAAACCGGGTTGCTGACGTTCAGTTTGGATTCGTGAACGCCTCCGCCATATCCCGCGAAAAATTGATACTGTCCCCCCGGAAGTTCAAAACGGAATTGCGTGGTGCGTGACGTGTGAGGTGCAAGCTCGAATGATTGAGGGAATCTCAGGCTCTCAGGGATGACGTAGGAATAGGAGTATACCGTTTCACCGTTCCCCAATCCCCATGTGCCTTTGCCAATGAGAACATTGCTGCGCGTAATCACTGCCGTCGACGGTCCATCTGATGGCGTCTGGACTCCAGCAATCTTCTTCGACAAGAGCACGAATCCAATTTGGGAGCTGGCGATTTTAGCTGGTGTGTCACTTTCATTTGTGACCGTGAGTTCGACTGCAGTACGTACACCCTCAACGGCAACCGGCTGAGCATCGATACTAATGCCCTCGAATGTGAATGGACTCTTGCTTGGCGGAGCGGGGCCGAGAACCTTCAATTTCTGAATTAGGCCATCTCCCGGATTCGTGGGCTGAATGACCTCAAGTGCGTCCAATTCGATGGCCTGCCCCTCATATTCGCGAAGTTGGTCTTTGACGCGCTCGGATACGTACATGAGATAGACGCCACTAAACAAAATGCAGCCATCCCACCGATCGAAGATTACGACTCCGCTATATTTCCCCGGGCCTCGTATTCCTGCGTTGGCCGGTGTACAGAGAGACACGCACAATGATGCCAGCACGCACACTGTCACAAAACGATGTTTCCGAGTCGCCAAAAAGAGCAGTGCGAGAGGAGGCTTCATTTCTTACCTGGGTTAACTGACTCCGCCGCAGCCGATCTGGTTCCCAGTGTCAACTGTCGAAACCAGGACGTTAGCACTCAAAACCCTCGACGGGCCTTTGTTGCCGCCTTAAGCGTTTTGCGCCGGCTGTGCGCCGATTGGTGCCGGCAGCAATAAGGGCTCTTCCGGCATGATGATCCAGGCGATGGGGTAGGAGAGGAATCCGATAACTGTCATGAACGCCATGATGAGCCACACGACTCGTACTAGAGTGACGTCGATGTCGAAGTATTCCGAGAAGCCGAGGCAGACACCGGCAACTTTGCGTCCGAGGCGCGGGCGGATGAGTTTGCGGCGAGCCAGCGTGGCGCCGACGCGGATTCCGCAGTAGGCACAGACAATGGCGTCGTCCTGGATGACTTTGCCGCAATAATTGCAATACATGGTTAGGCCCTCTATTTCATTCTACGGCTGTGTTCGTCTTCTGGTTCCGTCAAATTCTTTCACCGCCAAGGACAGTAAGGTTCATAAAGGAAACCATTTCACCACAGAGGACACAGAGGTCCACAGCGAAAGTCTATTCGCGATAGGCCTCTTTGATGTAGCGACGGGCCAGGTCGGCCTGGCCGCTGTCGGCTCGGCCTTCGAGGACGGTTTCGTAGCTCTTCATCGCCAGATCGCGCTTTTGCAGGAGGTCGTACATCTGACCGGCGGCCAGATTGGCTTTTTGGCGGACATCGGGATCAGGATTCGGGGCTTGGTTGACCAAATCGTAGGCGGCTGCCGCTGCGGGCAGGTTGTGTTCGCTGCGCAACAACTCACCAAGTCCCCAGGCAGCTAGTTCGTAGTGCAGGTTGCCGTACTTCCCCTCTTTTCCGTTCTGCCAAACTTTTCGATAAGCAGCTTCGGCATCGCGAAGGCGTCCGGAGGCGCGGAGCAGGTTTGCCACCTCAGTTGGAAAGAGATGATTGTGCGGGTAGCGTTCGGTGAGTCCTTGCATGTAGCCGAGAGCTTCATCGTACTGGTGCTCGCGGCGCAGAAAGAGGCTCAATAGAACTTTTGCATCGACCGCTGCGTCGCCATCGCCTTTCGCGACTGTTCGAAGATAGGTGAGACCTTTCTCTTTCGATCCGCTCAAGCCAGCGATAGCAGCAGCGGCCTTGACGCTCCACGGCAGATTGCTGACCACGTAATTGTGGGTTCCGACGACCAGCTTCGCGTCGACGTAATCGGGGTCGAGTTCGAGAACGTGCTCATGATCGTGGCGAGCTCCGACGGCGTTGCGGAGGGCGGAAAACCAGGCGCGCTCAACCAAGCCTGTGTATACCGCGAATTCGGCGCGCGTCACACCGCGGCAGTAGAGAGCGTCAACGTCCTTGGAATTGGCTTTGAGCTTCTGCTCTTCGACGTTTTCTGCAAGCCGAACGAGGCTCTTGATCCGCTCTTTAACTTTGGGATCCGTGGGACGGGGAGCGTGTCCGATGAAACTTTCGTTGGTGTAGTCGCCGGTGTTCATCCCGCCGGTTTCGTAGAGGTTGCTCATAAGAATAGCGGTGAGGAGATGGTTCAGGGCGAAGGCGTCGTTGGGACGATCCTGCACCATTTTTTCGAAGTCTTCGATGGCACGACCGTACTCCATGTTGTAGAAGTGGTCGAAGGCAGCGTCGACCTGGGCATCATGAGGAGCGCCGTTCGGAAGTGCGGAAGTAGGTGCAGATTGGGCTGTAAGCGCACACGATACCAGCACAATGGAGAACGACAGGTGCCAGACGATAAAACGCATTCGGGGACTCGCGCAGAACCAAGCGACGATGAAGCTAGTCTAACTGATGCACCGTATTTTCTGCGGCGGCGAGAACACTTAGCTGACAAGAACGTGGATGTTGACCTCCCGGTGCCTGAGTCGGTACTCCAATTTCGTTTGCAGCTCTCCTATACTCGCTTGGTTTGCGTCTCGGCCAAACACCTCTAACAGCATGTGAGGAAAGGGATTGGGCCTTCGTAACTGATACTTCTTTACTCGCTCAAGCGGGTAAGATTTGCTCGACGGACGCCGGGTCGCAGTAGGGCATACTGCAATAAGTCAAAGAATCTAAATGGTTTGCAGTAGGCGCGCCTTTGGTGTTTGGAATGCCAAGTGGGGAATAGCAAGGTCCGCGAGTAGAAACTAACATGGCAGAAGCAGCACAAGGCACACAACAAGAATTTTGGCGTCCCCCCTCCCCCACTTTGGGACCGGAAGTTATGCCGGCGGAGTCGGTTCCTGCCATGGCCGAAGTCTGTCCTCGGTGCAATACGGAGTTCCTGCTGGCAGCTCGGTTCTGCCATACATGCGGGGTGAGGCGGCCTGTCGCGGTTAAGGCGCAGGAGCGCACGGACGCAACTGTGGTCGCACAGGTGTGGGAAGGGTTTACCAAGCAAGTTTCTGATATCTGGAGCCGCGTACCGCTGGACAAGCTTAAATTCCCCGACTTTGGGAAACTGCGGACACCAGCTTGGCTCCACTATCTTCACTTCCACGAAATTCGCACCAGGATCGGGCTTTCGACTGCGTCTTTGATCGCTTTTGTTTTGGGTTTGGTGTGCGTGGCTGGGGCTCTGCTGGTCGGGCTACTGACGGCGAAAACTCTGGTCGACTGGCAAGCGATCCAGATGTACCGGATTGAGTGGCTGCTGGCCGCAACAGCAGCATTCGTGGCTGGAATCCTTCTGAAGAAAAACAGTCGGGACGAGCAAGACTAGCTCAATTCGCCGCCGGTTCCCGCGGCTCTCCTCTGCTGGTTCATCCGATAAAGGTGGTGCACTGGATCGGTACCTTTGCCCAACGGATGCCCATTAGTAATCGCCGCTGAGACATAGGTTTTTGCCAACAACGTAGCTTCGGCCAGTCCGCGATCAAGAGCGAGATGGCATGCCATCGCAGTGGCAAAAGCGCATCCGGTGCCGTGGGTGCAATTGGACTGCTGACGCTCAGCTTTGAAAATCTCCTGCTCCACTCCAGATTTTGTCTTGAAACTCAGAAGATCAATGGCCTTGTCGAGATGGCCGCCAGTGATCACCACGTTTGCGGCACCCAATTCATGGAGTTTCGCCGCCGCCTCCTTCATTTCATCCAGTTCTTGAACCTTCGTGCCCGTGATGGCGGCCGCTTCGTCGACGTTTGGGGTAACGACGTCGGCCAAGGGAATGAGGCGTTCAATCATGATGCGGGTTCCGGGCGCATCCACCAGGTCGGCTCCAGAGGAAGACTTAAGGATTGGATCGAGGACGATATTGGGAAGACGAGCGGCCGACCCACGGGCTGAGCTTTTCGTCCGGGTAGTAGAGGAGAAGAAGTCGGCAACGGCTTTGGCGACCTTTGCAGACCCGAGCATGCCGATGTGGACCGCAGCAATATCGATGTCGGAAACCAGTTCCGCAAGAGTGTCGGTAACAAGGGAAGGATCTACGGGCTCGACCCGCTTGACGCCTGCAGTTGACTGAACCGTCATTGCGGTTATGCAGGCGACGCCGTAGCATGCGTGAGCGGCGATGGTCTTGATATCCGCAGTGACTCCCGCACCGGAGGATGGGTCAAATCCGGCGATTGTAAGGACTACGGGTGGTTGTTCGGGCATGGACTTCCGTTCTTGGGAATACCAGAGTTTGGCACATCATGGCATAGCGTACGCGGGACTAAGGGACTTTTTGTCCCATCCTTTAGAAAAAATAACGGCTTCCGGCTCAAAAGGCAGGTCTGTAAGTACATGATTTGATTTAGGTTGCTACAGAATTAACGGTAAGCAATTGATTCCACTGGAGTTGCAAATTTTACGCTGTCGCGTCTTTGGTGCTATTTACATTTTGATAAATACGTAAACTTCGAGAAACAAATGAGATTTCTGGCATCTGGATAATTTTTCAATAGGTTACGTGTGAGATCCATTACTAGGCGGTCATCGTCCTATTGGCCATTTCGGGTTGACACCAGTTTGGCAGGCCGATAGCATTTACAAACTGCAGTTAGAACCAGCCTTTAGGCCAAAGGGCACTTTTGAGATGCGAGGAGAACTGAATGCGAAGACGTATAGCTCATGGACTGGCGATCGCCTTTTTGATCGTCGGCCTGGGAGCGGCTCAGGGACCGAACAGCTCGGAGGCGAAACCGGCTCCTATTAGTTCGATCCAAGCAAAACTGGAAGTCCGCAAACAGGTCGGCAAGACCAAACCGTATCAGGTTGGGACAGCTTCGTGGTATGGCGCAAGCTTTCAAGGGAAGGAAACGGCGAGCGGCGAACCGTATGAAATGTACGGCATGACGGCCGCGTCACTGACCATACCCATGGGAAGCCATGTGAAGGTCACAAACCTCCGGAATGGCAAGTCGGTGGTCGTCCGAATCAACGACCGTGGACCGGTGGTTCCGGGCCGGATTATCGACCTCTCTTATGGGGCCGCCCAAGCGATCCAGATGAAGTCGCATGGGCTGCAACGAGTTCGTCTGGACCTGGTAGAAAACACCATGGTCGCCAAGGCTACCCAAACCAAGCCGGCGTACCAGACGATTGCGTATAACCATCCCCCTGTAGCGCAACTCCCGTAAAAACCGTACACTAGCCGGGATGACGGCTGCTCTGCCCAACCGCATCCCGACCGATAGCTCAGGGTATCGGAGTGATGACCCGCGCGAGCGGCTCATCGTTGCGCTGGACGTTTCCACGGCCGCCGCCGCACAGAAGATCGTGGCGGCGGTCGGAGACTCCGCCCTCACTTATAAGGTGGGAATGCAGCTGTATACCGCTGAAGGACCGCAGGTTGTGCGGGATTTGGTGGCCTCCGGACGGCGGGT
>DATJWZ010000566.1:0-17217 GCA_035500795.1 Candidatus Eiseniibacteriota bacterium | reverse complement strand
CGGCCTGGAATTCAAAGCGCGCAAGGATGTCGCGGTAATGATCTTCGTCGATGTGTCCCGCGAGGCTTTGCCAGCGCGCAATAAATTCGTGCGCTCGTTCTGCGCCTTCATAGTGTGAGTCGTAGATGTGTTGGATAACGGTCTTGCCCGAGTGCAGGACGTACGTCCAGGGAACATGGTGAAAAAAGAGCAACAGGTTGTCGGGGCAAGCGGCAAGCGACTCGTACATCTGCTGTACTTCCGGCGGATATTGTCCAACGTATCCAGTTCCCGTTGCGACGGTACGGTCCATGCCGATGCCTTGATGATCCGCACGATGCCACTGGCCCCAGCCATTTTCTTCAGAGGATTCCGGTCCGGGATCGTAGTGGTTGCCGGTGATCTTGGTCAGCGTGCCTGCGCCAAGCGGGCCTGTGTAATCTTCGTATACGGGCCAGGAGTCGAGTTGCAGTTTCGAAATCGTTTGCACGACTTGAGGATCGTTGCCGAAGGTCTGGCGCGTCCACTCGTTGATGATTTGCCCGGAGCTTAGATCGGGATTCCACGCCAGACGGCCGAAGCCGTAGAGATTCGCAATCGCTAACGGACTGCCTAGCCAATTCTCGTCCAGGCCCACGTTTGCCACACCGACGAAGCCGTTCAAAGGAGTGTTTACCTTCGATCGCGAGAGGATGTCTTTCACACGGGAGGGCTCGCTGCCAGGTAGATGCATGTCAAAATCGAGCACTTCCTTCCACATCGGAACCAGAAAGCAGAGTTGCTTCTGCTGGCCGGTGTATTCCTGGGTGATTTGCAGTTCGATGGTTTTGTTTGTGAGTTCCAAATCGCCGAAGAGCGGGGAGACTGGCTCGCGCACCTGAAAGTCGATTGGGCCGTTTTTGATCTGGACGATGACGTTGTGGTCGAACTTGCCGTCGAGCGGATGGAAGTTGTCGTACGCGGCCTTCGCGCGATCGTTCTTCAGGTTGCGCCAGTCGAGATGGTGGTTGTAAACAAAGGCGCGATAAAAGACGACCCCACCATGGGGCGTCAGCGCGCGGGCAATGACGTTGGCGGCGTCGGCGTGAGTGCGTCCATATGCTGACGGTCCTGAGCGGCCTTCCGAATCCGCCTTCACCACAAAGCCTGCGAAGTCCGGAATCTGCCGATAAATCTCATCGGCTTTTCTGCGCCACCAATCGGCGACCTTCACATCGAGCGGATCGAATGTGTCTAAACCTCCAATTATTTTTGGGCTACTGAGATCGACGGAGAAAGAAAGCTGGATGCCCCAAGGGCGGAAGACATCAGCGATCCTTCGTGCTTGGGCGATGAATGTGGAGTCGAGAACCTGCGGCGAAGCATTCACGTTGTTGATTGTGCAAGTCGTGATGCCGATCGACGCGAGCAAGCGCGCGTACTGTCCGGCGCGAGTCAGGTCATCGCGAACTTTGCCGTTGTCAAAAAAGATGGAGCGACCGCCATAGCCGCGTTCGACGCTGCCATCAAGGTTGTCCCACTGATCGATCCAGCGGATGTTTGCGGCTGGATGCTGCACTTCGTCGATGTTGGCGATGCTTTCGCCTTGAGCAATCTTTCTAAGGAGCGCAAACGTTCCGTAGAGGACGTCGCGGTCGCCGGAGCCCGTAACCAGCAGACATTCTGATCCACGAATCTTCACGGTTGTGATCCAGAAGCCGTTTCCGATCGAACCGTGACGCGGAGTCAGACCGGGTACGGAAGCCTGAGCCTGCTTCCAGGTTGCGAGTACGATTACACTTCCATCAATTTCGTGGCTCGGCGACAGCGCTCGCCCCGTGATCCTCGGAACTCCCGCAAGCAATTCACTTTCAGCGTTTTTGAGAATGGGAGAGGCGCCCATCAGCACGATCTTCGATGGCAGGTGCTCGTATTGTTTGGCGATCTCCGGGGCAAGCGGCGCGTAGCGCAACCATGCATCCAAGTCCGTTGAAGCGCGCGCCGCCAATGCAACGGCGGCCATGCCAATTGAAATGAGAGCAAGTCTTGAGAATGCTGTCCGCATCACCTTGTAAGAGCGAAAGCGACGATTGTATGCCCACGAACGGCGGAAGTTTTCTCAACTTTTTCCAGAAGACGAGATTCCATGTCTTCCGGGTCGGGCGTCATCTCGCAAGCCGCGATTTGTTCGGTGGTCGCTCCCTGGAAGCACAGTTCACAAACGCCCAACCCATCGTCGGAGCGGACAGGAGGGCCAAAGACTCGGCAAGTCATGGGCCGATGCTCATAGAGCTCGCAGAGACCGGTCTCGGGATCAAGCGCGGGACAAGGCTCGTCGTTTGCGAAACCGTCGAAGCGGTGGGCTCCCGCCTCGGATTCGTCGAGTATGCCTGTTGCCGGATCTCCCGGGAAATCGTGCGACAAATGGGCGATCGACTCGCGGGCGCGTTCGCGAATCGCTGCCGCCCGTTGTGGAGATTCTTCCCCGAGTTGGCGGAGTCCGCGCTTCAGGCGTAGCGCATCGAGTTGATTTATCGGGAAGACGCCGATGCAGCACTGGGTACAGCCGGGACGGCAAGCTAACCACGCTCCACTCTTACGCGTGGCCTCGGCGAGCGCAGCATCAACGATCTGAATCAGCTTATGGTCTGCCGATGTTGGAAAACGGGACGGCACCTTCTGAGCATAACGCACGGATAAAGCTCGCAATGCAGCTGAGTTCATTCTGTCGCGACTCAGCCGAGGGCTGAGGAGGATTCAATGGAACGCAATTTCGCCTCGCAGTGGGAGAGATCGTCGCTGAGGAGAGCGTCGATTAAATTGATCACCCCTTCTCCGCGTGGCTTATCCAACACGACATCGGCTTCTTTCTTTACCGAAGGAAGGGCATTGGCCACAGCTGCGCTGAGTCCGGACATTCTTAAGAACGGAAGATCGTTTTCTGCATCTCCGACGCCAACAACGTTTGACGGGGAGATGCGCAATTCCCGAAGAGCTGCTTGGAGCCCAGTTCGTTTGTCTACGCCGGAAGGCAGCACCATGACTGATTCTTTGTTGAAGATTACGTGTAGGTCGAGGCCGAGGTCGCGAATCGCGGAAAGCATAACCGTGTCGTGCGGACGCCAAGTCGCAACAACAGTCCGCCCGGCAGTAAACGGTACGTCTCTCTCACGCAGCAGTTCCAGAAACCGCGGATTCGGCGGTTCGCAAAGCAGTTTTTCTTTACCCGATTTAGGGCAATAGAAAACGCCTCCGTTCTCGACCACCACTCGATCGAACAGATCGAGTTGCGGAAACACCTTGGTGAGATCCGGCAAATGCCTGCCGGTTACCAGAACCAGCTTGCGTCCGGAGGCCCGGAGTCGATCCAAGGCCGAAAGAGTCGCCGTATCCACAACACCATCATGGGCAAGGGTGCCATCGTAATCTGTTGCCAGAAGAATGTATTGCATGCGTTTTTGATGCCCAAGCAAATAGCGGCAGTTGCAATGCGGCGGCACTCATGAGGGCAACTCCTGAAGCCTGTTTGCGACATCTAAGAAATTAGGTAGGCCCTATAAGTCTATGTTTGACAAGCATGTGGCCTCAGTTCGTGGTTGCACAAGGAGGCTCCATGAAAAGACGCTTTTTGTTTCTGGTATCCGTTGTTTGTCTCAGCTGCGTCGTGTTCAATCCAGCTCTGTGGGCTCAGCAGTCCGCGACGTCTGAGGGTGTTCCAGCTCACATTGTCGTTACCGTAGAACCGAAGCACGGTTCGACGGTACCCGAGATTCGTAAGGAAGATGTGATGGTGTATCAAGGCCGCGACCGCGATCCCGTCACCGATTGGGTTGCTCTACAAGGCGATCGGGCGGGACTCGAACTGTTCATCTTGATCGACGACGAGTCCGGCCTCAACGTAGGTTCCCAATTGGATAGCATCAAGCAGTTCATTAACACGCAGCCGGCTACGACGAAGATTGGCGTCGCCTACATGCAGAATGGGATTGCGCGTGTCGTACAGAATCCAACGAACGACCATGCGCAGGCCGCAAATGCATTGCGGCTGCCGATGGGCGTTGCCGGGGCGAATGCGAGTCCATATTTCTCGTTGAGCGACCTGGTGAAAAAGTGGCCTGCGAGCGAAGAGCGCCGGGAAGTTGTGATCATCACCGACGGAATTGATCGCTACTACGGTACGGGCGATCTTGCTGATCCGTATGTTGAGTCTGCAGCCGACGATGCCGCAAAAGCCGGAATCATCGTATCCGCCATCTACACACCTGGAGTCGGCCATTTTGCACATAGCTATTGGCAGAGTTATTGGGGACAGCTCTATTTGTCGGAGCTGGCTGATAAGACGGGTGGCGAGGCGTATTACATCGGTTTCACAGGCGCACCTGTTTCATTTACTCCGTATCTAGAGGACACGGCCCGCCGACTTCAGAACCAGTATTTGCTGAGCTTTCTGGTCAAGCCGCCAAAGAAAGCGGGGTGGCAACAGATCCGTATAACGACCGAAGTACCGAACGTTGATCTGGTCTCGGCAGGAAGGGTCTGGGTATCGCCGGAGCAGCGGTAGTTTTCTTGATTACCAACGCGTTGTCGGCAGCAAGTCGATCAACACTGCGGCATTGAGATTCCGATAAGATTGAGAATCCGATCGGGTCTCGATGAGAAAACTGCTGCGCTTCTTTCAGCCGTCGCACCAGCACACGGCATTTTCGGCGACCTTGCTGCTGATCACGGCGGTGATGCTGTCGCGTGTCATCGGATACGTGCGCGACGCGTATATCGCGTGGGCGTATGGGGCAGCGGGATCCACTGACGCCTACGTCACAGCTTTCACTCTTCCGGACTTCCTGAACTATATCGTTGCGGGCGGATCGGCTTCCATCACCTTTATCGCAATCTACACGCGATTTTTGGCGGAGAAGCGGGAGGTGGACGCGCAAAAAACTTTCTCCATCATCATCACCGTGATGACGGCCGTCATGATCGTGGGAACGATCGTGGCAGAAATTTTTACACCCGAGTTCATCCGCTGGTACGTGAAAGACTTCACGCCGGACAAGATTGAACTCACGGTACACCTGACGCGAATTCTGCTGCCGGCCCAAATCTTTTTTTATGTCGGGGGCGTCGTATCGGCGGTGTTGCTTTCGCATCGGCTGTTTCTATTTCCCGCGTTCGGGCCATTGATCTACAACCTGTTCATTATTCTGGGCGGCGTGATCGGCGGGCACCATCTGGGTATTGCATCTCTGGCGTACGGAGCTCTGATCGGGAGCTTCGCGGGTCCGTTTCTGGCGAGTGCCATTGGGGCGGCGCGGATTGGGACAGGCTACCGCCCATCCTTTGATATCTCGAATCCGGCCTTTCGAGAGTGGGTGAAGCTCTCAGTGCCACTCATGCTGGGCGTTTCGCTGGTGACGGCGGACGACTGGATTCTGCGTCACTATGCGGCCAAAGGCGTCGGGGACATCACACGGCTGAATTATGCAAAACGTTTGTTCGCCGTTCCGATCGCCGTATTGGGGCAAGCAACCGGACAGGCATCCCTGCCATTTTTTGCGCGACTCTTCAATGAGAAGCGTCTGAAGGAATTTGCCGACACGGTAAACGATTCGGTATACCGTGTGTCGGCAGCGGCGATCCTGGCAACGACCTGGATGATGGCAGCAGCGTTGCCGCTGATCGATCTGGTTTACCGTCGCGGGAAATTTCTGCCTTCGGACACGCAGCCGACCGCGCTTTATTTTTTCTGGTTCTCTGTGTCGCTCGTACTTTGGTCGGCACAGGGACTGTACGCGCGTGCATTTTATGCCGCGGGAAATACGCTCACGCCGATGCTCGCGGTGACGATTGTGACGGCGGCATCGCTCCCGATTTATTCATTCTTTTTTTACAAATTTAGTGTTGTCGGATTGGCATGGGCATCGGACATCGGCATCGGATTAAACCTGGTAGTGCTGGCAGGATTGCTGCATCGACGGAAATTGGTATCCCTCGGCGAACTGCGGTGGGGAGAGTTGGCTAAAGCAACCATCACAGCTCTCATAGCGGGCGCGATCAGCTTTGAAGTGGCAAAAGTCCCCGTCGCGACGGGGCTCGGTCGTAGGCTGACTGATATTGTTCAGCTCGCGCTTGTGTCTCTCACCTGGAGCGCTGCGGTGGCTTTAGGTTTGTGGCTGCTGAAATCGGAGCTTCCTCGGGACTTGAGGCGAAGGAAGAGGCAGGCCGCGTATCCGGCGGTGGCTCACGGCGAAAGCGACAATATTATGAGCGCTGGCAGAGAACCATAAAACACAAGTATCCTGTATGCGAGCGCTGTAACTGATGATCACTGCCGCGAAAACAGTCACAATCCGGAAACTTGTAGAAGAACTGCGGGCCTTCCCGGAGTCGGCATTTATTCCGACTGAGCCGATCCGAAATTTTCTTCAGCAGAATCCAGTTGATGCGGACTCTCTGGCGCCATATCTCAACTGGAACAGTCAGCACTACACGCGCAACCTGATCGACCGGACTGCTCTTTACGAGTTAATGGCGATCTGCTGGGAAGTCGGCCAGGCAAGTTCGGTACACAACCATCGCGATCAGAACTGCTGGATGGCGGTTCCGGTTGGACGTTTGCAGGTAGAAAACTTTCATCTTGTGCAGCAGGATCTTGCGTGTGGTACTTGCTGTCTGGAGCCACTCAATATCGTCGAGATGAATGCCTCCCAGCCATGCGCCGTCGACCCGGCAGACCCGGTTCATCGAGTCGTGAATCCGAAAGAATTCAGTCAGCGCGCCGTTAGCTTGCATATCTATTCGCGGCCGTTTGATACATGCGTCGTGTACTCTCCGGAACAAGGGACGTGTGGCGAAATCAAGCTGCATTTCAACACCGAATACGGCAAACCGAAGTAACCACTCTGCGCCCTCCGATAACTAGCGCCTCCATCCGAATAACTCTACGATCTTCTGTTTGGGGGAGTTATGCGAAGTGTGCTCGGGCTACTTTCGGCCGTTCTTATAACGATCTTCCTTGGCTATTTCACGTGGATTCACATGAAACAGTCGGCGGACTCAGTTGAACTGCAGACGGGGACGGTTGCGCATCAGGCCACCGCAGCGGCGAAGCAGGCTCGCAATGCTGAAGACACCTATACGCTCAAGGATGAGCAAGAATCTGAGACATTGGGGAGCCCGTTGTCCAGCTTCATGAAAGGGTTCACCAAGGTGGAAGTCGTCGAGGCCAAATACAAACCAACCGCCTCCGACTATGTTGGCGATTCGGTGGTCGGTACCAGCAACAAGGTCCTGCATCAGAATTTTGTAGTCGCGGGCATTGTTGATGTGCCGTTCGAAATTCCGGCTCACGCTTACAGCCCGCAGTTGCACGGAACATTCCGGTCCTTCATCCAGGCGGGAGGGGCGCCCACCACCGCACCAGGCGACGTCGATTTTGTGTTGCTGAGCGATCAGCAATTTTCGTCGCTTATGAGCGGGCGTCCCAGCGATGCTGTGTTTTCTGCCGATTCGACGCACGACCAGGAAGTGAACGCCAATCTACCTCCGACCTTGAACCAGGCCGTCAAATATCACTTGATCTTCCGGAATGTTTCGCCGAAGACCGGCAAAAAGGTCGTCCAGGCGGAGTTTGAGATGAACTTCTAACATCTCTCATGCTGCTAAACTGAGCGGGTGCCCCCGCGCCGAAAAACCTTGCCGATAGAACCGGCCCCTGGCGCTTCAACCGTCAAATTGGCGGTTCAGAAGCCCCCCGGAGCCAGTTCCTTGAAGGAATGTGCCAACGAGGCTCCATCATCTCAGGGGCGCATTTTCCTCATCGATACGATGTCGTTTATTTTCCGCGCCTATCATGCAATGGCGCGGCAGCGGCCCATGTCGACCAAGACGGGGCTTCCTACGGCTGCGATCTACGTCTTCGTGAATATGTTGCGAAAGTTGCGCGACGACTTTTCGCCGCAATATCTGGCTGCGGTGTTCGACGTAGCTGGCCGAACCTTTCGTGACGAGCAGGCTGAGACCGTTACCAGTATCCGAAAGTTCGACATCAAGACGCAGACGTTTACGGAGATTGAGTACAAGGGCTACAAGGCGAATCGCAAAGCCATGCCTGAGGACCTCGCGCAGCAGGTGCCCTACATCCGGCGCGCACTGGAAGCGTATCGCATCCCGATGATTGGAGTGACTCGGTTTGAGGCCGATGACGTAATCGGCACGCTAGCACGAAAAGCGGCTGAGGCATCGCATCCGGTCTACATCGTGTCGAGCGACAAGGACATGATGCAGCTCGTGAACGACACCGTGCACATATTGAATCCGCCGAAGGATAACTTGATTTGCGATGCGGCGAAGGTAGAAGAGATTTTGGGCGTGCCTCCTGAGCGCGTCATCGACGTGATGGCGCTACGTGGGGATTCCATTGACAACATCCCAGGCGCTCCCGGAATCGGCGATAAGGGCTCGGTGGAAATCATCAAGCGTTTCGGAACGGTCGAGCAGGCACTGGAACGTGCCGCCGAGGTCGAGCGCAAAACCTATCGCGAATCATTGCAGAACAATCGCGATACCATCCTGTTCAGCAAGAGCATGGCAACGATCGATACGAATGTTCCTGTCGAGCTGGATGTGGACTCGATGCGCGTGGGCGAGCCGGATGTCGATGCGCTGCGTGGGCTGTTCACTGAGCTTGAATTCACATCTCTGTTGAAAGAGCTTTTGCCGGTCGTTGAAGTAAGCGAAACGCAATACGCTGAAGCCAAGACAGCTGCCGATATCGATGGCGTGGTAAAGGCGTTGAGCAAAGACGCCGTACTCGCGGTGGCTGTCGAGCACTCGGAAGAAGTCCCTGCGGCCGAGGAAGTAGAGGAGAAGGAAGAGGAGCCAGGTAGCACGCAGCTTTCCTTTATGGAGAGCGCGATGGCGCTGAGCGCCCTCGAATCTGTCAGTTGCCGGATTGCGATTTCAGCAAGTGCCGGCTCGGCTGTAAGTGTGACTCTCGACGCTGGCGACGCCGGGAAACGTATGCAGCAGATCCTCAGCGACGAGCACATATTGAAAACAGTGCATGACTACAAGGCCGCGATTCACACACTCACGCCAATGGGTGTCGCGATCCAGGGCGTACGTCATGATTCCATGCTTTATTCGTACCTGCTCGATCCGACATATTCTTCGCACAATCTTGCCGACGTTGCGTTGAGGCGGTTCAATCTGAAGCTGAGTGGGCAATTGCCCGAGTCCGCCGATATCACCGGACGGCTCACGTCAGCGCTGTGCAACGAAGTCGAACAGGCCGGCCTGGGCAAAATTTACGAAGAGATTGATCTGCCCCTCGTCCCGGTGCTGGCACGGATGGAGCAAGCCGGCGTGAAGATTGACACGGCTGCGCTCTCAAAAATGTCAGAAGAACTCGAGCGCGAGATTACTTCTAAAGAAAAAGAAGTTCACGAAGCTGCCGGGATGGAGTTCAATGTCGGATCTCCGAAGCAGCTGGGCGATGTTCTTTTCAATCGGATGAACCTGCCCAAGCCGGTGAAATATGGCAAGGGAAGAATGATTTCGACGGCTGTCGATGTGCTCGAAGAACTGGCTGAGAATCATCCGATCGCCCGAATGGTGCTCGATTACCGCCAGCTGACCAAGTTGAAGTCAACGTATGTCGATGCGCTGCCGGCGTTAATCAAGTCGTCGACTGGACGGTTGCATACCACGTTTGGCCAGACGGGGACGGCGACGGGGAGGCTTTCATCCGCGAATCCAAATCTCCAGAATATTCCGATTCGCACCGAGCTGGGGCGTGGTATACGCGCTGCATTCATCGCCGAGCCCGGATGTGTGCTGCTCACGGCTGATTATTCGCAGATTGAGTTGCGATTGCTCGCGCATTTTTCTGGAGACCGGTTGTTGGTCGACGCATACCGCCGCGGAGATGACATTCACACTTTGACGGCGTCGCAGGTATTCGGAGTTCCTCCGCTGATGGTGACGCCTGATCACCGCCGCCAAGCGAAGGTAGTGAATTTCGGCATCGTGTACGGCTTATCTCCGTTCGGGCTTTCGCAGAACCTTGGAATCGACACGAGCGAAGCGAAACAGTTCATTACAAATTACTTCGAGACATACGAAGGAGTGCGGAAGTTCATTGACAAGACTCTGGAAGAAGCTCGCCGGGAGATGAAAGTGAAGACACTCTTCGGACGCGTGCGGCCGATTCCCGACATCAACAGCAAGAACTCGAATCAGCGCGGATTTGCCGAGCGGACTGCTGTGAATACTCCACTCCAGGGCACCGCTGCGGATTTGATCAAGATCGCGATGATTCGCATCGATGTGGCGCTGCGCGAGCGCAATCTGAAATCACGCATGACATTGCAGGTGCATGATGAACTCGTATTCGAAGTGCCAGAAAACGAGATCGAGACTATGAAGCCGCTGGTTCGCGAATACATGGAGAAGGTGCACGAGTTGGCCGTACCGCTGCAGGTGGATATGGGGATCGGACCGAACTGGCGGGATCTGGACTAAGCAGCACCATGCCGATGTATGCTTGAACCTTGCTCCTGCCCACGCTTCACGACGATCGCGAGCGTTTCAGCGCAGCGAGCTAGTGTAGAATTGCTTGGAACCCCTCCGCTGGACGGCGCCGATAATGCGGTCGACCTGCGGAATCCTTTCCAGTCGGGACGTGGCTCAGCCTGGTAGAGCACTCGCTTGGGGTGCGAGGGGTCGGCAGTTCAAATCTGCCCGTCCCGACCAATCCGTTCTCAGATTCGTCCAATTTTCCGCCGCTATTCCTTCACTAGGCATCCAAGTTCGCGCAATGCGGTGCTTCCAGCTGGAATCTACTCTTGAAATCAAACTGGTAGAGAAACGATTTAAGCTAAACGGACCCTGCACTCAGCATGGCGGATGAACTGAACAGCTCGGGTCAAAGAAGAAGGCCAAACTGGCACCTCATCCTGCGCGCGTTGCGGCATCGAAACTACCGCCTGTTTTATGGCGGGCAGGGGATCTCACTCATCGGGACCTGGATGACGCGCGTGGCCACCGGTTGGCTGGTCTACCGGCTGACGCACTCGCCGTTTCTTCTAGGGCTCGTAAGCTTCGCGGGGCAAATACCGATCTTGTTCTTAGGCCCGGTCGCTGGGGTTTGGGTGGACCGGCTGAACCGCCATCGCGTGCTCGTCGTGACGCAGGTCTTGTCGATGTTGGAATCGTTCGCGTTAGCGGCGTTAGCGCTTTCCGGCGTCATCACGGTGACGGAGGTCATCGTGCTGAATCTCTTCCAGGGCGCGGTGAATGCTTTCGATATGCCGGCTCGTCAGGCGTTTGTGATTGAGATGGTTGAGACGCGGGAGGACCTGCCGAATGCCATTGCTCTGAACTCATCGCTCGTCAATGCCGCGCGGCTGGTTGGCCCGTCGGTCGCCGGGTTGTTGATCGCTGGATTTGGTGAAGGCTATTGCTTTCTTATCGACGGCATCAGCTACATCGCCGTCATATTTTCACTGATGGCAATGAACATCGTGACGGCGACACCGCGCGCGTACGCCAGTATCGGCTCCGAACTGAGCGAAGGGTGGAATTACATCCGAAGTTTCCACCCGATCTGGGCGATCTTATTGTTGCTCTCGCTGATAAGTCTGGTGGGCATGCCTTATACAGCGCTGATGCCCATCTTTGCCGGTTCCATTCTGCATGGCGGAGCGCATACATTCGGTTTCCTGATGGGAGCGGTGGGAGTTGGCGCACTGGTCGGTGCGGTGTCGCTCGCAGCCCGACCTAGCGTGCTCGGTTTGGGTCGCTTGGTTGCGGTTACGGCAGCCGGATTCGGAGCCTCGTTGGTCGCATTTGCTGCGTCCCGCCAGCTCTGGCTATCACTACTTCTTTTGCTGGTGACGGGTTTCTGCTTCATGCAGCAGATGGCGTCGAGCAATACAATCCTGCAAACGATTGCGGAAGACCAGAAACGCGGGCGAGTGATGAGCTTTTACTCGATGGCCATTCAAGGTGTGGCACCGTTTGGCAGCCTCATCGCTGGAGCGCTTGCCACTCGCATCGGTGCGCCGCATACGTTGATGTGTGGCGGCGCTATCTGTGTCGGAGGGGCTGCCATGTTTGGTTGGTATCTGCCCGCCATGCGAAAACTTGTCCGCCCGATTTACGTTGAGAAGGGCATTGTTGATGAACTCGCCATGGGAATAAACGCCGCGACCGTGTTGCAAGAACCGCCGCAGGAATGAAGTTCAATCCAATTTCTTAGAACGTTGAAGCTCATCTCGTGACAGCTCATGCCAATCGCCTGGATGGTGAGGCAATTCGGCACGTTTGGGATAAGATTGTTGCCCGCGAGCCTGGATATGCCTGTTGAACACTTTGACGTCGTCGTTATCGGCGCTGGTCTCTCTGGAATCGGGGCAGGATATCGGCTTCAGACGCGGTGTCCCACCAAGAGTTATGTGATTCTTGAGGCGCGATCTGAAATTGGGGGCACTTGGGATTTGTTCCGCTATCCCGGCGTTCGATCCGACTCCGACATGTTCACGCTGGGATATCCTTTTCGACCGTGGAAGGAAACCAGGGCAATCGCGGATGGGGCATCCATTCTGCAATATGTTCGCGACACAGCGCTCGAGTTCGGGATCGACCGCCATATACGGTTTGAGCAGCGTGTCGAATCGGCATCCTGGTCGTCGGATGAAGGTCGTTGGCTGATTCAGGTCAAGTCCACCGCAAATGGCGAGACCATGCAGTACTCATGCAACTTTCTTTACGGTTGCACGGGTTATTACCGTTACGACTCCGGCTACGAGCCGGCATTTCCCGGCGCCGGCAATTTCCGAGGGCAGTTCATTCATCCGCAACATTGGCCCCAGGACCTCGACTATAGCGGGAAGAAAATTGTTGTGATCGGGAGTGGAGCAACGGCAGTCACGCTGGTTCCCGCCATGTCGGAAAAGGCAGCACATGTCACGATGCTGCAACGTTCGCCGACTTACGTTCTGACTTTGCCCACGCACGATCCCGTTGCGAATTTACTCCGTAAGTGTCTGCCGACGGACCTGGCGCATCGCGCAGTGCGTTGGAAAAATATTCTGATCAGCATCGGAATTTACCAACTAAGCCGGCGCTCACCCAGGTACGCTCGGCGCTTGCTGCGCAAGGCGGCGATTGGAAGCCTGCCTCACGGGTACGACGTGGATAAGCATTTCAATCCGCGATACCAGCCGTGGGACCAACGCCTCTGTCTTGTGCCCGATGCCGATTTGTATCAGGCGATCAGCAAAGGACGCGCTTCGATTGCGACGGACGAAATCGAAACACTGATAGAAAACGGCATACGCCTGAAGTCCGGCGAGCAACTCGAGGCCGACATCATCGTTTCAGCGACCGGGCTGCGAATGCTCGCTTTGGGCGGCATTCGCCTCACGGTCGATGGCGTCAGTGTCGATGTTGGGAAAAGCTTTGTCTACAAAGGCACGATGGTGGGCAACGTGCCCAATTTCGCTTTCTGCGTGGGTTACACGAATAACTCTTGGACATTGCGGGCGGACCTGGCTTCCACGTTCGTCTGCCGCGTGCTGAATCACATGGATCGTCGCGGTTACCGGACTTGCAAGCCGGTGTGTGATCCCGCCTCGCTCGAAGCGCAACCTCTGCTCAATCTCAACTCCGGATACGTTCAGCGGTCTGCTGCCGACCTGCCGAAACAGGGTGGCAAAGAGCCGTGGACGATCCGGCAAAATTACATTCTTGACATGCTCACGATGAAATTCAGCCGGATGGAGGATGGGATCCTCATCTTTGAACGGGGCGTCACGCAGCATCCGGACCGAATCGTCGAGAAGCTTGAGCCAGTCGCTTAGGCGGCTGGGTGACAGCAAAGCTTACTGCTGAGATCGCTGAGAACGGCCGCAGAACGCGCAGAAAAAAGACACACCCTATGGCAGCCAGAACGGCTGCTTCGCTGCGATAAATTCTACCGGAACGTCTTTCACAAATCCCTTGAGCCAGCGGGTGCATTCTTCCATGCCGGGCTGCTCGCTTGGGATGTGGCCGATCACGATGAGCGCCTTCTTGCGTCCTTCAGTCGCGGCGTCAGCGGCATACTCGACTGTTTCCCATTCACGCGTTTCGCCGAGCATGAGCACCTGCACATCGTCTCTCTCGAGCGCTTGAATCTCACGTTCCGAACCAGCCGCGCCCGGGCTGAATCCGACCTTGGTGACTTTCATATCAGGATCTCCAACCACGCGCAGGACGGATGATCCAAGTTTTGTCATCACCTGTTTCGCCAGTTCCTTCACCGTAGTCTCGGGAATCACGAAGAGATACTGGTTGTCAGGTGATTGAAATTTCTCCCAGCCCAGAGCGTGGACGTTACCGGCTTCGATGCCATCAGGCTTGCGCATGTGCCAGTGATCGTGAAAACGCCACACGACCAGATTATGTTTCTCGATGAACGCGCGCTTTTCTGCCCACACCGGATCGTCCTGCGGAACGCCTTCGGGTGTGTCGAGGTGCGCGTAAAACGTTGGCTCGTGCGTGATGATGAAATTCAGTCCCTTGGCCGATGCACGTTGCAAGACATCCATCGTGGCCATCATGGTCACAGCGATCCCGGTGACTGGCGTGTCGGGATTGCCCGCTTTAAATGTGTCGACAGTGTCCTTCTGCCACTCGACGCCAACTTGCTTCTGAATCTCGGCGACGATTTGACGCGCGGTGGGCTTCTGTTGCGCCATCGCCACGGTGCAGAGTGCGAGTGCGGATGAAATTACAAAAATCCTGCGGTTCATGTTCACCATAATTCTTAGGATTTCTCCATTTCTTCGGCCATCTCCAGCATTTTCCTGACGCTGTTCAAGTTGCGGGCGGTGCCCGTCACCTTCAGCAGTTTCTCCAAGGACGACCAAGGCAGATTCGACTGGCCAGCTCCGTTGGGAAAATAGATATAAAGCTCACAGCCTTTCAAATGGACTTCCTCAGGGTATTGCTTAAAACGATCGAACGCCGTATGCGCTTCTCTTGGCGGAGCACCAGCGAGGAAGCTCACAAGAATTTTGCCCGGCTCAAGTTCCGGACGATCGGCAAACGGACTGGCTGCGATTGCGCTTCTGAATTCGTCGGTCGTGCGAAGAATCACCTCTGGCCGAAATTTGAACTTCTGTTCGATTGCATCCTGAATCTTCTTCGAGAGCTGAAGCAGGTTTTTCTCTTTGGTGCGGAAGATGACGTTTCCGCTTTGGACATACGTCTGCGGGTCTTCGAGCTTAAGGGACTTATAGAGGGCGCGCAGATCGTCCATCTTGATCCGGTTATGCGCTCCA
The DNA here is from genome assembly GCA_035500795.1 of Candidatus Eiseniibacteriota bacterium. Classification (GTDB taxonomy): domain Bacteria; phylum Acidobacteriota; class Terriglobia; order Terriglobales; family Acidobacteriaceae; genus Sulfotelmatobacter. Next base: position 1,933 of record DATJWZ010000566.1, on the reverse strand, counting down.
ACATTCACGCCGCGAAGCATCGAGATCAATACAGACATGGAAATTATTTTTGGCTCTTGTGAAGCGTGAGTCGGCGGTAAAGCGTCTTATCGACCAGCAGTCGGCCTGCCATGGAATTGCCCATAACATGGAATTCCCAATCGTCTTTGTCCCGGTTGCTGGACGTGCAGCTGAGAACACCGGCTTTGGATTCATAGTGACAGCTCAGCGTGCCCATGAAATCCGGCGCGCCATCAATGATCTTGTAAGCGTCCAGATTCAATTGAAATGGATCCTTCCTGTCTTGGGAAACCTGAAGCAGTACGTGCTCGTCCTGGCATGGCGAGTTCGCGACTGTACATTTGGAGTCACCCTCCCACGACCCAATGACGTCTTTGTCACGAGCGGCGAGAGGCAGGCTCGCAAGACTGACGAAAAGAGCAATAACCCGTGTGCGGCGCATGAGATGCCACGCATGATATCCGAAGCCGGGGCGGCAAACCAGCGAGAGAGTTCGTCGCGAGATCGAGGTCGCGGTTTGTGTCCTACCGAGTAATTCGGAATCAAGAAAATCACTTTGATGTGTTGGCGCAGACTCTCAGAATCGAACTCAACGATCGACCTTCGGTAGGTCGAAGTGCATCAACCAATTCCCAGCCTCTTGCTCGCTGGCTGGCAGCCCAGGGGGAGTACTATGTCGGGACAAGTAGTCCTTTATTTTGATAATCAGGCGGATGCGCTGCGCTTCGCCCTAGCCGCGGGATCTGTCATGGCCGGAGAAGGCGCCAAGTTCAAGAGCGAGCTTCTGGAAGAAACCTCACGGGTGACTCGGATTCGGTTGAACGCAGTGAATGGTGGAAAGCTGAAGAAACCGCACGACGACCGCGCCGCATAGGACCGATCTGTGGCAGACTTCACGCCGAATGAAGCTACGCTGTCCCCGCATTCGTGAACGCTTCGATCGCGTCCGAGAGAGTTGGAAACATCAGAAAGATCTGTTCGACCTTGGTGATCTCAAAAACTTTCAGCACCCGCTTGTTGACGCCGGTCAGTGCCATTCGGCGTCCAGACTTTACGCACGACGTGCAGGCGCTGACTAACGAGCCGAGCCCGGAGGAGTCGAGATAGGGCACGCCGGAGAAATCCAGAATCATCGTCGGAGCAGTCTCACGCCTGACTGCGTTGTTGAAATTCGTGACGTTCTCCATTGTGAGCGGACCGTGAAAGCTCAGGATTCCCTGCTCCAGGCGCTCAATCTCTAACGGCTCGGATGCCATAGGCCAGCGATTCTAGGATAGAAAGTGCAAGGCATTCAAGTTGGGCGGTACTCGCGATTGATCCCGTTTGCAAAACGTAGTCCCTGGCTTTGTAATGTTTTTGTGTTTTCTGGCGCCGTATGCGTTCAAAGTGTCTTGGCAGGATTACGATGCAGTTAACGGCATGTGGGGGGAAACGGATGGCAAGAAGACGTGGACGTTTCGGCCCGGCTTTACGAGAGTGGTTCCGCTGAAGTTGAGAAACATCCCAAGGGCACACACGCCCGCATCCTGCTGACTTCGGTCTTCGGTCCTTACGCGCAAGACGACGAATTCGGCAGCCGCTCCATCAACCCGATGGAGCTTTATCACAATCAGGTAACCCGCGCGCAAGGCAGCTTCTCGCTGCGCATGTTCCACCGGTCCTGGGGAATCATGATGATCCAGGCCAATATTTCAGCGCCTTGCACGGTCCTCGATTTTCCTACCCGAAAAGATTTCGAGCGCGAGCTTAAGGCCAATCAGTATGACGTCGTGGGAATCTCGTCGATCATCGTGAATGTTCTTAAGGTGCGCGAGATGTGCCGGATGATCCGCCAGGTCTCGCCGAATTCCAAGATTGTCATTGGTGGACATGTGACGGCGATTCCCGGTGTGGAGAAGATGATCGATGCCGATTTCATCGTGCGCGGCGAAGG
>DATJWZ010000565.1:0-1566 GCA_035500795.1 Candidatus Eiseniibacteriota bacterium | reverse complement strand
GAAGCGACCACTCGAACAGTCTCACTATTCGCTGCAGCAGCAATTTGGCTCGTACGATTTCTACCGCACAACGTTCGACGCCACGGGCCCCTTGTTCGTAAAGAACCTCTACTATCGTTTCAACCTGGACTATGAAAATGCAAACTCGTTCCGCGATTTCATCTATACAGACCAGATTGCCCTTTTTCCAACGATCGAGTGGAAGCCCAACGAACGCAATCAGATTATGGCGCAGTTCATGTACGCCACCGGCACCATCAAAACGGATGACGGCATTCCTCTGCTAATGGACGGCACACCGGCGAAGGTTTCCATTAGAAACAACTACGCTGAGCCCAACAGCAATCGTGTTCCGACAACGCAGTATTCTATAAAGGTTCTCGGCTCTCATCAGTTTTCAGACAACTGGAAATTTGCGGCGGCGTACAAGTCCGGATACTACGACTCCCCAGTTGTCCCGTACGGCATTTTCTATATCGGCGATGTCCACGCCAACGGAGACCTGCAGCGTTTCGGCGCTACGGAGACCTATTTCTATCATTGGACCCACCAGGTCGTCGCGGATTTGACGGGCAAATTCACGATTCACGGCATCCAAAACACCGTATTGGCGGGGTTTGACTACTATTACCAGGACGGCCACTACGACGCGAATTTCTTTTTTCCGGCTCCCATTAACATCTATAACCCGGTATATGGCCAGCCATTTGACCCTCCCGATCCTGCGAACAATTCTGTCGTTCATAACGGGCAGCAGGCATATGGAGCCTATATCCAGGATCAAATCGCCTTGCCTGCTCATCTGTTTCTTTTGGCGGGTCTTCGTTTCGATCGTGTCAACACCTACAACAATGGATACGACCCGGCGGCATCAAGCATTCATGATAGCCCTTCGCCGACGCCCCGGGCCGGTCTCTTGTGGCAACCAGTGCAGGCTGCGAGTGTCTATTTTTCGTACTCTGGCAACTACGGTGCCACCCCTTTGGGTTCGGTCACGCCCGACGGCAAGCCACTGCCACCTCAGTCTGCGCAGCAGTACGAGTTTGGTCTAAAAACAGAATGGCTCAACCGGCGGTTGTCGGCCACCACCAGCATCTATCAGATCACCAAGCAAAATATTCCTACGACCGACCCTTCCAATCCTCTCTACACCGTTGCGATTGGCGCGGCGCGTAGTCGCGGATTTGAATTGGATGTCTCCGGCCAGATCACGGCAAATTGGAAAATCATTGGGGGCTACTCGTACATCGATTGCATCACCACGAAGGACGACAATTTACCGAGTTTGGCGGGACTTCGCTTTCCGGGAGCCCCGACCAATAGCGGCAGTCTATGGTCCGTCTATGAAATTCCAGGTCCAAAACTGAAAGGACTCAGGTTCGGCGCTGGCGTTGTCGGGCGCACCAGCGAAGTCGCCTATGAGTCTCCGGATGGCGTTACCTACCTCACAGACAGGATCCCGGGCTTTGCGATCATGAACGCCATGGTGGCATACAGCTGGCACTGGGAACGAGCCACGCTGAGCGCACAGCTCAACGTCAATAATCTGCTGAATCACACATATTT
>DATJWZ010000564.1:0-8400 GCA_035500795.1 Candidatus Eiseniibacteriota bacterium | reverse complement strand
AACAATCGCCGCGATTTTGGAACTCCGCAACCAGGAGTGGCGGAGAGTAAATAGCTCTGAGTCGCAAGCTTCGAGCTAAGACCAACAAGTTTTGTACCTCTCGCTTGACCGCATCTCGCGAGACGTTCTCACGGCGCCGGTTACCCTTCCGGCGCCTTTTTTACGTCGTCACGATTGTGCCAACCGAGACTGCGCCGCCATCAGGCCTGCGCGTCGCCTGCGTCTCGGCGGGCAAAGGCTTTGGCGCGTTTCTGCTCGTACATCAACGCGTCAGCTTTCCCGAGGAGACCCTCGATGTTTGAGCCTTTTGCTGAGCCGCACGAAATGATTCCTATACTGGTTGGACATGTTGTCGCACTTAAGCAGTTTTTAGCATTCCCTGAGTAATCATAGTTTTCAGAAGGTAGCATAGTCTTGATGAAGAAGGCTTTCCGGCAGGTTCGATCAGTCCATTTATGCAACCCGAGCGGGGCCGCCAGAATCACAACGCGCATGCGCACTTCGATTCAGATCGCGAGGATCGTTCTGCCTCCGATTCTGATTGTCGCCATTCTTATCACTCCGGTTTCTTCTCATACCAACGCCCGTCCAATGCAGGCCGCGAATAATACTCCTGGGAGCGAGGCGTGCTCGTCATGCCACTCGGAAATCTACAAGTCGTATATAAAGACTGTGATGGCGCGTGCCAGCGGGCCAGCCGTCAACGGAGTGATCACGGGCGAATTCGACGACAAGATATCTGGCGTGCGCTATCGAATATATGAGCAAAACGGGCACGTATGGATGAGTTATCAGCGCGGAAGCGAGCTGAATGGCGTGCGCGAGCTTCTGTATTTCATCGGTTCGGGCGAGAAAGGCCGCACGTATCTGTTCTCGGATGACGGCTACCTCTTTGAAGCGCCGATTAATTGGTACACGCGCGAGAAACGGTGGAACATGGCGCCGGCCTACATCGAATCTCGCGATATCCCGATGAACCTGCCGTCCTATTCCAGTTGTCTGAATTGTCACACCAGTGGATTACAGCCGCGCGTTCCAGGGACGCGGAACAAGTTCTCCGGGAGACCGTTTTTGCACGACGGAATCACTTGTGAGCGTTGCCACGGGACGGGCGACGGACACGTTTCGGGCAAAGGACCGATCGTGAATCCGGCCAAACTTGCGCCCGACCGGCGCGACTCCATCTGCATGGAGTGCCATTTCGAGGGGACGGTAGCAGTTCAGCTTCCGGGCAAACATCTCTACCAGTTTCAGGCGGGCGATAGACTTTCTGACTATGTCCATTATTTTGTCCTGGGAAAGAATGAAGCGGACAGGGCCGAAGCCCTCAGCCAATTCGAAGCACTTTCGTTGAGCGAGTGCAAACGGAAATCCGGAGACAGTATGTGGTGCGGAAGTTGCCACGATCCGCACCAGGAACCGGCTGAGACGGACAAGGCGGCTTACTATCGCGGCAAATGCCTCAATTGCCATGGAGATGCCTTTGGTGCAAAGCATCATGCGAATCAACCGGATTGCAGGCAATGTCATATGCCGTCGCTGCCCAGCGCCGATGTCGCGCACACGCAATCAACCGATCACAGGATCCTCAGCAATCCACGACTCCCGCAACTTATCACGCGTGTGAGCGGACCAACTCTGGAAGTCTTTCCGCAGAGCGAATCGGCGCAGGTGAGCACAAGAGATCGCGCTCTCGGTTGGTATCAGCTGGCACAACGTGGCGTACAGGACGCAGCGCCCGAGGCAGACATCCATTTGCAGAAGGCTGTCAAGGAACAACCGGATGATCCTGATGTGCTGTCGGCTCTGGCATTCATGGATCAAAGGCAGGGCCGCGAGAAAGATGCGCGTGAGTTGTACGGAAAGGTTGTGAAGATAAAGCCGCGATCGAATACTGCCGCTACAAATCTGGGCATACTGGATGCGAGAGCAGGTGATCTTCGGGATGCTGTCCAATTGTGGCAGGGGGCTTTCGCCCGAGTGCCTTATCGCAGCGAGATTGGAATGGATCTGGCAATGGTCTTCTGCGCAGACGGACAGAAAGATATTGCGAGGAAGTACTTGGAGCGGGTTTTGGAATTCAATCCCGATTACAGCAAAGCAAGGCAGCTGCTCGGCCATCTCAAAGAAAACTCAGGCCAGTGTAAGCCCTGATCGTGTCACGATTAAGGCGGCTAGTACTGAACGCGGTTACTTGGAGCGGTAGACAAATTTCCCGCCGACCATGGTCCACAAGACCTTTGTATCCCGCATCTCCTCGGGGCTTACCGTTAGCACATCTCGATCGAGCAGAACTAAATCCGCGCGCTTACCGGGAGCGATCGTGCCGATCGAGTCCAGATTTAGGGCCTTCGCCGAGTTCCGCGTGTAGGCATAGAACATGGCTTCCCGTGGCATGTCCTGACTCGCATCGAGAACTCCTTCATCTCCTTTTCGCGTTTCGGCCTTGTAGATTGCGCGGAAAACATTTGCCGTCGACACCGGCCAGTCGCTGGCGCCCGAGATGATTCCGCCACTGTCGAGAATCGACCGGGCTGGATATTGCCACTTGTAGATTCCGGGATCCACATACGGCTTGAGGATTTCAATCGTGTCGTTGGACCCTTCAGCCCAAAACAGTTGCAGCGCGCTGATCACACCAAGCTCACGAAAGCGGGGAAAATCTTCAGGACGAATGAATTGTTCATGCGTGAGCGTATCAGGCAGATGAGAATCTCCGTTAGCGGCGCGGGCGGCAGCGATTCCATCCAGCGCGGATTTGACTGCTCCATCGCCGATGGCGTGAACGTGAATGATGAGTCCGTCTTTGTCGGCCGCGATGCAGAGCTGGTTGAAGGTTTTCTGATCGTAAAGGAGCTCGCCGTTGCGTCCGGAGTTCTTGTACGGCTTTGTGAGATGTGCAGTTTGCGATGGGTATTCGGCAACGCCGTCGGCGAAGATTTTGATTCCGGTGATGTGCAGGTGCGGAATGCTTCCATAAGTCGACTGTTGCTTGTGGACGAAGGCGAGTTCTGCTGGAGGGTCTTTCGCGAGCACTCTCGGGAAGGCAACTACCTCGTTGTTCAGTTCGCCATGTTCGGAAAGCATTTTGTAGGAGCGCAGGGAATCTTCGGGAGCGCTCGGTTCGAGCCATGCGGTGATGCCAAGGCTGTAGTTGTACTGGAGCGCAGCGCGGCCAGCAGCTAGAATTTCAGCCTCAGTAGGCTTGGGCATCAGCGCATCGACTTTCTCTTGCCCCGCGTCGACGAGGAATCCATTCGGCTGCATCGTGTTTTTGTCGAAGCCGAAGTAACTTCGCTGGTCGCCGCTGAGCGTCTTCAGGTAATCGGCGTTGATGCCTGCACGCTGGAGCATGGCGCGGTTTGCCCAGGCTGTGTGACCGTCCATTCCGCGCATGATGATGGACTGCTTCTCGTAAGCGCCGCTGCTAAAGTCTGCGTTCAGCGTGTCGGTGTGCGACCAGAATTTCAGGGGAAGGCCAAGAATCTCGAGGATGTCTCCATGCTTTCCACGGCCAGTTTTCTTGGCGTCGGCGACGAAAGCCTGAAGTTCGGGGAACGTGTCGACTTTCTCAGAAGCATCCGCGTTGATCAGATTGAAGCCGCCATCGATCGTGTGGCTGTGCGAGTCGATGAAACCGGGGAACAGGCTTTTGCCATCAAGATCCGTGCGGGTAGCATTCGGCGCGGCCTTCTCCACCTCCGGACGACTGCCCACTGCGAGAATCTTGTCGCCATGAATGGCTACGGCTTCCGCATATGGGTTCTGAGGGTCCGCGGTGAAGATCTTCGCGTGATAGAAGATCTGATCTTGCGCACAAAGAAGTGATCCGCTGAACAGCAGAAGTAAACACAAATGTCCCAGAGTTCGGCCCATGAGCTCACCTTCCGGTTGTGGGTTGTGATAGAAGGAAACTACTATACTCGCCCGGACAGATCTGCGCACATTTAGTAGCGTCTCAAAATGGCACGCCTCGAGAAGCCCGTTTTCGCTTCTCCGAGACTGATCTGCCGATATTTCGGCAGCTCCGAAGCCTAACTATCTACACAACTTATTTCATAAGTTACTTTTTTGTACATACAATAACGTACTAAAAATGTTCCTGCAGGAACACTTTTGCAAATTGAAGATATGTTCCTGCAGGAACATTCTTGACGTTAAGCACGTGATTCAAGTCACAAAAAAGCGGCCCGGGGAGGAAATCCGGGCCGCGATCATTGTACGGGTTTGTTGCGGGTCAGAATCTCAGTTGAGCTCTGATCTGAAGAGCACGCGGCGAAGCATCCGCTCCCAGGAAGGAGCCGAAGATGCTGGTGGGGGTTGCGACGGTGCGATTGATGAACCCAAACTGCGGGTTCGAAATATCGCCCACGGGTTGGTCGAAGTTGGGATGATTCAGGATGTTGAATGCCTGCGCTCCGATTTGCAGCTCCGCGCCTTCCCATTTGGGAATGCGGAAGTTCTTCATCAGAGCGAGATCTGTGTTGAAGTACATTGGGCCATAACCCTGGTTGCGCCGCTGATTCCCGAATCCAAAAGCACCAGTCGCACTTAGCGGCGCGGTGAACTGGGTGGCGCTCATGCAGGGTGTTGTCGTCACAAAGTTGTTGAATACCGCCGAACTGCTGCAGTTCAGTGGTCCTACGTTGCTGTCGGCAAACAATGTGTTGCCGTAGTTGAATCCGTTCAGCGTGCCCGTGTCCGCTCCGTCGATCACGGTAAAAGGCAGTCCGGACCGCACGAACAGCGTCCCTGAGATCGACCAGTTTGCCAGCAAGTCAAGCAATCTGTTTTGGAGCTTGGGCGTCTGGTAGGTGTATGTCAAGTTCGCCTGATGGCGAACGTCGTAATCAGCGTTTCCGTAGTTGTAGCAGCGGAAGCAGTAAGGATCCTGCGGCGTCAGCACGCTGACGTTCGTACCCAGATTGAAGGGCAGGAAGCCACCGTTCGAAACGTCATCGAGTGCGTGGCTCCACGTGTAGGAGGCCTGCAACTGGAAGGAGTTCGAGACGCGACGGGTAAACGACGCCGTCAAACCGTTGTAGTTTGAGATTCCGTAGTTTCCTACCTCGGTGACGGTGCTGAAACGCGCATCGAGGGGCGCCGCGGGCAGACCCACAAAGCTGGTAGCACCCAACCCGGGAGCGCACGTAATTGGATCGCAATAACCATTCAAGCCTACGTTGGTGGCCGCGAGGTCGTAGCCATGATTTCCGACGTAGTTCAGAGTGAGCGAATTCTTGGTGCCGAGAGCCTGCTGCACTTCGAAATTCCACTCTTCATATTTGGGATAGCGGATGTTGCTCTCCGAATTGGTGAACGCCGGCGGACTGAATGCGCCAGCGGGAAGCGATGCCTGAATCTGTGCGAAGGTGAGTCCCGAGGCGAATCCGGAGGCGAACGCGGCGTTGGAGGCGACGGCTGCCGATTGCGCGTTGCCCGGCACTCCTGGCGCGAGCAGGCCCGTGGTAAGGAATGTGTTCTTCAGCGGTGAGTTGGTGTCGAAAGATGTCGCTACCGTTCCGGGGAAGACATCAGAAAAGATTCCGAATCCACCACGAACTACGGTGTTGCCACGTCCGAGGGGCTGCCACGCAAAGCCAATGCGCGGTTCCCAACTGATCGCCTGAAGATCGGGCAGAGCCTGGTGCAATCCCGTCCGAATGGCTTGATTATACGGTTGAGTGGGATCATGGCTTGCGGTCAGGAATGGTGCGTCTAGGCGCGCAAAGCAGTTTGTCTGACACACAGGATTGGAATTGTGCTGCGCGCGAAGAGAGAGCGTCACCTTCAGCGAACGACGCACCGCCCATTCATCCTGTGCATACAATCCCAAGCTGTAGATAGCTAGAGGCTGCGTTGGCCGTGCTGCAAATCCCTGCTGAAAAGTATCGACCGTTCCCGTCATGAAACTGTTTTCCGACGCGATAACCGCCAGCGGAATCGCGGAGTTGAAGCCGCCTGGGGTGTAATCCGTTAAATCATTGCGGCGGAAGTTCACACCAAACTTGAGGTTGTGAGCACCTTTCTGCCATCCGTAGTCGTCGGAAACTTGATACTGCGTGACGTTACGGCCCTGTGGCCATGTGGTGTAGAAGGTCGAATTGCCTGGCGTAGTGAAGAATCCTCCACTGAAATCTAGATCGTAAGGAGCTATCGCAGTCGCCTTCGCGAGGCTGGGCGGACCAAACACTGCGCTGTACCACGAACCTGCCAGGATGAATTGGTTCACAGCATTAGAACCAACTTGATGGGTTTCCTGGAGTTGTCCTTCGTATTGCGGCTGCACGCTCTGGGCGTTTAGCGCCGGAGAGAAAGGATCGGTAATCGATGCCTGTAGTCCATGATCGGTGCGGAAGTGGATGAAGGCGCGATCTCTGGTCCCGAAATTCTGATCGACGCGAGCAGTCAGGAGCCATTCCGTTGTCAGGTTGCTGACGTTCGATTGGAACTTCAAGGCGCACGGAGCGCCACCTGCCAGCGTCACCGTTCCATCGCAGCCACCAGCGGGAAGAGTGTTGGCGGCTGTCGACGCTCCCGGGGCATTGTTGAAGAGGCCGAAGGTCTGGTTATAGAAGGGCACCTCTGACGCCGGAATGCTTGCCAGAGTCGCGGCCTGGAATTGCGGACTGGGAATGTTCACCGGTTGGGATGTGGGGATCAGCAGTCGCAAGCCTTCGGTGTCGAGGAAGAAGAATGTCTTGTCCTTTTTGATAGGACCACCAATTGAGGCGGACCACTGATTGGCATTATCGAAAGAGCGCGGCACGCCGGAGTTGTTGAGGAACCAGTCGTTGGCGTTGAGGACACGGCCATTCCAGAAGTATTCGAGATTGCCGTGGAGCTTGTTGGTTCCTGACTTAGTAACGTAATTTACGTTCGCGCCCGCGAGCGTTCCATACTCGCCGGTGTATCCGTTGTTCACGACGGTCGCCGTCTGTACATCGTTGGCGCCGAGGAGCAAGTTGGTTGCGCCTGAATTGTTCAGGTTCAGGAAGGGATCGTTCTCGTTCATGCCGTCTACGGTGAACAGGTTCGAAGTTGCGGAGATGCCAAACGTGGCGCTATTTCCGTAACCGCCCTGAGTGTTCATGGTGGTGCCGGGTGCGGTCTGGACGTAGTAGCTGAGATCGTTGCCTGGGTTGGGCATGTTGGCGACGATTTCAGGACTGATCGTCGTGGAGACGTTCCCGTTGTCGGTCTGAAGCACACTGCCTTGCGCGGTGACTTCCACCGTCGTGGATGCGCTGGCGACGTTTAGCTTCAAGTCCACTGTGCTGGACTGACCGACGGCAACAGCGACATTCTGCTCCACACCCTGAAAGCCCTGTGCCTTGACCGACACGCTGTAATTGCCGGGATTGAGCAAAGCAAAACGATAGGCACCGGTACTGTTTGAGGTTGAGTCTTGGGTGGCACCGGTATCGTTGTTCTTCAGTGTTACCGTTGCGGTTGGTACCGCGGCCCCAGTCGGATCAGTGATTGTGCCGGTTATGCTGCCGGTGGTAAGGGATTGGGCGAAGGAAGCCGCTGGAAGCAATAAGATTCCGGCGATAACAAGGGTAAAGGCCACGAATAGGGAGAGGGCGTACGACTTCATAATAGAAATCTCCTCGAGATCAGAACAGTTGGAAGTGGGATCAACCCAAAGAACCTGGGAAGTCTGCATCTGAACAACAACTGAACAACAGAGAACATCGCCAACTTCGTCAAGCGGAAAAGCTCACGCCGAGGCCTTATCAAAAACGACTCGTGCGCAAGGTTCTGGCCATGAAATGCGGGACTACGTGGGCGGAGAGACGCGTTCCACCGATTACATAGCGTCTTTACATATTGTGAGTGGACCTACCTAGTGGGCAGATAATGCAAGAAACAGACGGATATTGGTATCGGGTGGTTGCCGTAATCTGTTTCAGTTAGTCAAATTCGCTGTTGTTACGGTGTGAGCCGATTGAGCACTGTGACCTTTGCGCCTTTTGTCGGCTCGGATACCCGTTCGTCCGCTCGCGCACAGCATTGTTCGGAAGCGGACACAAATTGTGTGTTGCGCCGTATTCTTTGGAACCTATTGCTGCCTTTTTCCTCCGTAGCATTCGGCATTACGGATGCAGCAAAAATCGCCTGACTCACGGAGCTCATTGCGATGGCCAACCTCGGACAGAATGTCAGATTTGCAGTTCGGCAGTTGAAGAGGAATCCGGGCTTTACAGCAACGGTAGTCTTCACGCTGGCACTAGCCGTAGGAGCGAACACCGCGGTCTTTTCGGTAGCGAACGCAGTCCTCCTGAAAAGCCTGCCCTATCACCAGCCCGAGCGCATGGGAACGATCTTTACGCGGATTAGGGGTCCGTTCTCATCCGATGAACGCCACCACATCAACGGAGAGCAGTGGGAACTGTT
>DATJWZ010000563.1:0-2795 GCA_035500795.1 Candidatus Eiseniibacteriota bacterium | reverse complement strand
TGCCTGGGATACCCGTGCGAAGAAAAACCTGCCTGGACCGCGAACTTACCAAGAGGCTCTCGCTGCCTGGAAGACAGACGGAGCCGCGATGTTGAACACGCTGCCCCTGCTTGATTTGAAGCCTCTTCAGCAGGTTGCACCTTATTATTTCGAGTGGTTACAGCATCCTCCGGACGACACTTGGTGGAACTGGAGCGAACTCCGCGACAAATATGCTCGCACCAAAGCTGCTGTCCTCAACCTTTCGGGATGGTATGACGACAATTATGGACCTGAAGGTGCGACGACAAACTATAGCGGACTGCTGAGAGCGCGAGCAGGAGAGAAGGATGCCCATACTCATCTTCTGCTAGGACCGTGGGTTCATGGTGTGGACAACACTGAGAAGACTCGGTCTGGAGAGCGTGAGTTCGGTCCGAGTGCCGCGATTGACTACGACGACGTTGTTCTTCGTTGGATGGATCACTACTTGAAGGGCGTCGGAAACGGACTGGATCGTGAAAAACCAGTCCGCTACTTCGTCATGGGACGCAATCAATGGCGGGATACGGATCAGTGGCCGCCGGCGGCGAAGGAGATGCCGATGTTTCTAGCGCCTGCCGGTGGCAACGAACATTCTGCTCGATTACAGGCAAGACCAAATGGCAGTAAGGAAAGCCTCAGCGAATTCATATCTGATCCAGCTCATCCCGTGACAAACCCATACGATTCATCTGGCGCGCACAATTATGCAAAGCTGTCCGATCGCGGCGATATCCTGACCTTTGATTCTGCTGTGCTGCAGCAAGACACCGAAGTGACAGGACTGATCAAAGCCCACATCTTTGTTTCCTGTGATTGCCGGGATTTCGATCTGTGGGCAAGGTTGCTGGATGTCTCGCCGAATGGAGCAGCGATCAACCTGATGAGTCCAGGGCTCGATGTCCAACGTGCGAGCTATCGCGACATGAGCCGGGGCAAGCAGCTGTTGTTACCAGGAAAGATCTACGAACTAAGGTTGGAGAGACTGATCACCAGCAACGTGTTTCTCCAGGGACATCGGATCCGCTTACAAATCTCAGCAACGTTCAGCCCGAACTTTTCCCGTAACCTACAGAGTGGTAACTCTGAAGCGAACAGCGCGGAAATTAAAAAAGCGAATATTCGAATTTTTCACGATACTGCTCACCCCTCACGGATAGTTCTGCCGATTGTCACGATGGCCAAGTAGTTTTGGGTCGCGCCGAGGACGGGATTTTTGGTGCCGTTCGGAGCCGGTGGACACCGCGCTCGTATTGTTTAGAAGTGCGCGACACCGGAACTGGCCGAGCAATCGGGTTTGTTGTGTAGCGCGGACGAACCGAGCGTGAGAACCTATCGCATCGCACTGTCATGCCGCAACAATAAAATACCCGTTCCCATAATGTTCCGCGTACCCCCAGGCTAAGATACGGCTCTTGCTTGCCGTGAATAGCGACGCAACTCTCAACCCCTCCCTAAGTTGGCCTCGTACTGACAGGTTCCTAGATTGGCCAATTGGTGAGTTTTTTCCCAAAGACAACTGTCTGTTACTTCATTAGTTACCTGTCAGTCCTGACAGCCCCAGCGCCTGAGGGAGCACAGAATATTCCGTCTGGTCTCAAAGGTAGAGGGCTGTTGCTCTACACGGGGGCTAACGACTCTTCCCTTTTGCGGGGCTCTTCCCGATCTCGCACTTTGGCGCTGCATGGTGCGACTTGCCTTACTTTAATGCCCCGCCTATCCGGCTTCGGCCCCGTCTTGATGAACGACTCGGTGAAGATAGCGGAACGGCCCACCATTGCATCGCGAAATTTTTCTGCCAAATCCTTCACCGCCTACACCTCCTGCACAACCGCCACGCGAACTTTCAGAGATCATCACGCATCTCGCTTTTTACGCTGCTGGGAGAACGCGATGTCGGCAGTTGCGGTCGCGAAAGTTGTGTTTGCCGATCGTAAGATTGGGGCCGATCAGCTTCCTGCAGCTTCGCCGTCGCCTCTTCCCCTTGATAAGGAGGCAGAAGCGAAACGCGCAACGAACGTTGAACAGTAGTTCGGAAACGTTGCTCCGGGCGTCGTGCAGTACACCACTGACGTTCTGTTCCGCGACTTGTGGCTGCGACCGGACCTCGCGCCGCGAGATCGGAGCTTGGTGACTGTGAGCGCGCTGATTGCCAACGGCCAGGTTGCGCAGATTTCCTACCACCTAAACCGCGCGATGGACAACGGCCTGACCCCGACGCAGGCCGCGGAAGTTGTCACCCATTTGGCTTTCTACGCCGGTTGGCCGAATGCCTTTTCCGCGTTACCCGTTGCGAAGGATGTCTTCGAGAAACGTCCACACTAGCCGACCATCCGTCCGCATAGACGAAGGCAGCCGAATTTTAGAACTCCAATTCGACGATCAACTTCAGGAGCCGAATAAGTGTTGCGTGTTCACCCGAACTTAGTTGGCCCCGGACATTCTCATCGGCGGCCACCCGGGCCTTAATCAAGCGTTCCCAGTACTGGTTTCCTTTGCGAGTTAATTGAACGTGAATGGCCCGGCCTGATTTTGCCTTTCGCTCCGAAACCAGTCCTTCGTCAGCCATGGACTTGATGGCTCGGTGCACAACAGTTCGATCAATACCGAGAAGCGTGGCGATCTGATTCTGATTGAGCGTAACGCCGCCTCGAAGCGTTGAGAGGATGAATCCGCGGGTCGCCGAGCATTGAGTTCTTCGTTCCAGCCTCTTGCCTACAGAAAAATAGGCCGCTGCGATGTGGGCCAAGACGGAATCTTTCAGGATGTTTTCT
>DATJWZ010000562.1:0-3181 GCA_035500795.1 Candidatus Eiseniibacteriota bacterium | reverse complement strand
TTGAAGCTGTGCTGCCGAAGGACAATACCAAAATCGTTCCGCTGAATGCGGATGAGCTGAATGCGGCAATCCTGCGCGTGGCGCAGTTCGCCGATGAGCGGTCGCGCGCGGTGCGAATGAAGCTGGAGAAGGGTGAAGTGAAGATATCCGCTTCGTCTACTGAAGCGGGCGAGTCGGAGGATTCGCTTGAGGCTCCGTACACCGGAGATGCGATGACGATTGGCTTCAACGCTTCGTATCTCGTCGAGTTCTTGAAAGCGGCTGGGACTGCTGAAGTGCGGCTGGAGTTGAAGGATCCGCAGTCGGCCGGGCAGTTGCGGCCAGCTGAGGGCGATGATTACAAGTATCGGTACATCGTGATGCCGATGAGAATTTGAGGACTGGCCATGAACTTCTATTGGACCGATGATGATCAGAAAGACCAAGAGATGCGACGCTTGGCCAATCGGAGCATGGTCTATTCAGAGAGCGCTCGGTGCGACTGGTGTGGAGATAGCTTAAACGGGGAGGCCTCCGAGTGCCCGGTTTGTAGTTCGCTGCTTTGCCCTATCCATAGCTGCGTCGATGGTCGGTGCCCTGAACACACGCGTCCGTAACATTCGGACTTTTGCCCTCCGCAGCGCGACAAATTAGGTCAATAGAAATTCCCTACTTTCCCGCTGGCACCCACAGTTTTTCGTTCTTTTGCACAGCATTTCGAAAGCCTACTCTGCACATTGATGCCCATCAGAATTATTCCTGTCCTATGATCGGCTCACCTTCTTGGACGCAGGTTGATGCAGGGAATGAGCACAACAGAATTGAAGTGGTTACCGATTCCGCTCGACCTCTGGATTCCAACGGGTATGGCCGACTATCAGATCGGTTGGTTCATGAACATCCTTGCCGCGACGCTGCGGTCGGAAAATCGAGGCTACCTTATCCTCTGCGAAGAGGGGTGCAGTGGTTGCTCAGCTTGTCTATGGAAGGTCGCAGGAGCGCATCGCCCAGACTACTTCGCTCAGAAGTCGTCTTTAGTGATGGCTCGCTTCGAGTTCGCACAGATCGCGGGGCGCCGGGTACTCTATTTTCCAAAGGCAGTTGAAACAATTAAAGGACAGTTGTCAAAAATTAGGAACCATAAATCTCGAAGGAATGCTATATCCGAAGCTTCCACAGGTTTCAACAATGGGGGCGGGGCAGACTCTCCTTCTCAAACTCTTTTTTTTGACTTTGATTTAGATTTTAAGAATCAAAAGAAAGAAAAAGACAATACTCTTTTCGAGGCACAAGTAATCACAATGAGGGAAGAGCAGGATTTCTCGCGAGCTGAAATTGAGCGAGGTGCTCGGCGAGTTTTAGGCATACTAAAGCTGCCGGAGTCATCTTTTCGTGCGGCGGTTGCAGCTGTGGAGATAGAGGCCAAACGCACAAGACTGTCGATGGATGGAATAGTGCAACATCTGGCTACGGAAGCCAATCGAGCGATGCGCCGCAGAGTGGAGTCAGAAGACTTTTTGGAAGATTTCCGTGCGCAGGCTTGTGCTCGCCGCTTACTGGGAATTTTGAATCTTCCCGCCCGTGACAACCACATTTCCAGAGTTGCCGATGTACTCAAGCTAGAAGTCAAGGATACAGGTTGCGATCTCGAAGACACAACGAAACGAGTTACTGAAGCAGCCTCTGAGGCACGGCAAAGAGGAGAGAACATAAATATTTTCTACTTTGAGGACATGAGGTGGAGGTCCAATGCAAGACTCAACAAAGCCGAACAGCGCAAACTTGATAACCTTGCGGCAAACGCGAGGGCAAAAGCAATCCTGCGAGGACAACTTCACTGACTGGTTGATCGACGAATTAACGATTCTCGGCGAAGCGTTTGGCGAGCTACTAACCGCAGAGCGTCAAGCGATCTACGCGCGTGCACTCTCAGACATTCCCAAAGATCAACTTCACCGAGCAATCCTAACTGCCGTTAAGGAGCTAAAGTGGTTTCCGAAAGTAGCTGAACTGCGAGAGCTCGCGGGTGTTTCCTACGGTATCGCAATTGACGGTCGTCCAGGTCCCGAAGAGGCTTGGGCAAGGATGCCAAAGGGCGAACGAATCGAAGAAGATACCGTGATCTGGTGTGAAGAGGAACGTTCAGCCTATAACGCCTGTAGAAGTCTCTTGCTCAATGGTGATCTGATTGGTGCACGCATGGCATTCAAAGAGCGATATGAGCGTGAGTTGGCCGCGGCACGTGCTGAAGCCAGGCCAGTGCGTTGGTCGATCAGCGCAGGGTATGACATGGAACACCGTTTGTCCGCTCTAGCTTCAGCAGTGCAGGAGAAGCGGATTAGTCTCAATGGCGCACTTGACTTCATTCCTGGGGAGAGGCAATTCGACTTCGCGCACATGCTCCCGGCAGGCCAAGCGAAGGGCTTGCTGACGGGTCATGCTGAAGTTTTGCCGCCGCTTCCAGGACTGCCGGGTATACTGGCGCGTATGCAAATGGAGGGCACTGTTCCGGAAGAACTAAAGCCTAGCAGTCGCAGTTGCCCTACGCCCCTGAGCGAGGATGAACTTCGGAAGCGTAGAGAAGAGCTGAAGGCTCAAACGGAGTTCATCAAGCGTTCCCGAAACGGGACTTCGAACGGAACTACTTAATCGTATTCGGGTTCTTCTCCTTCTTCACCTGCTAAGATCGCGGGTTGGTGAAGCGACCATTTTGACTATTGTGAGAGGCAAAAATGGAGAAGGAAACTAAACGCGCCCTCCAGAATATCCTTCAGATTCTGGGCGAGCAGCAAGAGGCGATCGCGAACCTGCGTGATCGAGCGAGACGAGCGGCTGGGGTAGAAGACGGTGTCGCGAAAAGAATCCAACGAATCACAGGCGAGGTCAGTGACCGGCAATCTTATGAGATCGACTGGCTTCGGCTCTGTGACCGCCACTACGCAAAGAAGAGCTGACAAAGGATCGCGGGCGCCCTACTAATCGCGAGCGCCGTCTTTGTCTATTCAATTGCAGTCCCGCCCATCACTACATGACCCTATCGGGCTTGACCGGGCGTTTCTGCTGGCTTACATTGGCGGCAATTCAAGATTGGAGGCGTTATGCTCGACGGTTTCAAGAAATTCATCCTGCGTGGAAATGTTGTGGATATGGCCGTAGGTGTGGTGGTGGGCGCGGCGTTTGGGGCTGTGGTCACGGAACTCAC
>DATJWZ010000561.1:0-7709 GCA_035500795.1 Candidatus Eiseniibacteriota bacterium | reverse complement strand
CTGAAGAGCCTGATGGGATTCGTGATCAACGGCGTCGCGGTTGTGACATTCATCGTGGCGCGAGCAGTTTATTGGAGGCACGGCATCATCATGATCATGGGCGCCATCGCCGGCGGATATTTAGGAGCACACTACGCGATGAAGATGCCGCAAGTGTGGATACGGTGGTTTGTGGTTGCCGTGGGCGCGGGGATGACGGTGTACTTTTTCTGGAAGTCGTATTAACAAGTTGGCCACGGATTGGCACGGATTCTCACGGATCATCTAGAAAAATGAATTTGATCCGTGAATATCCATGTTGATCCGTGGCCAATGCTTTATTGCAACGGTGCCGACACGTGTTCGTGCACGATCAGCCACTTGCCATCTTCGTTTTCGAATACGACGGTCCAGCGGAAGTTGCCCATGTCGACCTTCCCCGCCTTGCTCGTCATCTCTTCTTTTATGGTTGAGGTGGCCCAGACGAGGTCGCCGTGCGGATGAATGTCTGCGTCGTCGTTCACGGTAAACTTCGCGCTCTTGTAACTGGCCACGACTGCTTTGACGCCATTCTGGTATTCGTCCCAGCTGTTGTACTTCAACGGGGCAATGTCGTAGAAGGTGTGCTGGCCAGACGTGGCGTAGAACTTGGCCGTGTTGGCAGGATCAAGGGTGGCCCATCCATCCCAGATCTTTTGCAGGTAGGCTTTGTCAGGTGCGGGACCGGCAGATGACTTCTTCATCGCCGACTTCTTAGTCTGCGCTGATCCGCTAAGTGCGAACGCCAGCAAGAGACATAAAACGACATAAAGACGCTTGGTCATTTCCGTTCCTCCGGGAATCCCGCGGAATTCTCGCATATGAGGATGTTAACTGCAAAAGCATCAGCCACGGATTTCCACGGATTCGGAAAGATATGGATGATCCGCGAAAGTCCGTGTGATTCGTGGCCGGCCTTGTCAGGCCATTTTGTTTGACCCTTTTCCACAGCGCGCGATAGAATAGTTGGGTTTGACTGTACTCGCCGACCCGTTCTGGGGACGCCTGCCTTGGCTGCTGAAGCGCCGTGGCGGAAACACAGCAAGCAAGAAATCAGCTGGCCCCTCGGCAGCGCTCGTGTGCCGCCGGGAACGTTTTGTGAGTCCGTTGAGAATGCCATTCACGGGCTGATTTCAAACGACATTTTTCGGAGGCAGAGGTATGTACGCGGTTATCCGCGCCGGTGGAAAGCAGTACCGGGTGGCGCCCGGCGATGTGATTCGAGTGGAGAAGGTCGGGACTGGCACCGATGGTCAAGTCGAGTTCCCGGTGGTTGCGGTGTCGGGAGAGGAAGGCCAGGTCGGGAATCAGGCTGACGCGCGCGTGGTTGGTCAGGTTGTAGAAGAGGGCCGTGGCGCGAAGGTCATCGTCTTCCATTACAAGCGCAAGAAGCAATACAAGAAGCTACGCGGACATCGTCAAGCCTTCACGGCGGTTCGCATTGCGGAGATCGCTTTTGGCGGTCAGAGCTTCAGGGCTCCCGATCAGCCGAAGAAAGAAGCCAAGCCGAAGAAGGCAAAGGCTGCTGCTGAAGAGCATGATGCCGAGCCGGTCGCGAAGAAGGCCAGCGCGAAGAAGAAGGCTCCTCCCAAAAAAGCTGCGAAGAAAGCCGCGAAGAAGAAATAACTGACTA
Source organism: Candidatus Eiseniibacteriota bacterium (assembly GCA_035500795.1). Classification (GTDB taxonomy): domain Bacteria; phylum Acidobacteriota; class Terriglobia; order Terriglobales; family Acidobacteriaceae; genus Sulfotelmatobacter. The sequence continues at coordinate 6,058 of DATJWZ010000561.1, read as the reverse complement.
CCGAGTACTGAGTACCAGGTACCGAGAATTGGCAACTGGCCACTGAGAACCAATTTTTTATGGCACACAAAAAAGGACAAGGCACATCACGAAACGGCCGCGACTCGAACGCACAGCGGCTTGGATTCAAGGCATTCGGCGGACAGCTAGTGTCTGGCGGAACGATCATCGTCCGGCAGCGTGGCACGCGCGTGAAACCCGGTTTGAACGTCGGCCGAGGCAAAGACGACACTCTTTTCGCGAAGATTACTGGACGCATCAAGTTCATGGATAAGGGTTCCATGGGCAAGTTCGTGATGGTTGAGCCTGTCGAGGCGAAGTAAGAGCAGCAGGGAAGTTATCGGCATTTCGCGGGCGGGGGCGCCCGCGCCACACCTTCAAGCCTCGCCTTCGAGCGAGGCTTTTGTATTTCGACGCTATCCATGTTTATTGACGAGGCAAAAATCAAAGTCAAAGCCGGCGACGGCGGGAACGGCTGCATGGCGTTCCGGCGGGAGAAGTTTGTGCCGCGCGGCGGACCTTCGGGCGGAGATGGCGGCAAGGGCGGCGACGTCGTCATGGAATCGAGTGAGCGGCACAACACGCTCGTGCATTTTCGTTTCAATCCCGAGCACAAGGCCGAACGCGGAAAGCACGGCGAAGGTTCAAATAAGACCGGCCGCGATGGTGGAGATGTCGTCTTGAAGGTGCCGGTCGGCACGATCGTGTACGACGACGAGACCGGCGAAAGGGCGTTCGAGTTCACCGGTGCGGATCAGAAGTTCGTCATTGCTCGTGGTGGACGCGGAGGGCGAGGGAATGCTCGTTTCGCAACGTCGGTGCATCAAGCTCCCCGAGAGCACGAGGCCGGGCGTCCAGGCGAAGAGCGTACCTATCGCCTCGAACTGAAGCTGCTGGCCGATGTGGGGCTGGTCGGATATCCGAATGTTGGCAAGTCGACATTGATTTCGCGTATCTCGTCGGCACGGCCGAAGATTGCGGATTATCCATTTACGACGTTGGAGCCGAACCTGGGCGTGGTTGCGGTTGGTGACGCTCGTGATGAGGTCAGCTTCGTCGTCGCCGACATCCCCGGGCTGATCGAGGGCGCCCACACCGGGGCGGGGTTGGGCACGCAGTTTCTGCGACACATCGAGCGCACGCGTTTGCTGGTGCATCTGGTAGATGTCTCGGACGCGAGCGGGCGCGATGATGTTACAAAAGATGTCGAAGTGATCATGGGCGAGCTTGCGAGTTTCGGGGCGCACCTCGAAGACAAGCCGATGATCATGGTCGCGTCGAAAATTGACGTTGCGAATAAAGATAAGCTGGCGGCACTGAAGAAGTATGCGAAGAAAAAGAAGTTGAAGTTATATGAGATCTCGGCGGTGACCGGCAAAGGAATTGACGAGTTGAAATACGGGATCGCGGAAGAAGTGCAGGCGTTGCGCGAGCGCGATATGCGCGAACCCTTGGAAAAGACCTCTTAGCAACCGTTCGGGTCACCTCTCCAAAACTGATGTCGCAGTTGCCCTAGTTCCTTTCAGGCGGCAATCGGTTCTCGATTGCAGAGTAGCGCCGCTGCGGATAAAGCGAGAATTGGTGCTGCCACGCTGAATAACCCTCTCGCGACGGCACCAGGTGCTCCTCCGTAGTAAGCATCCAGAACAAAGATCATGAGACTAGCTGTTGCGGTGGGGATCAGCCAAAGTTTGGGAAATTTCCGCAATCTCGGCATAGCGGCTGGTAACAGCCAAATGAAGATGTATAGCATGCTTCGATCCAAGAGAGACGACGCGAGATGAGGCAGATATTCGCGATTCTGATGAAAGCTTTCGGCGAACGTCAACGGATTCGGCAGGCAGCCCTCTATTTTCCAGTGAAGACCGAGGATGGCAGCAATGCCCGCCAGGCAGCTACAGGCGATCCAACCCCTGCTTAGTCGCGCCTCTCGCTCTTTGTAAGCAGTAAACCACCACGCCGCCATGAAGATTATGCTCAACGGCACGAAGGACTCTTTCGTAAGCGCTCCGAGAGTGGCGATGATGGGAAGAAATCTGTACTCACGTTGAGACAGGCCCCAGAGAATCGCGAGCAGAAAGAACCCCTCGCCGGCGTCTACAAGGCCGGCGAGCCTCAGATTGGGCACAGCGAAGTTCGTTAAATAGAGGAGCGAGGCGACCAGGCTTGCTGGGAAATCGCCGAATACATGGAGCCCGAGTGTAACGATGAGTACGGCAGTCATCGCCACGAAGAAAGAATCGGCGGTGAGTAACGCCGCCATCACGGGATCCCAACTTCCAACGCGTCCCCGAAACGAGTAGTAGACAGGTTTGGCGACCCAGGGCAGCAAAACCCGAAAACGCATATGTGGAGGCCCAGCTGCGCTGGTGTTCGTGACAATCGCCGCATAGCTGCGGACATCGATCAATCCAGGCGTTTGTCGCGGATCATAACGATTCAGGATCGGATAACCCAATCCCAGCGCAATCAGAAAGAAGAGACAGAAGAGGCCGGCCAGACGCCATGAACGAAGAGTGCGATCCGAAGATGCGTGTGCCGGATTCAAGGATTACAGAATCTCGCTCGAAACTGAATTCGTGACGCATGGTAGCAGGAATGTCCGAGAGCGACTTAGCAAGAATAAAGGTGGTCAAAAATCAAAGGCGACCCGAAGGCCGCCTTCCCCATAATCCACAAAACCCGGCGCTATTCTACGCTCGCGGCAACGGTCCGTGCTGGAAGTGATACTGCAGAATGCGCGCGGCGAGGGCAGGGTTCACTGCTGGGCCCTTGCGATCGACGGTGCGGACGACTTCCCCGCGGCATACTACCTCGGTTCCGGAAAGACCAGCAATCTCTGCAGGCAGAACCAGATTAATTTCCAGTACAGAGTTTGGTTGCAGCACATCGTCCGCCTGGAAGAGCAATCCAGAGCGGCTGATGTTTTCGGTTGTGCCCACGTGCCATTGAGTTTCGCCGAGACGGCGGTATTTCAATGGCAAGTGAAGCGAGAAGCGTTGTGCGCGAGCGGGCGGAGCATGCCGCGCATGCGCTGTGGGTTGTGGTTCGACGGACTGCATCGACATAACGACCTCCGGGGGAGTTGGAGTTGCATCGAGCACTTCGCGAACCTTGCTCTTCAGGTCGCGAAGGTTAAAGGGCTTCTGGAGCAGGCGGACGCCGGCTTCCAGGGTGCCGTTGTGTCCGATCACGTTTTCCGTGTAACCGGACATGTAGAGAATCTTTACATTGGGGCGAATTTCCGAAATGCGCTGCGCGAGTTCGCGTCCATTCATGCCGGGCATGATCACGTCGGTGAGCAGCAAATGGATGATCCCTTCGTGCGCCACTGCGATCTGCATGGCGACGGCGCCGTCCGCGGCTTCAATCACGCGGTAGCCTTGTTTCTCCAGGTATTGGCGCGCCAGATAACGCAGGTTGGCTTCATCTTCGACCAGAAGAATGGTTTCGGTGCCGGGCTCGACTTTCTGGAACTGAGCCGGCCTGGTAGCAAATTGCGGCAATGGCTCCTCGACGGAGGCGACGCGAGGCAGATAGATCTTGAACGTCGTGCCGCGTCCGACTTCGCTGAAAACCCAGATGTACCCTCCGCTCTGCTTGACGATGCCGTACACAGTCGAAAGGCCGAGGCCTGTTCCTTTCGGTCCTTTCGTCGTGAAGAACGGTTCGAATATCTTCGATTGCGTTTCCGGGTCCATGCCGATGCCCGTGTCGCTGATCGAGATCATCACGTAATCGCCGGGACGGAGAGGAGCGAGTTGCCGGGCGTATTCTTCGTCGAGCGTGACATTGGAAGTCTCGAGTGTGAGCTTGCCGCCGCTCGGCATGGCATCACGGGCATTGACCGCGAGATTCATGATGACTTGTTCTATCTGGCCGCCATCGGCGCGGACGGACCACAAGTCTCTACCGGGAGTCAGAACAAGGTCGACGTCTTCCCCGATCATGCGTGTGAGCATCTTGAGGTTCTCGGTGGCGATGTCGTTGAGGTTCACGATCCGAGGGGCGAGCATCTGCTTGCGGCTGAATGCAAGAAGCTGGCGCGTGAGAGAAGACGCCCGCTCGGAGGCGCTTGCAATTTCTTGCGCTGGGCCGCGCAGATGGGGTTCACCCCCGAGCCGTTCGAGCAGGAACTCGGAGTAGCCGGAGATCACCATCAATAGATTGTTGAAGTCGTGGGCGATGCCGCCGGCGAGGCGTCCGACGGCTTCCATCTTTTGGGATTGGCGAAGCTGCTGTTCGAGTGCGCGGCGTTCCGTGACGTCTTCGGCAAAGATTTCGAAGACAACTCCTTCGTTCACCCCATTAGTGACTGAGCGACCCGAGACACGCACAACGGTCGTCCCGCCTTTGCGTTTCCAGTCCGCCGTCAGCCCCTTAAAGCTTGAGGAAGTCCGGAGATGGTCGGCAAGTTCGAACCACTGATCGTGATCGGCGTAAAGACTAAAGATGTGGTGCCCGATGATGTTTTCGGCAGACTTTTCACCGACAAGCTCGAGAAAGGCCGGATTGGCATCGAGGATTTTGCCACTGGAGTCGCAACTACAGATGCCGTACGGAGCGTTGGTGACGAGCGAGCGGAAGTTTGCCTCGGAGCGGCGCAATTCCTCCTGGGTCGCGCGCAAGGCAGCATTCAGCCAGCAGATCAGCATCGCGAGAAAGAAGAAGAGAGAGAGACGGAGGATAGCGGTCCGTAATTGGTCCGGCGTATGCTCACCGACCAGTGAGAAGTACGCGCTCACTGTAAGGGCGAAGGCGGTGGCGACAATGCCAGGTTTCCAGCCCCCGTACCAGGCGCTCACCATGACCGCGACCCCGAAGAGCGCGAGGCGGCTTTCCGAAACGTCAGCGAGTAAGATCGTTGGGATCAGCGCGAGGGTCGTGCTGAGGACTGCAACCCCGTAACGCAAGATGGGCGCACGGGCGGGCGGTATGCGGAGTAGGGGGAGGGTTACTCGCATGTCACTCATCCTAGTGCCAAAATGGGAAACATGGAAGTTACCGGAGTTCATTTGTTCTCAGCGAATTGCACGGCCATTGATGTCCTTTTCGCTGAAGGTGTGTGGGTCTTGTTGGCGAATCGCTCATCGGTCAATTTCGCGGAAGGAGCGCTCACTTCCGGCACTGTTACTGGCTTCTCGGGCCCCGGCTCAAAAGAAACTCTGCCGGGCTCGCCGACAAAATCGACACCATACTTGCATGTTGGGCTGCGAACCTACACACTAACGGGATTAAAACCTTCTATGAACATTGGATTATTCGGAGGGACTTTCGATCCTGTGCACAAAGGCCACATCGCACTGGCTCGTGCTGCGACAGAACGATGCAAGCTGCATTATGTGCTTTTTGTCCCCGCGAATATTCCTCCGCATAAACAACAGCGGCCGCTTGCCCTTTATGCGCATCGATTTGCGATGGTGGCGTTAGCAACAACAGGAGAGAAGTGTTTTGTTCCGTCGCTGCTGGAAGCGCCTGAGGAAGGCGCGCGTGGAAAAGAAAAGCCGAATTACAGCATCGACACGGTCCGCCGACTGAAGCAGTCGCTTAAGGCGAGCGATCGGGTTTTCCTGTTGATTGGGATGGATGCCTTTGCGGAAATTGCTAAGTGGCATCAGGCGGAAGCACTTTTCAAGGAGTGTGCGTTCATCGTCGCAGGGCGTCCTGGGTTTTCTCTGGCGGATGTGGCGAACGCCTTACCGGCGAAGCTGCGTCCGCGCGCGGAGGTGACGCGGCCATTTCAGAAGCAGTCTGCTTGTGGTGACCTGGTCTTGCCGGGAGTAACGATCCATTTGCTGGAGGATCTGCATCAGCCGGCGTCAGCAACGGCGATTCGCGAAGCGGCCGCTGCCGGTAAGGCTCTGGGGCGCTTCCTGGATCCCTCGGTGGCGGACTACATTAAAAAAGCCGGACTTTACCGTTAGTTCACGGAGAAAATCCCCGTAACAAGTTATGATGTTAAAGACCGCTCATTTGGAATGAGCGCTTTCAAGCAAGGGCCGGCGTCCCGAACCGCCGAATTGAGGAGAAGCATGTCCCAGAACCATTACGTGACCAA
>DATJWZ010000560.1:0-11779 GCA_035500795.1 Candidatus Eiseniibacteriota bacterium | reverse complement strand
CGCCGGAGTTCATGCCGCAACAGTTCGGCCGCATGTTGCTTGACGTAGATCTTCTGCTCGAACTCCATCCCGTCGCGCATCTCCATGAACTCGTGCGTGTAGCGGGCGTAGCAGTACCGGCACCCGAATTCGCATCCGCGATATGGATTGATCGTCCAGGTAAACGGCATCTGCCGCTTGCTGACGCAGCGGTTCAACAGCGATTTCGTCGGTAGTGTGAAGTATTCAACATTGTGACCTTCGCGGATGGGCTCGCCTTGAGAGGCCATGCGAGCGATGCCGACGAGGCGCGGCCTGTCTTGTTTTTGGGGATCAGGGTTTTCGGGATCGGGGAGCAGGGGCAGAGCAGACATGGGCATATTCGCCTTTTGTTCGCCTATGCTAGTCCCCGAGAGGTGGGCTGTCAATACAGTAGCGGACGGTGTTTGGATGCTGGGAGCGAGCCACTGGAGGATACGGGCTGATACGCCTGACCGATTTTTTTGGGGTCGATTCGCTCAACGTATTGCTGGAAAGGGGTTTGCTGGTTCTCGTCTCCGTTCAATGCCCGCAAATTATTCAAATCATGGAATTTAGAGGCAAAATACTGCAGAATAATGACTTAGGCCTGACTTGTTTGCGATTCAGCGCGAAGATTTTTTTCATTAAGCTCGCAAAGTATTGATTTCAGGCGAGTTGCGCCATGGGTCGGATGACATGCCTCGCAAAATATTGTCAAAGAAGCACTTGCGCGCAAATTATTCATTCCTCGCCAGTTGCGCGTCCGGCGTCGCTTGCGAAAATACCCACCAATCGACCCGCACCTGCTGCAACTGCAGGCGAATTTGCGGTGCGTTGTGCACGCTATCTATTCTGCGCTTTTCGTGGGGAGGGTCAAGGTCAGATGTCACAAGGAGTGCGAGTTTAGCTGTGGAAAACTCAAGGGGAAGTCGGGGAACTTCCGGTCGCTGTGCCCGGAATCCGGGGAGGGTTCCGACGGGGCAGGTTTCATCTATGCCGCATGTCCTGCGGTGGCCGCGCCAATATCGAGTGGAACGTGCGCCAGAACAGTCGTTCCCTGTCCCGGAGCCGAGTCAAGGGAAAGCTTTCCATTAATCAATCTCAGACGCTCTCTCATGCTCGTCAAGCCAAGACCGTGACCATTGCTGGTCCGCTTGAGGTCGAATCCTGCGCCGGAATCATGAACTCTCAATTCGATTGCACCCGACAAACCAGCGAAAGACACATCGAACTCATTCACCTTGCTATATTTCAGGGCATTATGAAGGGCTTCCTGCAAAACACGGAACAGGCAGAGAGATACTTCGGCGGAGAGATCTTCAGGAATTCCGTCGCAGTGCAGGTTGACCTTGACGTTTTGTCGCTCCGAAAGCTCTCTGCAGAATCCGCGGGCCGCGACTTCGAGTCCGAGGTATTCGAGCTTCGATGAATGCAGTTGGTGAGACAGAGCCTGGACGTCGCTCTCCAACTCGGAAATTTTCCCCCCAGCCTCCTCGAGAATGCGGCTGGTCTTTCCTTCTGGGGGTAAGCCTTCCTTGGCTCTCTTCAGGCTGATCGCAACCATGGCCAGGCGTTGATTGATGTCATCGTGCAGTTCCCGCGCGATCCGCGTCCGTTCGGTTTCCTGTGCTTCGATCAACTTTCGGCCGAAGCCAGCCGAGGCCTCTTCTGCCTGTTTTCGATCGGTTATATCTGCGATGACGGAAAGAACGCATGGCTCGCCGTTGACTTCGATCTTTTCGGCGGATTTGAGGGTCATTCGAATTTGTCCATCTTTTCTGCGGAAGGGAACCTCCAAATCTCTCACATTGCCCATCGCGAGCATCTGCTTCATGAATGCAGTTCTTTGACCGGGATCGATCCAAAGTCCAATCTCAATTGGAGTGCGACCGATGACTTCATCCCTCTTCCAACCAGTCTGCTCCTCGAAAGTGTCATTGACCTCAATGTAGCGGCCGTCTCCCAAGGTGGCGATGGTGATTGCCAGGGGGCCGTGTCGGAACGCTTTCGAAAACTTCTCTTCCGATTTTCCCAGCTCGATCTCTGCCTTCCGTCTGCGTGCCCGGTGCCAGAACAACCCAAAGATTAATAGGGCTTGAATGACAATTACCGTGATCCCGGCGAGGAAGTATTTGCGTCCCTGCTCCCACAGCGTTGGTTCGCGATATAAAACTCTGGTGCCAGCAGGTAAAGCCGATTCAGAGATGTTCCACCGGCGAAGCTGACGCCAATCGACCGATGTATCGACATCAGGATTCTGGACAACCGGAATGTCGTCTGGTCGCTCACCAGAGAGCACCCGCGCCGCTAATTGGCCCGCCAGAATTGCGTCTGTGGCCGGATCGTATGACACCGATGCAATTGCCCCATGACCAACAAAGGGGGGCAGGATGGTATAGATTGGCAGTCGCGGGGCGATTGCAGCCAGCACGTCGGAAGGACCAAACGCTGGCTGATTCGCATCTCGGGGATAAAGCTGATACAAGACCACCGTATGAGGTGGAAGCTGGGCAGCCTTCTGAAGCGTTTGAGGGCTCGCAGGTCCCAGGATGTCGATCTCCCTTACTTTCTCGCGATGGCGAAGCAGTTCAGCATGCTCGGCTGCTAACCAGAACTTATCGCCCCACGATACGTCTCCGATCACTGCAACCGCTTCCGTATCCGGTTGGAGACGTAGCGCAAGATCGATCGTTTGCGAAATCCCGTTTGGAGACGTAACACCTGTTACTCCAGATAATTTCTCTGGCAACCTGTCAGAGATCGACATGAAAACGATCGGTGTACCCGGGAACATTTTGTCGCGGTATTGAACTGCAAAGAGGAACGGGGCGGTCATCACCGAGACGATGAGATCTGGCTTCTCACTGGAGTATCCGGCTCGAATCGCTTCCGCGAGGTTGTCCTGGTAGGCTTTCTGTTCGAATCTCGGATTTTCCAGGTCCACGACAGAGAAGTTCACGGGGCCCCGAAAATGTGACCGAAGTGAGCCTTCCATTTGATTGATGGAAACTCGCCCGCGACCACCCGACAAAATTAATACGTTCTTTTGAGCCGTCTGTGCCGTGGCCGCGGGAACAAGAAATAACAGCAAGACAGGAAGCGCGTTTGGTCGCAAAAAAAAGGTGCGAGCTAAGGCAAGAGCTCGCCCCGCGTGCCTTCCTTCGAGCTGCAAATTCTGCGTCGCCATCCAAAACCTGCCTGACGAATCTAGGCAACCGCCGCCGCGTTCGTTGTCCGGTTTCCAACGGGAATACGTGCCAGGACTGTCGTTCCCTGTCCTGGCTGTGAGTCAATCGAACACGCTCCGCCTACCAATTTCAGCCGCTCTCTCATGCTCGTCAGACCGAGTCCGTGTCCATTATTGATTCTCCTGGGGTCGAACCCGGCGCCAGAATCATGAACTTTCAATTCGATTGCATTTGATGAACAGGTGATTGACACTTCGAACTCGTTTACGCCGCTGTATTTCAGGGCATTATGAAGGGCTTCCTGCAAAACACGGAACAGGCAGAGAGATACTTCGCCGGAAAGATCCTCCGGAATTCCGTCGCACTGCAGGTTAATCTTGACGTTCTGTCGCTCCGAAAGCTCCCTGCAGAATCCGCGGACTGCGACTTCGAGTCCGAGGTATTCAAGCTTCGACGAATGTAATTGGTGAGACAGAGCCTGAACATCTCTCTCCAATTCCGAAACTCGCTCGCCAGTCTCCTCAATTATTCGGGTAGCCTTTTCTACTGCAGTCGGAAGGCCTTGCTTTGCAGTTTTCAGACTGATTGCAACCATGGCCAGACGTTGATTGATGTCATCGTGCAGTTCCCGTGCGATCCGGGTGCGTTCGGTTTCCTGGGCTTCGATCAATCTTCGGCTGAAGCCGGACATGGCCTCTTCCGCTTGTTTTCGCTCGGTGATGTCGGCGATCACGGAAAGAGCGCAGGGTTCGCCGTTCACCTCAATCATTTCGGCGGAGCCGAGCGTGGTCCGAATTTGCCCATCCTTTTTCCGCAGCCGGACTTCCAGATCCCTCACCCTGCCATTGGCAAGAAGTTGTTTCATGAAAGAAGTTCTCTGATCAGGATCGATCCAAAGGCCAATCTCGGTTGCTGTGCGGCCGATGACCTCATCGCGTTTCCAGCCCGTCTGGAGCTCGAAAGTCTCATTTACCTCAATGTAGCGACCCCCACCCATAGTGACGATGGTGATTCCCAAAGGCCCCTGGCGAAATGCTTTGGAGAACTTCTCTTCCGATTTTCGAACCTGAATCTCTGCCTTGCGTCGGCGCGATCGTTGCCAGAAGAGGCCAAAGATCAACAGAGCCTGGACGACGATCACCGCGATCCCGGTAAGGAAGTATTTCCGGCCCTGCTCCCAAAGTGAGGGTTCGCGATATAGGATCTGGGTGCCGCGGGGCAAAGCCGACTCCGGGATGTGCCATCGTTGGAGAGCTCGCCAATCCACTTCCGGCCGAATGCTGGTTACATGTCCCACAGGAATCTTATTGACGGGCTCACCCGACAATACTCGCGCTGCCGCGCTTGCGGTCAACTGGATCGTGTCGGCGTTTTCCTGGTACACCCCACCAATGCACCCGTGATTCAAACAGAAGTTCGGCCACGCTGAAAAGGTCGGGACCCGTTCTGCGATTGCCTCTAGCAGGTCAAAACCCGCGAGGGGCGGCTGGCCCGAATCTTGTAAGGGCATATGAAACAGGACAATGGAGTGAGGAGGCAGTGCCGCAACTTTCTCGAAGACTTGACGGCCCGGCGATCCGATGAAATCTACCTCTCTCACCTTTCCTTGATAACGACTGAGTTCTTTATGAGTCGCTTCCAGCCAGGGAGGATCGTAAGGTGAGATCAATGCTACCGTTTCTGTATCTGGCTCAAGACGGAGGGCAAGATCAATGGTTTCCCCGAGACCCACATGGCTTGTGACACCGGTAATACCTCGCCAATTGCGCCCAGCGAATTCCCAATCACTAGCCTCCGAAAAGACAACGGGCACACCCGGAAGCATTTTGTCGTGGTAGCGCGACGCACAGATAAGTGCCCATGGGCCATCCGTCACGAGGAGATCTAACTTTACACCTGCAAACCTTCGATGGAGAGTCTCGGCAAAACTCTCCAGATAGTTCCTTTCCGTTGCCACAGGATCCGCGCTTTGCGGGTCTTGCGGGCCTTCCAGGTAGGCTTCCTCGAATGTAATATCGGCTTTAACCTGACCCTGCAAAGAAGACTCGAAGGCTTTCAGGAAGTGACTGCGTTGCTTGTATTCGCCAAACAGCAGCAATACGCGCTTCTCGTTACGCTGTTGCGCAGCTATTGAGCCCGGGAAAGCGCACAGAAAAATGGTAAGGATGGCAAACCAGACAGGCGAACTGAGAACTAGTGTGCAACGCGAATTGATATCACTACGCCCCATAACACCAGCAATGCTTTTCGAACTGCACCAACCGTGCTACAAAGTCTACTAGCGCCCTCTTGCACGCGGTGAATATTCTTTTCTCATGAATTACCAAATCTTTAAGGCGCACAGAGTAAGGGCGCGCTGTGGGCACTAAGACAGTCCGCGCTTAGAATCCGACGCGCAAAGCCAGTTGCATGAGCCGCGGACCTCGATCCGCCGTTATCCTGCCCAGCGCTGCGTTCACCTGTTCTCCTGTTGAAGGATCGAATTGAGCAGTGTTATTCACGCTGGACCACTGGGGATGGTTAAACGTATTGTAGGTCTCGACCCGCAGTTGAGTATCGACCCGCTCTCCGAATCGGAAGTGCTTGGCCACAACGATATCCCAGTTGTTTACGCCAGGCCCGTAGAACGCGGCGCCGTTCCATGCCGTCCCGATTTGCCCAGTGGCCGGCAGCGCGAACACATTCGGATTGAAATAGTGATCGAAACTACGCTGGCTCTTGGGAAGCACAGGATTCCCCGTGAGGATGACCTGAGCTCCATCGCCTCCACCAGTTATGTTCTCGTTGTTGGTCGTAGTCAAGTTGACGTTCATGGGCTGGCCCGAGATGAAAGAGGCGATGCCCGAGACCTCCCAGTTGTCCAGTGCCCAACGGCTGAAGCCGTTGTTCCAGCGCGCACTCGCCTTGGGCAATTCCCATACCCAGTAGGGAGTCAGACGATTCCGCATATCGCTGCTGCTGGGGCCGTAGGTAAGAGAGTACGGGACATAAGTCGTGCTCTTGCGATCGTCGAGCGCCTTGGAATAGGTGTAGGAGACGCCGTAAGCCAGGCCCTTCGACATGCGCCGATTGAATGTGACCTGTAAAGAGTGGTAGTTGGCGTTATTTCCCCACTCGGAGTCGTAGATCGAGGAATATCCCGGGTATGGACGGAAGTAATCGTCGGGAAGTGGAGTTCCGGTGGTTGGATCCTGATTCTGCGGAAGGAACTCCGCGCCGTAAGGCACCTCATTCCGATTGAAGCTGTACTGGCCGTTGCGGGAAACGAAACCTACATAGGTCGCGCTAAGAACGCTGTTGAATCCGAGGGACCGCTGGACGCCCAGCGACCACGAGTAGGAATACGGCAGCTTTGCGTTCGGGTCACCATAGTTCATGGATGGAGGTCCGAGCAGGCCTGGAACGGTGGAGGGGTTTGTGATGGTTCCGTAATACGAAGTTGGATAAAAAATCGAGGGCGCGTTGATGATGTAGCCGTAGATCGATCCGGAAAAAGTACGCATGGCAACGAATCGCCCCACCCCTCCACGAATCGCGGTCTTGCCGTCGCCAAATACGTCGTAAGCGAATCCCATCCTCGGCTCAACAACTACATGCTGGGAGTTGAAAATTCCCCGCCACTCTGGAGAGCCGACGCTGGCAGTTCCCGGCGCAATCGTGCCGCTTCCGGGGACGTAGTAATCCAAGTAGGCAGCGGGGAAGGTCTCGCCATTCAACGGATTTTCCATCATCCTTTCGCCATTGACTAGCACGGGCTGAAACAGGACCGGTGCGGCGGAAGGATCATATCGGTCGAACTGCAACACTGAGCCTTCGCCGCCGGTGATTGCCTGCGGGATGTCGTAGCTGAATCTGGCCCCAAAGTTGAGCGAGAGTCTCGAAGACACCTGCCAATTGTCCTGGGCATACCATTGCAGGGCTTTCGCAGTATTCGAGTCGTCTACGAAGTTCGTCACTTGGACGCTGGTATCGAAATATCCCAGCAACGCTTCCGCGAACGAATAGCCGACGTTGTACGGATTATTCGGATTGGCGCCATCGAGATTGAACAGCCCGCCCTGGTTTCCACTTCCGGCGTGGTGCGGCTGGTTCTGGTACTCGTCATCGAAATAGAATCCGAACTTCATCTGGTGCTTTTTGTGGATATAACTGAAATTGTCCGCGACAGACAAGGCGTGAAAGTGATTGTTTTGCTGGATGCGGGGGTCATAGCTGAAGTTCGGTCCTTTCGGCAAATCTCTGAAATTGAAGCCAGGGATCAATCCGAGGGGATTGGTTGCAGGATACAACTGCGGAAAGCTAAGGCCAGTTGGTCCCATTTGGAATTGTGCAAGGGTCGCGGGCGGAGTCGAAGTTGTCGCGTGGGAAAAAATGCCGCCGACTGCCAACTCATTCACCATGTGGGAGTTGATCGCATAGGTCGCGTTGAATTCGATCCGATCCGAACCACTGTCCACGGATTGAGTGCCGTTCCAGCCTGCATAGATCGCGTACCCATCTACCCCTCTTATGCCAAAGAATCCTCGCTGCCAACGGCCGAACATCCGCCATTTGTCGTTTGGAGCATAGTCAAAGCGTAGCGATAGCTGATGGACGGGAGTATCGGAAACTGCGGGCTGAATGTAGTTATAGAATCCCTGGCTCACGGCCGTATCTGTGAAATTGGGTGTGGGAAACCAATTCAAGAACTTCTGCATGGTTGGAACGATTTGGGCGGGGTCGACGATATTTCCCGAATACTGCTGGTGCGTCAGTGGGTTGTATACGGGAATCCGATTCGTCGTACCCGGGAAAAAACTCTGGGAGAAATCACCCATACGCTCCAGTGCCGTAGGCATCTGGAATTCATTCAGACCTTGGGGGACGGTGTTCGGTTCGTTGTCGTAGGAGACGAAAAAAAACAGCTTACTCCGCTCGCGCTCGTACACTCGCGGAATGAAAACCGGTCCACCTAACGTCCCAGTAATCGTGTTGAAGCGATAGCGGCTTCTCGGCTGACCGGTAAGGTTGTTGAAGTAGTCGTTCGCATTCAGGGCTTCATTTCGGAACGCATACCACAAGCTACCGTGGAAATCCTTTGTTCCTGATTTCGTCGTCACGTTAAGAACCGCGCCTAACGCCTTTCCGTGTTCAGGTTCATAGCCGCTCACCAGTATCTTGACGTCCTGGATATTGGCGATAACTGTAGGCGCATCGTCCCAGGCGTAGTTGCTCAAGCTGGAAAAAACGCCGTTCGTGTTGAAATACGCGGCACTTGGAGGAGCGATCGCCATGAAACTGGCTTGGGAAGAAGTGCCTCCCAGAGTATTGTTCCCATTGCCCAGATAGGTGGACCCGGGAACAATCTTCGTGAGTGAGACATAGTCATTGCCAAGCACCGGGAGCGCGGCCATTTCACCGGCTGAAATAATGGCAGATTGCTCGGAACTCGTGGTCTCGATCGGAGAAGTCTCTGCGGTCACCCGGACGACTTCGGCGTTCGATCCAATTCGTAGAGCCAAGGTTCCAACCGACAGGCGGTCGGCGGTGAGCAGCACAATGCCGTTTTGCTCCAGCTTTGCAAATCCGCTTTTTTCTACCGAAAGTGTGTAGGTGCCGGGGGGGAGCTCGCTAAAAATGAATGAGCCGTCCGCGTCGGTCTGCGTGCTCCAGTTCGTCGTGTGGAGCTTGTCGATCAGACGCACTGTGGCTTCTGAGACGGTGCTGTGCTGCTGATCGACGACGACCCCGCTGATCAAGCCATTGACGGACTGGCCGAGCGCCCCCGAGGTGGCCCAATGCAAGAGCACGAGTCCGGCCAGGATGGAAATCGCCCGGACAACCCTGATTTCAGGAAATACGTTGGAATACCGGCGTGCTTGCAGTACCCAGCCCTTAGGATTGTTCATTGTCTGCCCATCGAACTTCTAGCCGTAATCCATCGAGGCCTTCGCTTGGGGCTGACATTTTATTCCTGGCGAGTTGCCAGGGGGACCTGTCAGTTTTGACAGTCCCCCTCGAGCCTGGAATCAGTTCTAATGGAGACGATACTGAGCAGGTTTTGCTAAAGAATCAAATGAATTACACCTCAAAGCTAGTGCAAATCTTGTGGAAACTGCTCAATATACTGTATTGATTTCAGGTTGAAAGTAGATGACACTCTCAAACCAGAATGACCCATTGTCGAACGCTTGTTGTTGATGACGTCGAGGACTTCCGGCTCTTCCTGTGTTCCACACTCGAAGAGAGGACCGAATGCAAGGTGGTCGGTATCGCTTGTGATGGTCAGCAAGCGGTGATGCAGGCAGAACAACTCCAACCGGATTTAATCCTTCTCGACCTTGGGCTGCCGATCCTCAACGGCATCGAAGCCGCCCGGCAAATTCGTAAGCTTTCGCCAACTTCCAAGATATTGTTCTTCACTCAGAATTGCTCTCGCGAGATCGCAGAAGGAGCTCTGCAAACGGGCGCCCACGGCTATTTACTAAAATCCGATGCGACCGATCTGCCCTTTGCGGTCGAAACAGTTCTACACGGAGAACAGTTTGTCAGCAGCCGCCTCCGTGAGTCTTGATTCGCTGCGCATTTTCCCAAAACACTCAGATAACTCCATCCCTCCAGCCTTGTTCTCTCGGCCCAGTTTGCTTTCTGACCTGAGTGGGAGGATATTAGCCATGGTGCGGTGATGGCGACGGTTCGAACACTTTTGGTGGAAGACTACGAGCAATTCCGGCAGTTCCTTCGTTCTACGTTGGAAAAAGAGACCGAATGTATTGTTGTCGGTGAAGTTTCCGACGGACTTCAGGCAGTTCAGCAGGCGGAGGAACTTAAGCCGGACTTGATCTTGCTCGATCTGGCGTTACATGACCTAAACGGCATGGAAGCTGCTCGGCGAATCCGCAAGCTTTGCCCACAGTCGAAAATCATGTTCGTGAGCCAGGATTCCTCTCCGGAAATTGTGGAAGGTGCCCTCCGGCTGGGAGCGTCGGGATATCTTTTGAAGTCCGATGCAATCGAACTGCCGCTCGCGGTCAATGCGATTTTCCGAGGAGAGGTATTTGTGAGCAGCCGAGTGAAAGGCTGACGCCTCGAAGCTTACTCTGAAAACGTATCGTGTCTGGCAACTTTCTACTTCAGCAGTCCGTAGACTTCAACTTCGCTACGCGTACCGAAGTAGACGTGTCGTTCACGACTAGCGGAATGGCGAATCGTGTAGCCAGTGCGGCACGATCACGCTGGCTGTTTCGCTCCGAAGCGTAGAGAGTAGAGCCCAGCTTGGTGGCATCGAAGGCATAGAGAACTGCAGGCTTCGTGTCGGGACCGTTCCAGGTTTTCGTCGAGATGGCATGCATATTGCCGATGCTCACAGTGCCAGCTAATTGATCTCCCTCAGCCCGAAGCGCGAGAACCACAAAGGTGCGGCCATCCTGGCACTTTCCTTCCCACGTTCCTGCGTAATTTAGAATCGAATTTTGCGCTTTCGTGGATTGAGTGTTTTGCTTATTCGGACTGGGCTAAGAGATGAAGCGGTACGTAGCAGATCAGCGCCAATGCAAGAACGCAACAGACTCCACGGCTCAGGGGCAGAGTCATAGGAGTGTCCTCTTGGGATGATTAGACACCCGGCCGCAGTTTGAAGCTCCCGTTCCTTACTTCGACGGCTCTGCCGCTTTCTCCGCAGGCTTCTCGAACACTTTCGGATCGATCGTCGGATTGATCTCGATCTTTTTGTATTCAACCAGGCTGCTTTCGTGCCCGTTCTGCTTATTCTGGTGCATGTAGGGGAACGTCAGGCCATCAGCGGTGTGCCACTCGGACAATTCTGTCTCGCCATCAAACGGGCCAGTCGGACTCATGCCTTTATATTTCTCGCGCAGAATGCGTCCGGTTTTCGGATCGACGTACCAGCGCAACGACGGGATCGAGCCTCCAATGTCGAGGATCGCGGCGTCGACATCGCCGATTTTTTCGGTTCCCGCTGAGGTGAACGTCACTGCAGGGTCGTTCACGTGCTGCGCCACGTAGATGGGATCGTGACGCACTTGCGTCAGCATTTCTTCTTTCTGTGCCGGAGGCATGCTGCGAGTTCCCATGCCGGCCATGCTCATGTAACCGACGTTCGCAGTCGCGATCAAAGTCAATTGACCCTGCGGTGTTTGTACCTCGACGTGGATGTTATCGGGAAACGCAAGCATGATATCGACCGGAGCAGGTGAGCCTCCAGGTTCACTTTCCGCAATATTCACGCGCATCGTCTTGATCGACTGCAGTTTCGCCAGGCCTCCCATAGCGGTTGCGACTTTTTCAGCCAGCGCTTTGCCCTCCGGATTGCTGGCTTCGGATTTCTGGTCGCTCTTTGCAGATTTGTCCGCGGGCGGCGGCGGGATTGAGATGTCGATCTCCTTCACCGCGCCGAGCGAGGAAAGCGGCTTGTCGAACTCTTTTGTATTGCCTACCACGAGTACGGCGAGTTGATCGCGATGCAGATACTTTGCGGCGACGCGGTTCACGTCTGCCGCGGTGACTTTCTTAATTTCCGCCTGATACTTGTCGAGCCAATCAGGAGGATATCCGTAGTATTCATACGTCATTCGTTCGGCCAGAATCTTGTC
>DATJWZ010000559.1:0-1583 GCA_035500795.1 Candidatus Eiseniibacteriota bacterium | reverse complement strand
TCCAGAGCGCAAAGAACCGACCTATCTCTTCACCGAGAAATATGTTTCAGAAAAGAGCGAACTGGCTCGACGTTTTCTGGATACGAGAGAGCGCCTCAACGGCGAGGTGGAAAAGGCGAACAATTTTCTTGTCAAGCGCTTCTACAACATCGATCACAACACCTACCTTGAAGGAGCGCTGCCGGCGAAGACCAAGGAACTGTTGGGACTGGTCGCGTCGGCAGTCTTGCGCTGTGACGATTGCATCTTTTACCACGCTATACAGGCGTACCGCCTAGGCGTGCACCGGGCGGAGCAAGAAGAAGCGCTGAACGTGGCAATGGTGGTTGGGGGCAGCATCGTAATCCCGCATCTCCGGCGGGTATACGAGTTGCTGGCAGAACTTTACGGCTAAGGGATCGCTTTAGCCTTTGTCGCTTAAATCCCGCCTCACTCTATGAAGCGAGGTGCCTTTAGTCGCTTGTTGGTTCCTGTCAATTTTTCTTTGCGGCTGTGTTTAGCACATTGTTAAGGCCCATGGTGCCCTTTAGGATGTCATTCCAGAACGGCGCTCCCAAGGAGACAAGGATGCCCATGATGATTAGCCCGAAATCATTGAGGGGGTCCTGTATGTCGATTGGGTACTGCTTGGTTCTCAGAAGAATCGGATATTTCTGAAAGTCATCGGTGATCACTTGACGGCTCTTGGAATATGCAGCATCGAGATCCACCGGTTGAAGTCCTCCCCCAGGACTTTGCTGAGTGACGGATGAGGTGGTTCCCGCAATCGTCTGGGAAAGTTTCTGATCTACTGCCAAAACCTCATACATCTTAATCACACTCGCGTTCAATAACAGAACGACGCCGAAACTTACTCCAATTACCCACTTCTTATTGTTCGCTGCGTAGGACTTCTGAAACTTTGCCATGGCGGCGTCGTAAGAGGCGGCAGCGTGATCTTTAAACTGCTCGGCTGTTGTTTTCGCATCAGCGAGAATTTGGGCTTGCTGATCTGTGAATGGGATTGTGTCAATCAGGCTTCGGAAATCATCTTTGCTGAAGTGCTCGAGAGCTGCGAGACTGTCGAAGCCACGCATCTTCAATGCAGTCGCTATTTGTTCTGGGGTCAGTAGGTGCTCACCCATGAAATTGAAGAGGGTTCTCGCCATGATGGTGGCTTTCGTATTGAGGAATGACTTGAGTACCTCTTGCACACCCTGGACAATCACGCACAATACGTAAATAAGGACAACTAATGCCAACAGCGTCTGGAGCATTCCCATTGTGTTCCTCCTTTTACACACACTTTCCCGCCAACCCGGAGCTTCGCGCTCGACCACGGCAGCGAGAGGATGCCTGCATTTTGAATTGTGATTCTGCCTATAGTAGGACTGGGGCCAAGGGGAAAGGAAACAGGCCGCCGAGAAAACGTGAACTGGGACGTTACTTCTCAGTCCGGGAGCGAAGATTACTCTAAAGACTGAAGGAATCGACTCGGACATCAAAGTTTGTTACGAATTCGGAAATTCCTTAGCTGGGGGCCCACATTTCCCGATGAATCGAAGCCGCCTTCCTTGCACATCCTGAAGTAGGGCAGTCCGCTC
>DATJWZ010000558.1:0-2632 GCA_035500795.1 Candidatus Eiseniibacteriota bacterium | reverse complement strand
CGGCATCGTCATCTTCGTCTTGCCATCGGTCAGATACACGACAACGGCATTCGGATGGCTATGCATCACCGACTTCTCGTGCGCTCCGTAGTGCACTTTCAGAATTCGGACTTCATCGTTCTCGCTGATCACGCTGTAATGTTTCGGATCGGCCTTCACCGCATCCTGCGCCACCGCCACCCGCGCCACCGACAAACACACCGCCACCGCACAAAGCGCTGCTTGCACTCGCATGTTGCTCTCCTGGTTTAGCTGGGATAAACAGAAAAATGCCGAACAGAAAAAAGCCAGACAGAAAAAGTCCAAACGGATTCCGGATGAAGCGGGGCCAAAGCTACTCCGTTGCGCACGGTAAGTCAACGCCGGTTTTCGTGGTCAGGTTTTCGTGGCGCGGGCGCCCACGCCCGCGGCTTTTGACTTTGATTTTTTCTTGTCATCCTGAGGAGGGCGCCTTTCGCCCGACGAAGGACCTGTGCACTTTGCCGGCACCATCGTTACTGCCAGCAAGTTGCAGAGGTCCTTCGCTATCGCTCAGGATGACACCCGGGTGATCACTGCGCGATTTCCCGAAAGATCAGTGGAGACCAATCGGTTCGGAGTGGCGAGGATAGGGCACGCGGCATGGGGCACCCGGCATTCTTTCTACCCAAGGAATGTGCACGGGAACCGACGTAGTATCTTCACAAAGTCTAAAATTTATAACATTCTTCTCGGAAGAATTCGACGCGCATCGCCACCTTGCTCACAACTTGTAGTCATAGCTAAGATTTGCGCTCAGAGGCCAGAGGACTCATGAAACAATGTGCACTTCGCCCGACGTTCTTGTTGGCCGTCTTTTGCGCAACCTCATTTCTTGCTTCGGCCCAGACAGTCAAAACTCTCGCAGTTTTTGACGATAGTAACGGTGCGTGGCCGAGTGCGGCTCTCATCCAGGGAACCGATGGCAATTTATATGGCACCACACAAACCAATGTTTTCCAGATGACCCCTTCGGGCAAAGTAACCAGCATATATACGGTTTGTTTCGTACCAACATGTATTTACAGCCTGACGGCCGTCACCGCTCTCATTCAAGCTAACGACAACAACTTATACGGAACGACTACTTATGGCGGAACTGACATTAACGCCGGCACACTCTTTAAGATCACAGCCGGAGGCAGGTATGTCGTTCTTCACACCTTCTGCTCCGGGTACTGCACCGACGGTGCAAACCCAAACAGCCTTGTACAAGGGGTTGATGGCAATCTGTATGGCACCACAAGTTCGGATGGCATCGGGGGCGGTGGCACAATCTTCAAACTGACACCTGCGGGCACGTTGACCACGCTCTACGCGTTCTGCACGAAAGCAAGTTGCGCGGACGGTATGAGGCCAATGGGCGGACTCCTCCAGTCCAGCGATGGCAACTTCTACGGAACTACCTACCAGGGTGGCCTTTTTGGGGCAGGCACCGTCTTCAAGATTACTCCGGCCGGCACGTTAACAACCATCTATGATTTCTGTGCCCAGCTCTGCATGGATGGGGAATCACCTATTGCAGGTCTTGTTCAGGGCAACGATGGAGATTTTTACGGGACGACCTACGAAGGCGGCCGGGCTGGCAATGGCACGATCTTCAAGATAACGCCCGATGGCTCCTTCACCTCTGTTTACAGCTTCTGCACACAACTCTGCACCGATGGACTGCACCCGACCGCCGCTCTCGTCTACGGAAGCGACGGAAATTTCTATGGCACGACGAATGGTGACATCGACTTTTGCCTCGGTTCGTTCAATTGCGGCACCTTGTTCCAATTCAGTCCTGCAGGCGTGTTCACACGACTCGACACATTCTGCTCTGTGAGAGGGTGTGGTGACGGATTCGCACCTTTCGCGCCTCTGCTGCAGGATACAAACGGCTACTTCTACGGATCCTCCCAATTAGGCGGTTCGTTCCAATCTTCAACCTGCGAAATTCAAGAGGGCTGCGGCACAACCTTCGGTCTCTCAATGGGACTTGCGCCGTTCGTCGCAGCCAGTCCGACCTTCGGGAAATCCGGCAACTATGTCAGGATCCTCGGGACCAACTTGACCGGAACGACTAGTGTGACGTTTGATGGGACGCCCGCACTGTTCACTGTGGTCTCGAAACACTACATAAAAGCGATAGTTCCAAACGGAGCGAGCAGCGGTTTCATTCAGGTCACAACGCCCACTAATACGCTTTCCAGCAACAAAGCCTTCATTGTCGTTCCGTAGGTTACAGCCGGCGGCTGCCGGGTGCGGCTACCCCACTCTTTCGCGCCGTTTGCGAAAGGTGGGCACGATGAAGCCGACACCAAGAGATCTCGCTAACTTCCCCTGTGCAAAACTCCCCGACTCCTTCCCAATTCGCACCCACGCCCATTCCCATTTCGGGAATCCCCAAACCCACCTCCCCTAACTCCAACTCCCACACACCTTTCCCGCACCACCCCACTCCAACGTTTTCCACAGAAATTTATTTTCGCCTTGTGACGCATAACCTTTACTGAGAATTCTAGATCTGTAACAGTGGGACCATGCGCCACCGTCCCACCACTTACTCCCAACTTACTAAGTCCGATCAAACCAATTCCCTCCCGACAGAGAAAACGTCAGCATCGTCCAC
>DATJWZ010000557.1:0-2522 GCA_035500795.1 Candidatus Eiseniibacteriota bacterium | reverse complement strand
GTTGGCGAAATCTTCCCACTGGATGCAGCACTTCGGATAGAGCGCCTGCACCGCATCGACGAATTCGTCGATGAACGCCATGTATTCGTCGCCGCGCACGCGGTTCTGCCGCAGGCCGAGATAGAGCGGGTCTTCCAGAAGCTGTTCGTTATTCGTCCCCACATCGCATGATGTAATGTAGGAAAACATTATACTGTTGGGCTTAAGGTAAGGGCGACCGCCCCATTTCTCTTATGCTGCGGTCCGCGCTTGCCGCGCGGCTGTTGCAGATTGGCAATCGCCGCTTTCACCTCAAAGGGGAGGTGGCAGCCAGACAGGCACCCAACCAGAGATTGCGTCTGGTACCCCGCCGTTGTTTGAATGCCGAAGGTAGGGTCGGGATAATGTTTGCCGTCTCGGAGAAACTTTCAAAAAGGGATGGTTGGGTGTATGAAGAGCAAACAATTCGTTGCGAAGGAGAATGACGTGAGACAACTCCATCGGCTAATTGGTACGGCTCTTTTGGCTATGACACCGCTGCTGGCGCAGGCAGGAACCCCGCAAGTGACGGCGAGTAAACCCTGGATTCGCTATCTGCTGCCGAGCATCCCTGCCGGTGGTTATATGGTGTTGCAGAATAGCGGTGATACGGCCGCAGTGCTGATTGGTGCGTCGTCGCCCGCTTGTGGGGTGGTGGTGCTGCATCAGAGCGGGCAGAGCGGCGGCGTGCAGATGATGTGGGATGTCAAAACCATCGTCGTGCCGGCGCATGGCAGCGTGAGCTTCGACCCCAGCGGCTACCATCTGATGTGCATGAAGCCCATGATGAAAGTCGGCGACACGGTAGAAGTGACGCTGACTTTCGAGAATGGCTCCAGCATTGCTGTCACCGCGCCGGTTTATGGAGCTTCTGGCGCGCCGTAATCCTCGATGCCTGACGGCCAGTGTAATGCTAACGGCGACAGCAACGGCGTCCGTCCATCGTTGGTGTCTATGGCACCAGTATGCCTTCAGACGGGTTCCGCGCTAGCCCCCCTCCATCATCCCGGCGGTGAGCTTGGTTGACGGCGGCACGTGCCTCATCGGGCACGAAAAAATGTAGATCCCTGTTGGCGTTAGGGAAGGTCTGATCAAGTCCTTTGGAGGCAATTGTTATCCCATTATATCAATAGGTTAATTTGCTCATTATAGACTTAATCAGACTTTCCTTAGGATGTAAGCGGAGCACGCCCGGCTGGAATCTGTATCTTGCGTTCTTTTTTACCCAAACGCTTTAGGGATTGCTTACTTTCGCGGTCGTGGCCAAGCGCCCAAGCGGCCCCGCCAAGCGAGTTATCGAAAAAATTACGACCAAACCTTATCACGTGGGATGGTTTGGCTTATTGCGCTGCGGCATGTCACACCAACTTACTCGAAGGGCAGTAAGGGGCTCCGTCCTGCTAAGGCTGCTTTTTGTTCTGCCGGCCTTGTTGCTCTCGGGCCGTTCCACGGTGCAGTACCGCCCTTTTTCACCCCGTTGGCGCGGTGGCAAATGTGGAGTGGCGCTTCACACTGATCGACGTCGGCGCGATGGAGCTCATCATTTTGCCCATGACCTTCAAGATTGCGTTATTTGTCGGGCGCTACGGCAAGTCGCGCAATGCAGCCTATAACCCGACCTGGTCGCACTCTCTGGGGCTTGACCTGTTAATGTGGGGTACACCCTTTTTGACATTTATTTTTCTGGGATATTATTCCTGCAAAAGCGTGTTGCTGGTGATGCTGGTGCAGGTGCTGCGCCTCGGCTTCACCGCCCCGGTGGCGGCACAATGTCGGGAAAAGCATCTCCCTCATCCTTACAGTTCCGCTTTTTTCCTTACCATCGGCCTGACGGTCTGGATGTTCCAGCGGCTCGATACGCTGATTATGACTTCTGGAGCCAATATTATGCCTGAAACGAATATGCAGCCGACATTGCTGCAATTGACATGCCGACAAGCATGAAGCCATTACGGGTGGTCGCCCTGTGCCTCCTGATTTTTTTGAGCAGTTGCCATAGGAAGCATAGCTTCAGCACCCAGGATTTCGACTCCCGGGCGCTGCTGCCGCGCCTGGAATTTACCCTGACGGATGCCGACACGGATAAGGTTGTCACCGCGGCGGATTTTCGGGGTAAAGCTGTTTTGCTCTATTTTGGCTACACGAATTGTCCGAATGTGTGTCCAATCACGCTTTACGATCTCGCGCATATGATTCGCGGGATGGGAAAGTCCGCCCAAAATCTTCGAATTTTGTTCGTCACAGTCGATCCAAACCGGGATACGGATGAAATAATGCGCCAGTACACCGCTCTCTTTGGCACCAACGTTATCGGCATGCGCGGGACTTCCGCACAGCTTGCGGCCATCGCGGCGCGCTATTACGCGGAATATAAGGTCACTCCCGCGGGACCTGGTCAGGATTATACCGTGGAGCACACCGCTGATGTCTACGCTTTCGGGCCTGGAGGACAATCGCAGTTTATTATCGGAGATCTTTCAATGCCAAACCCTGATCTGAAGGGC
>DATJWZ010000556.1:0-3226 GCA_035500795.1 Candidatus Eiseniibacteriota bacterium | reverse complement strand
GCTCAACATCGGCCCAGCTAGAACCGGAAGAGAAGCCTGCGTCCGAAGCGGATAATACCGAAAGATGATATCTACCTAGATTTGTGATATGTCACCAAGGAATCTCCTCTGACAATTCCGTAACGAAAATCGTCCCCAGATGAAGAGATAGGCACTTGCATAATGTGACGCTTCTTCAAATACAGTTCATATTGCGGCAGTAATCATGCAGTAACAATAAATAATAATGATGTTCAGCATCAGGTGACCCAACTCTATTGCACCTGATTCGAAGGCACCGACCGACGCCATCGAAGCGGAGGGACGGTAAGGCAAGATACCGCCCAAACAGATTTTGCGAGGAGCGGTTCAACTTTCGGCAGTCATTTTTTCCAGCCTAACGCCGCAGGAAACTGGAACGGGTTATCTAAAACGACCTTCTCGCCGCAAAGCGGAAGAGGCAGGGCAGCCGAATGCTGGCAGACCCATGGCTTGAAGGTCGGATAGCGGCAGAGATTCACCCCCAGTCCCGAAGGGGGCAGAAGTAGGCAATTTGGCTACGCCAAGCCGTCATCTCGGGACAGCCTTGGCTTAATTTCGGATGGGAAAAATAGTCCACCCACGTCTTTTGATTCGAATCCGCACCCCTGTGCTGGCTACCGTGCTAGTTCATTATGACTAAACCCAATGTTTTCAATCGCTAGGCGGGTTCAGTCTGAACACACCTCGCTCTCTTGAGATATCGAAATTAGGGTGTCAACCTCCTCCTAGAACGGGCGGCCGCCGGGGAACCCCCACCCCCATGGCTGAGGTGAAGGGGATGGAGGACCTGTGCACATCCAGCCCACAGCACCGCGGATACAAAACTTCCACTGTCTCCTTCCGCCGTGCGACGTAAGGATGCACAAATCGCGAAAGTCTCCCTCGCGTGCTCCTCTCCGAAGAGAAGGCGACAGTCCGTTGTACTCAACGGCATCCAGGGTCAAACTCATCCGCGGGCTCTCAGGCTCCACTAAGGCTGACGACCACATACGTCGACGGCGCTGATAGCCTAACTCGTTTTCATCAGCCCTTGTGTCCCAAAACAGACATGTAGAACTCATCTCATCTGGTTTCGTCAGCGATCTCAACAAAGGCCCGAGAACTTCTTTCAACAGGGCGGAGTGGTCACAGCCACCCGGTCTTCACTGCCCTCACTGCCAAATTCCAGACGTGTGGTTCCGTACAGATCGCGATTCCGGCTGACCACAAGAGCTTTTTATTCATCAGAATTTTGTGACGGTTGAAAGAATAAATATTTCGATCAACAAACGCCCAAACGAGGCTATTAAGGCTGATGCCCAGACAGATAACAACGATTGAACAGGAAAGTAAAATGTCGAACGCACAGGAAAATCCGACAATTGCCGTTGTTTCTGCGAAACTAAGGACGATATCACGAAACCCAAATCTGTGTGGCATGTACGAATACTCCGCAAACATTTCCAGATTTGCGTGACGTACGTAAATGAATGAGGAAGCAGTACCTACGATTATGATTGCTGATGTCAATGTAGCAACAAATAGTAACAACGCAATTGCTTGGAGGCTGTTTGCGGTATCAATCTTTTGAAAACTCCATCGCATGGTCACCATGAATGACAGATCGATACTAACTGATAGTATCGCCCCTAAAAGGAACAATGAATACGAGAGGATATCTTCCATACGAAAAGCGTGAGATAACAACCAAACATAGCCGACTACATAGCTGGCAATACCGACGGCAAATAACGCGCCCTCTATTATCTTAATCGCCTTAGACGATCTATACCGTATACACACAATCGTAGACGTTGCAAGTATGAATGCCATCAGCGACGTAACATAAATCCCATTCATCCCACCACTCTCTGGGTTAGGCCCTTTGATTATCGTCGCTACAGCTAGCGGCAGTACGAATGGCAGCGACGACAACAGGAGTGATATAAATATTGCGTGTATCGATAACAACCTCTTTCCAAAAACAGTTATGAATAAACCTGTGACGACTGACGCGAGTGACTGGACGTAGATCCCGGCCTTCGACAACGTTTGGTCACGTCTTTTAGCGACCGCTTTTCGCTTATCCTCGAGCCAATTGGTAATCCGGCCCTCTTCATCTTCTTTCAAAAGCCATGCAGCCGCGAGGATCGTGATCCCGACGCCCCACCGGAGAACAGTAACGATCTTCAAGAGCGTGACGACGAACATCTGATTTCCTTATTGCTGGAGCAGAAACAGGGCCGAGTGGGAAGCGAGAAGATTAGCGAATCTAGTTTGGCAAGGTCAAGGACGGTTGGCCTTGCGCCCAAGGAAAACGTTGTCAACTGTCGCAAAATCCGGATATCACTCATCCACCGCGAGGAAAAGAGTTTTCCTCTGGGTTGAAGAGTGAAATGGCCTGCTAACCACAGTTGGCGTACACAAGCCGTTTAGAATTAGGGCGATGGGCCGCCAGACACAACTGCATTTGCTTCCGCAAGATGTAAACAACTTCCTTCTCGCAATGCACGAGAAAGAACCCCTGCAAGTTGCAATGCGGAGCGGAAACGCGGGCGAACCTGGAGCGCCTAGCTTTCATCCCTGAGAATATCGGCGGACAAATTCTGGCTCTGTGGAGCGAACGATTTGCTCCCAATCTGCAAAGGGCCTATGTGGCGAACGCACAGCCGCCCTATTACCGCATAGACGAGCAGACCGAGCCGGTGTTCGAGCTATCGCTGTCGGGTATAACGACGTGGGAAGGCCGCCCTGCCCTCACGCAAGGGCGCATTTATGCGGTGTTTCAAGACAAACAGCGGGAATTTGAGAAGCTCTATGAGCGAGTCGTTCGCTACATTCGGCGGCACTGGCGCAAGAACCCGGCTTCGTGGATGGAAGGCTACGTCGGTCCTGCCGCAAGCGACTGGTTCGACCAAGGCGGCTTTCTGTTGCCAAACTACATCCCGCCCGTCCGCAAGGAGTGGATTGAACGTCTGGCAGAACAACACCCACAATGACTGGCGAGAAAATCCCGAACACGCTCATTGAGCCGGATACGTAGAAATCGCCTCCCAAGCTCATTCCCGAATTCGCTGTCTTTCATCACGTGATAAAAACGTGATGGTTCCATGTTCAGAACTGATCAGCGTCGATCCGGACGGATCAGAACGCCATTCTGGTAAGCGGTTGAAGAATCATGTAGAGTAAAGAATTTTCATAACCGATCAGAACACACTGAGTGATC